>JAHJSN010000006.1 GCA_018830445.1 Alphaproteobacteria bacterium | reverse complement strand
GCGCTCGGCCGCATCGAGGTCCACGATGTATTTTTTGGCTGGCATGTCGATGCACCCTGTCGGTTGAGAGCCCGACGAGGTAGGAATCAGTGTTCGCGGCCGATGCACATGAGTCAATTTAGCCGGTGCAGGCCACTAGTGACCGCCGACGACAGGTGTGGCCATTTTTACCGAAGCGCCAGATGGCTTGAAGCTCTTCATGGCCTCCTCGTGGAGGATCGCCATGGCCTCGCGCTTGATGTTGTAGGCTTCTGTCGAATTGAGCATCTTGTAATCGCGCGGGCGCGGAAGGTTGACTTCGATGACCTTGCGGACCTTCGCCGGGCGGTTGGAGAGAACGATGATGCGGTCGGCGAGGAAAATCGCCTCGTCGATTTCGGAGGTTACGAACAGGTTGGTGCGGCGGTTTTCTTCGAACAGGCGAAGGAAGAATTCCTGCATCAAGCCCCGCGACATGGCGTCGAGGCCGCGGAACGGCTCGTCCATGATCATGATGCGCGGATTGTTTATCAGCGCGCGGGCGAGTTCGGCGCGGCGTTGCATGCCACCGGACAGCTGCAGGGGATACTTGTGCTTGAATTCGCTGAGGCCGACCTTGGCGAGCAGGCGGTCGGCCTCCTGCTGCAGTGCCCTGCCGGTCAGTTCACCGCGCAGTTTCGGACCGAATACGATGTTCTGGTAGGTGGTCTGCCAGGGCATCAAGGCGGTTTCCTGAAACACCACCATGCGGTCGCGACCAGGACCCGACACCGTATTGCCGTCGAGCAGGATTTCACCCGTATCGGGGAACTCATAGCCCGCGATCAGGTTGACGAGCGTGGACTTTCCGCAACCCGACGGACCAACGATCACAGTCAGATCGCCGGGCCTGATCTCGACGTCAAGCTCGTCGATGACGAGTTGCTGCTCCCATTCGTCGCCATACGCTTTCGAGACTTTTTTCAGCTCAAGCCTGCCTTTTCCGGCAAGGTCCTCGGCCGACTGTGCCGGTGCGTCCATGGTATCTTGAGCCATCGCTACTTTAGACCTCTCGTCTCAAATTCGAATGCGTATATTGCTCGACTCGTTGCGCCGCGCGGCGCTCGCTAGTGGAGGCGCTTCCAGGGCATGTACCAGTCGCCGATCATGCGGATCGCCGTGGAGCAAAGGTAGCCTGCTATTCCCACGGAAATCATGCCAACCACGATCTGCTCCAGGGAACCGCCCATGTAGGAGTTCCAGATGAAGAAGCCGAGACCGCCGCCACCCTGGGTGCCGCCGCCCGAAATCATTTCGGCGGCAAGCACCACCTCCCAAGTGATGCCCATACCGACTGCGGCACCGGTGAAGATCGATGGGAGGGTCCCCGGCAAGATGATCTTGGAGAAAAGGTCCCACTGGGAAGCGCCCATCGACTGAGCGGCTCGAAGGTAACGGACGTCGATATTGCGGGCGCCGCCGAGCACGTTGATGACGATGGTGAAGAAGGCTCCAAGAAACGTGATGAATGCGATCGACATCTCATTGGTCGGCCAGAAAATCAGCGATGCAGGAACCCACGCCAGCGGCGGGATCGGGCGCAGAATTTCAAATGGCGGGAAGAACACATCGCGGAAGTATTTGTTGACCGCGAGCATCAGGCCAAACGGAATTCCAAGCAGCATCGCCATGAGAAAGCCGGAGAGAACGCGCTTGAAGCTCGAATACCAGCTTTCCCAGTAACCAGGCTTCGGCAGCACCTCCACCCATGCGGCGGCAACGTCTGTCGGCGGCGGGATCAGCCCGACGCCGGGAATCATCCATTCCCTGCCGAACCATTCATCCCATCTTGCCCCGATTTCCCAGAGGATCAGAAAGACGATGATCGCAAGAATGCCACGCCACAGCGACTGGTTCTGCACGAGCTTCTGCAGCGCGCTGCGTCGTCTGGGCGTTACCGGTGCGGCGGCATGGGTCGATGGCTGGGCAATATCGGTCATAGGGCGTTTCCGGATCCTTTTTGCGGCTCAAGCCAAGCTCTTATGCAAGTTCGCGTTCGCCGGCCTGGAAGGCCTTGATTGCTTCTTCGTGAACGGCCTCGTTGACCTCCTCCATCAGAATTCGGAATTCTTCAGAGGACTGCGTCTCGTATGAACGCGGGCGAGGGATGTTGACCTCAACCGTCTTCTTCAACTGGCAGGGGCGCGTGGTCACGACATGAACCTTGTCGCCAAGGAAAATCGCCTCTTCGAGATCGTGGGTGATGAAGAAGATCGTCACCTTGGTACGGTCGTAGGTCTCAAGCAAGGATTCATGCATGATCGACTTGGTCAGTGCGTCCATCGCACGATAGGGTTCATCAAGCAGGAGAACCTTTGGATCGTTGATGAGCGCACGCACGATTTCGGCGCGGCGCGACATACCCGATGACACCTCGCCGGGGTATTTATCCAACACGTTGCCAATGCCTGCTTCAGCAAGCATTTCTCGGGCTTTTTCGAGGGCCTGCTTCTTGGGCAGCACGCCCTGGACAATCGGGCCGTAGGCTACGTTTTCGGCAAGCGTCTTCCAGGGGAAGAGAGCACCGTGCTGAAATACGACCATCCGCTCGGCGCCCATGTCTGCCTTTGGCTTGCCGGGGCCGCAGAGCATTTCACCATCGAGCAGTATTTCGCCGTGCGTGATGGAGTGGAAACCCGCGATCGCGTTCAGGAGAGTCGTCTTGCCACAACCCGAAGGTCCGACGATCATACAGACTTCGCCGGCGGCGATCTCCATCGAGCAATTGTCGACGGCCATGACGTTGACGCCTTCGGGATCGTAGATCTTGGTGACGTTGCGAATGCTAAGGGCACCGCGATTTTTTTGTGCCGTCATCGGTTGTGCGCTCTCGCTTCGAATTGCAGTGTTGACGTTCATTTGGTCTGGAACCCTTTTATTCTTAACCGAGGCAGGCAGCGATCAACGGCCCTGCAAGGCGAGTGCCTTGACGTGCCACTGCATCAGCCAGTTACCGAGCATGCGGACCAAGATCGATGTGAACCAGCCGATGAAGCCAAGGGTAATCATGCCAATCACCATCGGGACGGTGACATTGTTCATGTAGGAATCGACGATCAGGTACCCCAGGCCGTGATCACCGGAAACCATTTCGGCGGCCACCAGCGAGAACCAGGCGACGCCGATCGAGATCTGGAGACCGGTAAAGACGAATGGAAGAGCGCCTGGAACGACGACGTTCTTGAAGATGTCCCAGTTGCTGGATCCGAGGCAGCCCGCCGCGCGGAAGTACTCTTCGTCGATAGAGTCGACCCCGAGCATCGTGTTCAGTGCCGTCACGAACAAGGACGCCAGCGTTGCAAGGAAGATCACCGGCGCTTCGAACCCGGGGAACATCAGGATCGACAGCGGCACCCAGGCCAGGATCGGGATCGGGCGGAGCGTTTCGAGAATAGGGAAGGCATAATCGCGAATGCGACGCGACCAACCCATGAACAGGCCGAGTGGCACACCAACACCCGTGGCAATGGCGAATGCGATCGCAATGCGTCGGCAACTGACCATGATGTGGTTGTAGAATTCCTCAGTGAATATCGAAATTCCCTGGAACGGTGTGAACGAAAATAGGTCCTTGGAAACAGCGACGGGGCCTGGAATCTTGTCAAAGCGATCAACTTTCAGGCCTTCGCAAAGCAGCCACCATGTAAAGAGCCACAGAGCCACGCCAAATATGGTCAGGTAGGGGGTTGGCGTCTGAAACGACTTGCCGATCCGATAGAAGAACAAGGCCAGCCCTGTCGGCGCCTTCGTCAGCTTGGGTACTGTCGTTGTCGCGGCTGTCTGGCTCATGTTTGCTCTCAAGTTCTCTGCATGGGTGCCGGCTCGGCAATGGTCGCAATGTTTTGCGGCGATTCGAACCGCAAAACTTCGGCTTGGCTGCGAAGTGGCTTGTTCAATTCCATCGATCTGGACTTTCGTACCGTCCGTGATCGTAGTTCCAGCAGGCCGGGCATTCGACCGGTTGGGCCTGCCAGTATCCGTGGGCATCCGCCGCGGCACCGGGCTTCCCTTGCCACTGAAGGAAAGCCCGGTGGTCGTCGTTACTGCGCGTCGATCTTGCCTACCGGAGCGGTCAGGCCACGCTCTTTCAGCACCTCTTCGGCAAACTGACCCATGATCGCCTCAGGACGTACGCTTTCAGCGGCAGCCGGCTTTTTCGGCAGGCTGTAAAGGAACGCTGTCGCATCCTTGATGAGCTGCTTGGCGTTGTCGGTGATAGCGAAGTCCAAGGTGATCTTGTTCGATCCTGCTGGGCCTTTGTAGAGGGCGGCGTGCAAGACTTCCTTGTCGATCTGCTCGGTCTGGGATTCCGCCATGGCGGCAACTGCGTCCGCGTTGTTCAGGTCGCCGACGAAGAGCTGGGCATCCAGTTCCGCGTTCAGCCAGCCTTTGACAACGTCGGGGCGCTGCTGAATGAGATCGTTCAGCATGACCATGAATGCGCCGTCGGAGATGCCGAAGTCGATGCCCGAAGCAGCCCGGCGGGCAAGACCTGCCTTGGCAATCTTCGTTGCTGTCGGTTCCCAGATGGCTGCCGCGTCGAGCTTGCCGGCGCGGAAGTTCGTGGTGATGACTTCGATGTTCTGGTTCAGGTAGCTGGCGGGCTTGATGCCAGCCTTATCGAAGGCTTCGCGGGCGAAGCGGTCGGTGCAGGCGCCGTGCGGAGCGGACGTAATCTTGCCGTCCATCCATTTGACGGCTTCCTTGCCGTCCTTGAATTCCGGCGCATCGTTGCGCACCAGGAAGATGTTACACTGCTGCTGGGACGTGCCGAGTGCCGCAACGATGCGGATATCCGTGCCGCCACGGTCGGGAAGGTTGCGGAACGTCGAGGCGATCGCTGGCATATCGCCCATGTAGCCGATGTGTTGCTTTTCGCCGGTCATGGCGTTGACGATCACGGACCCTTGCAGGCCGACCTGGAATTCTACAGTGCTGCCTTCCGGCAGATGGTTCTTCCAGAAACCTTTGCCGTTGTTGACGACGCCGGACCAGGATTCCGTGTAGTAGGGCTGGTAGCCGACGACGAGGCTGACTTTTTCACCCGGCTTGCCGAAGTCCAGTGCGGATGCGGCGGTCGTTGCGAATATCGAGGCGGCCGCTACAAGCGTGGCCGATCCAAGGACCTTGATTTGAGATAGCATTCGGTTCCTCCCAAGGCGCTGAATTCATAAACCAGGTCGATATCGACCCGGCTCGCTCAGTGTTTGGTTTACGTTTTCAATCCGCAGATTTTTTCACCTGCTTGATCTGGTATGTCGGCTCTGCATGTCCTCCATCATTTCCGGGCTCGCGGTACTTTAGCACTCGTCGCGGCGAAACCCGCTTTCAGTCAGCCACACCGTTAAGGCAGCCTTGCGGCATCCCGCCCCGATCGCAGGTTCGATCAGCGATGGCGGTCACCCGTTGTCGCTGCCGAAATCGAGCCCTCAATTCTGTCTAACAGAAACGAGGCAACTGCGACACCATGGCACGACATTTGCGCTTGCCATGTAAAATCGTTCGTATTGATGGAACGATTTCTAGGGCCTATGAAAATACCTAGCCGATCGGTCAGGTTGTTTCGGGTACCTGCTCTTATTGCTGCGGCGCAGCATTCGGCGATACGCTGCTTCGATCCAGTAATAGGGAAATTTGATTGTGCCTAACGTTGGTGCAGCGTCATAGTGCATCAAGTAATGGTCCAGGCACCTTCATGCGACCTGTTCGCGATACCGTTCAATACGCTTGCTGACTGCGAACGGCGTCTAACAGGTCCGTGGTACCGACATTGCCGTTTTGACTATTATACAGATGTATCCGCGCTGCGCAGACGGATTGATCGAGGAGGATGGAGTCACATGCCTGCACGTAACCATAACCAGTGGATTGCAAAGCCGCCTCTCCAGCAGGGTGAGTGGATCGACAGCCGCATCTACTCCGAGCAGGGCATCTTCAACGATGAAATCGAGAAGATTTTCAAACACGTGTGGGTGCCTGTTTGCCACGAATCCGAACTTCCCGAGGCTTATGATTTCCGCACCACCAGCATCGGCGGCGAGCCAATCGTCATCTGCCGCGGACCGGACAACGAAATCCGCGCATTCCTAAACGTCTGCCCGCACCGTGGCATGTTGATCGAGCGCCGCCCGGCCGGCAGCTTCCTCGAGGGGCAGCCGTCAGGCAATCCGAAGCGCATGACCTGCATGTTCCACGCATGGCAGTTCGACATGAAGGGCAATTGCGTCTACGTCGCACGCGAAAAGGAAGGCTACCAGGACCGCCTCTGCAAAGAGAACGTCGGCCTGCGCCGCCTGCGCTGCGAAGTGAAATTCGGCGGGTTCGTCTGGGTCAACATGGACGACAACCCATCGCAGACCGTGGAAGAGTGGTGCGGCGAGCCTTTCGAATGCCTGCGTGAATCACTCGACGCAGAGCCGCTGGAAGTGTTCCATTATCACAAGGCAATCGTCGATACGAACTACAAGCTGTGGCACGACACCAACAGCGAGTTCTACCACGACTTCATGCACTACCATAACCGGATCACCGGCTTCAACGACGCCTACTTCGCGCGCAAGAACTTCGCCTACAAGAACGGTCATGTCGTGGTCGGCACGTTCGAGGTCAACTACGAGAACTACGAAGGCTTCGAGAGCCGCGCGGAACTGTCGTTCCCGAAACTGCCACCCAACCAGTGGTACATGGTCGACCTGTTTCCAGGCTTCAACTTCAACCTGCGCGGGTCTGCTTTGCGTTGCGACATCGTCACTCCGCTTGGGCCTGACAAGGTCATGATCGAGTTCCGCGGTCTCGGTCTGAAGCGGGATACGCCAGAAGAGCGCATCACGCGCATCAATCACCACAACTCGATCTGGGGGCCGTTCGGTCGCAACCTGCATGAGGACCTGATCGGCGTTGCCGGACAGGGCGCCACGATGAGCCCGGGCACGGAACCGCGCCGTATCCTGCACGGACGCCACGAGAACGAGACGATCCACGACGAGATCGGGATGCGTCACTATTACGACGAGTGGGGCCGCTGGATGAACCGGATGCCGAGCGAACCCGACAAGGCTTACGCTCCTCCCGCGGTGGCTGCGGAATAAGCAGACGATGAGCACAAAGATGGCGGTTGCCGGTGGCGATAGCTTCCGCACCGCCGGTCTTGGGGTTGTATCTCGCCGAGGCTCAGCGGCCGCGGCGGAGGCATGTTGGTGCAGTCGCCCTGCACTGAGTGCAGTAAGAAGGAAACAAGAAGATGCAAGCTAATGGCCACGACAAGGCGGCGGCCGTCCGAGACACGATCTATCGCGCGGCGCTGGCTCTGGACGATCAGCGCTGGCAGGACTGGCTCGATCTCTGCGCGCCTGTTTTCCACTACAAGATCACGTCGTTCAGTCCGGAAATCAATAAGGACATGATCTATCTGCAGGGCACGCGCAAGGAAATGGACTCGATGGTCAGAATGCTGCCCAAGCACAATACCGACCATTCTCCGCTGCACCGGCACACGTCGGTCTACACGGTGAACGTGGCCGATGACGGCAAGACCGCAGAAGCCGTTTCGTCGGTGGTGTTCTACCAGAACATGCTCGACGGCAACAATTCCCACATCGAGGCAGGCGAAACGCGGCTGTTTCTTGCCGGACGCTACGTCGACACCTTCCAGATCGAGGACGGCAAGGCCAAATTCGTGGGCAGGGAAGTCAAGCTCGACAACCGGCGACTGGACAAGGGCTCGCACTGGCCGCTTTGATGCTCTAGAATTATTATCCTGCCAGGCGGGCTCAATTGCCCGCCTTTGCGTCTGTTACAATCCCTTCGCCGTCGCGGCTCCGAGCGGACGCCCGCGCTTTTGAAACAACACCAATGAAGAGTGCCAAAACGCTGCCATGAGCTGGATAAAACTCTGCAAGACCACCGAGGTGCCGGAAAACTCGCTCAAGAAAATCTGGGCTGCCGGGGGCATTCCGATCCTGGTGGCGCACTACAAGGGGGGGTTCCGGGCGCTGCCGCCGGTGTGTCCGCACATGGAGGAACCGCTCGATGAGTCCGGCATCATCGCCGGCTGCGTGATGACCTGCACCAAGCACCTCTGGGCGTGGGATCTTGCCACTCTCGAATTGCAGGGCGAAACTGAAAAGCCGCTCAAGACCTACGAGACCAAGGTCGAGGACGGCGAGTTGATGGCCTTCGTCGAGAAGGAACTGCTCTACGATTTCGAGGACGAAGACGACATGGACGACGACGCCTTCTTCAACTCCTGAGCGACGGCTGGAAGGCGCACGCATGGCCATCACGCTGCAAACGAAGACCGGCGAATTCAAACTCGACAGCGATGACGCGTCCGAGACGCTGTTGTTTCGGGGACTCTCGGCGGGACTTTCGCTTCCCTATGAATGCGCCACGGGAACGTGCGGCACCTGCCGTGCACGGGTGATGAGCGGCGACGTCGAAATGGCATGGCCGGAAGCTCCCGGCGCCAGCCGCCTCAAGCGCGACAAGGGCGATATCCTGCTATGCCAAAGCCACGCCAAGGGTGAGTGCGTTTTGCGGGTGCCCTCGGATGTCCACTCCGGCGACCGCGCGGCCGCGCCGCACCGCATCAACGGCCGCTTAGAAGGGCTGAAGAAGCTCACTTCAGACGTCGTCGATTTCGAGGTCGCACTCGAGCAGCCGGTCGCATTCGCCGCTGGACAGTTCATGGTGGTGACCGCGCCTGGATTGACGGGCGGGCGGGCTTATTCGATGGTCAATTACGCGCCGGAAACGGATCGCATCCGGTTTGTTGTCAAGCGCAAGCCAGGGGGCGGATTCTCGAATTGGCTGTTTGCCGATCAAGCCGAGGGAGCGGGTATCTCGTTGTTCGGACCGCTGGGGACGGCAACCTTGCGTCCCGGCGAAGACGGCGACCTCGTCTGCATTACCGGAGGCTCAGGTATCGCCGGGATCATGTCGATCCTCGATCACGCCACAAAAGCGGGGCATTTCAGCTCAAACAAAGGATGGCTCTATTTCGGCGTGCGCACGCTTGCCGATGGATTTTATCTCAAAGAGCTCGCTGGACTCGTTGAAAAATCGGGCGGGGCCCTCCAGGTTATACTTGCGCTGTCCGACGAAGCCGCGCCTGCTGCGAGTCATCCGGATTACCCCTCGATCCAGTTGCACGAGGGTTTCGTCCACGAAGTCGCCGCGCGTGGCGTGAAAGATTTCTGCGGGGATCTCAACGAGCGAACCATCGGGTTCGTTGCCGGTCCCCCTCCGATGGTCGATGGTGCAATTCGCGTACTGCTGAGCGAAGCTAAGTTGCCGCCTAGCCGTATTCGATACGACAAGTTCAGTTGACCGAGTGTTCCGGCTCCGACACTTGGTTCCCGTTGCAGCACGCTATCGACCAAGTGACGGAGCCACAAGGAACACGAGCAAAACTGCGATTCTAGTGTTCCGACTCTGACATATGGTTCCCTGCCGGGAACCTGAATGTCAGCCCGGAACAATGTCAGCCCGGAACAATGTCAGCCCGGAACACTTGGCAACCTTTTGATTGTGTTCTGGATTCACAAACATTTGACGACCTCCACCCGGGAATCAAATGTTTGATCCAGAACACTAGTGTAGCTTTTGCACCAAACGTTTGGCATCGAGCCAAGCCGCAAGTGGGGACCAGACGTTAGGTGCGCACCACTCGTGTTCCGGCGTCGACAATTGGCGCGCAAGCGTCAGCCCGGAACCCCAGCTTAGTTCTTTGTTTGTGTTCTGGATTCACAGTCGCGGGCCTGCTTGCCACGGAAAGCAGGCGAATGACCCAGAACACCAGGGAAGGAGAGGATGCCTGTGACCCACGTCAATGCTGAAGGCGGGTGTCTTTGCGGCGCCATTCGATACAAAGTCGATGGGGAAGTGGTCGGTTCGGCGGCGTGTCACTGCCGCGACTGCCAGTACGTGTGCGGCGGTGCGCCCTCCTACGTGTTTGTCGTCGCCGCCAAGGCGCTCGATATCACCAAGGGCGAAACGGCGACCTTCCGCAGCGAGGCAGACAGCGGGGCAATCCGCATCCGGCATTTCTGCCCGTCCTGCGGGACGCCTCTGTTCGCTGAAGACAGCGCCTTCCCGCATTTCATCTCGATCAAGGCGGGGACGCTGGACGATCCTTCGAATTACAAGCCGGCTGCACATTTCTGGGCAGGTTCGGCACCGCCGTGGCATCACTTCGATGCCGACACCCCGGTTTTTACGAAGGGCGCCAACAGCGAACCGGTGAAGAAAGGCTGAGACGAGTGCAGGCCCACGGCTTTCATTCGGGTTCCGACCACGGGCGATGTGGCTTGTGGCCGGCGGGCCTTGGCAGCTACGTCAAATTGAGTTCGTCCCAGCGGTCCATGTAGATGCGAAACCAGGGCGCGAAAGATTCGGGCGACCTTGCCATTGCGCGGCGGATGTCCGCGGGCGCCATCCAGCTGGTTTCGCAAACTTCGCTCGCAGCATGCGCCGGCGTGGCGAGCGGTTCCCGGGACACATACTGGAAAACATGAACCCGCTCACGCTCCCAAAGCTCATCTGATACCCGCGCATGATAGTCGATCACCGCGCGCTCTTCGAGTGTGGGGACGTCAAGCCCCATTTCCTCACGCAACCGGCGGTGGGCAGCAGTCGTTAGATCTTCGCCCCAATCGGGGTGGGTGCAGCAGGTATTCGCCCACAGCCCGCCGCTGTGATATTTTTCCGGCGCGCGCCGTTGGAGAAGCAATCGGCCCTTCGAAAAGACGAAGATGGAGATGGCCAGGTGCAGCACACCGCCGTCGCGATGTGCGGTGAGTTTCTCGATGGGGTAGAGTCTACCGCTTGCATCGATTGCCGGAATCGTGATCTGCGCGTCCATTTCAGTTTTACGGGCTCTATACTTGCCTTGTGGCGTGAGGGCGGGCTTGCCACTGCCTGAACTCATCGCCGACCTGCAACATCTGCGGCCGCCGGTATGAAGTTCAGACCAGCCAACCCTAACTACCGGGCAACCCTATATTATGCATCGAATGGTTCCGCCAGAACCTGAGAAACATTTTGAACCCATTGAACAATTTGCTTTATTTCGATTGTTGTAAAAGGCGGCCGGCAAGACCGGCTACAGAAATTTGCCTTCCCATGCGGCACCCTTGAGATCAAATGTCCGAATTCCAGGGTTGCTTTTGCATCTGACGTTGGCTCGCGCGGTCAGCGGCAACCGGAGGCAAACGTCGCCTGAAAGTTCACATCTAGTGTTCCGACTCTGACATATGGTTCCCTGCCGGGAACCTGAATGTCAGCCCGGAACACTTGGCAACCTTTTGATTGTGTTCTGGATTCACAAACATTTGACGACCTCCACCCGGGAATCAAATGTTTGAGCCAGAACACTAGGGCCTGTCGTCAGTTGAGCCGAGTCTGTCGTGCCACGCCGCGACAGAATTCGTGCGCGGCCGGGGTTGCCGTCGTCAGTCCAGGGATTCCCAAATCAGTTTTTCTCTGATTCATGAGTTGTCGGCAACGGGG
>JAHJSN010000085.1 GCA_018830445.1 Alphaproteobacteria bacterium | reverse complement strand
TAAGTTCGACGCCTTGCTGGACCGTGGCATCCTGGTGGACTGGAGCGTTCGAATTGCCGGTTTCTAGGCCCCCATGCAGAAGCGGAGAGAAAACTATTCTACGATTTTGCTCCGTACACGACTACTCGGACAGGCTCCTAGTGCTCCGTCTCTGACATATGGTTCCCTGCCGGGAACCTGAATGTCAGCCCGGAACACTAGGCAACCTTTTGATTGTGTTCTGGATTCACAAACATTTGACGACCTCCACCCGGGAATCAAATGTTTGATCCAGAACACTAGGAGCAAAAAAGACTTCAGTCCTTCGTGAGCACAGAATTATCAGAAGGAGATGATCATGAGCACACTTACTCAATCGGCGGCGTGGTTCCGGGACGAACTGGAAACAATCTCCAATGCGGCGGCTCGCGTTCTGGAGAAAATTGCAGATCACCAGCAGGCCAAGGCCGACGCAATCGTGCGGCCTTATCTTGCGCGGCTCTCCGAGGGGGAGTTGGTCGAACGTGGATTCTCGCGAACGGAGATCGCGAAGATCAAGGCGGCAAGCGGTCAGCCGCTGCCGGTGCACGTATGATTACATCACAGAACTGAAGTCATCGCACACGACGCAGCACCAGGGTCGACCAGCCGGCGATCCTGGTGTTCTGTTGCACGGTGAAGCCGGCGGCACGGTAGGTTGCGGTGATTTCGCGGGCCTGCTCGGTCAATAGCCCCGAGAGGACGAGGTCGCCGCCGGTTTCGACGGCGCGGGCGATGTCCTTGGCAAGGCGGATGAGCGGTCCGGCAAGGATGTTTGCAATCAGGAGATCGTAGGGCGCGCGTTCGCGCAATTGGCGATCGTTTAGGCCACCAGCGGCGATAGCGCGGATGCGGGCGCCGGCGCGGTTGGCCTGGAAGTTCGCGCGGGCGACAACCACAGAGGCTTCGTCGATGTCGCTGGCGATCAAGCGGGCGTCCGGGTTGGCGCGGGCGACGGCGATGGCAAGCACGCCGGAACCACAGCCAAGATCGAGACCATTGCGGTAGGACCGCTTGCGGGTGAGTTGGTCGATGGCCAGCAGGCAGCCGTAGGTCGTGGCGTGATGGGCGGTGCCGAAGGCTTCGCCCGCCTCGATGAGGATCGCGCCCGGGCCCTGGGGAACGCGGTGGCGGTCGTGCGAGCCGTGGATGGTGAAGCGGCCGGCGTGGACCGGTGGCAGGGCGGCCTGCGACATCGCCACCCAGTTGAGATCGGGTACGGCTTCCAGGCGCGGCAGAGGAACCTCGAATGCGCCGTCGACGATTGCCTGGAGTGAGCGGTGCAGGCCGGCGATTGCCGGCGGATCGGCGTAATAGGCGGTAATCCGCCAGGGTGTGCCAGCGCCTTGGGACTCGAAAATCGACAAGGCGTCAGGGGGCGGGTCGAGCAGATTTTCCAGGGCGCCCGCAAGCGTGCGGGCGTGGTCGCGCTCGGCGATCTCAATGACGATCGAAGACAGGTTGCCGGCGGTCGCGGCATCTGTGCCGGCGGCAACGCCAACGCCAACGCCAACGCCATCGTCAGCAGCATCGGCGACTAAGCCGGTCTCACCGCCGGTATGGTCTGGGTTCGTCAAGCTTCGAACGCCTGTGTTTGCCGGAGACCGTTTTCGGCGCGCAACTTGTCGACGTCCATCTCCATTCCTTCATGCGGATCGTAATCGGGAAGTTCGTCGAGGAGGACGTCCCACATCGCGTCGATGTGCTCGCAAGCGACTTGCGGCGGCAAAGTGTGCAGGTCGCCGTTGGCATCCTCGGTGACAAGGCCATCCGCCATCAGGCGATCGAGTGCGTCTTCCAGATCGAAATCGACATCGATGCCGAACGTCGACTTGAGGTATTGTTCGATGGCAACGTCGATGGCGTCCAGGTCGCGACGGTTGGCCTGCTCCTTGGCGAGCACGGAATAGAGCAGCATCTCCTCCTTCACGTCCTCCTCGGCGGCGCGGTCGATCAGCTTGATCATGACGCCGCGGTTGTCGGCCAAGGAGTGGAAATAGAGGTTCTGGGCCATCACGACCATGTACTTGTTGCGCTTGTTGACGAAGTTCATGGCGCCGCGGAATACGGCGCCGCCGACACCTATCATGACCGGGATCGCAACAAACGGGTTGGCTAATGCGCCGAACTTGGTGATCGCGCCGACAACGGGCCCGCCAAGGCCCGCGATGCCGCCGCCGGAAAGCATGATCTTGTCCATCATGCGGTAGCGCACCTCGGTGTTGGGGAAGACCATCTCGATATCCGAGCGCGGGATGTTCTTGAACAGCTTCATGTAGATGTTGCCGGGGATGACGGCGGCGGGAAGATGGGCGCGCTGTTTTTGGGCCATGCGCTCGGCTTCCTTGTGCGAAATCTTTTCGCTTGCCATGATTTCGCGTACGCGCTGTTCCAGCGGCTTCAGTTTGAAGAGCAGGAACAGGCGCTGGAAGATCGGCACGTCGAATTCTTCCTTGCGCATGAACTTGCGAAGCGTGCGCTTCTGGTCCTTGCGCGTCGAAGCGCCCCGGTAGAAAATCAGCACCTCTTCAAACAGCGAGAAGTCGACGTGCAGGTCGAGGCCGTAGTGGGAGTCCTTGGTCAGGATCTCAGCGACGGAAGAAGGATCGATTGGCCGATAGTTGGCCTGCGTCAGGATTTGTCTGATGCCTTCGACCATGCGACCTTGCATGTCGTCGAGTTCTTCATTGGTGAAGGATCGAGTGAGGAGGAGGTCGCTGTCGGGGCTGAACGGCTCGTAGGTCTGCTCCAAATCCAGGAGTTTGGCGCCGTAGCGCTGGTGGCGCCAGTAGTCGAGGTAGGCGAAAAAGCGGCGTGCGGCGGTGGCTTGGCCGCCCGGCCATGCATTCGGCATGGTGAGGCGATCCATCAACGCAAAGCGTGTGACGGGGATGAAGTGCTCCTTGGCGCGTTCGTCGTCAGGCGCGACGATATCAGGACCTTCATCGGGAAAGCCTTCAATCTCCAGACTTTCGGGGACGATGTGCGCGGAATCGTGGTGCGATGCGTTTGCAGCGGCGTCCATCGAGGCGGGCGCCTCGACGAGCCCTGGATTGGTGTCGGCGGGGGACATTGCGCAAAACCTCCCGTCTTGGGTGCACGCTGGTGCGCCCGACTCGATCGAAAACGCGAATTCTTTATCGGCGTCTTCTTTGTTTCTTCCCATCTGACCGGCCAAGAACTTGCGGCCCGGCCAAGCCACTATCAGTGTTTAGAGCGGGCAAGGGCGTTTTGTCGAGCACACCGCTACCTATTAGGGTAAACCCGGATTGTCGTCCTGGCAGTCGTCACCGGCTTGACGCAGTCCGTCCGGTGCGATCCCTCGCTTGCCGTCGAATTCGAAGGTTATCCGGGCAACGGAGCAGCATTTTGACCAATCGCTCAACGAGGCCTCGACCGTCCGGAAGGCGGGACGTATTGTGTCCTGCGGGTGGTCAGAAGCTTTGAAATGCAGCGGATTTCGGGCTTTGATGGCGCTTGCGGCCAGTCCCGGGGGTTGTTGGGAAGAATGTCGAGACCGTTCATGAGCGTGGGAGACGACCTCAGTCCTCCCGAGGAAGTGCTGCTTGCCTGCGCTGCCAAGGGTGAGGTGGCTGATCTTGGCGGTGCCAAGGTTCGCGGCATCGTCGTGCGTGCGCTCGTCAACGGCAGCAAGCCGGAGTGGACGGTCGCCGTCTCAGGGGTCCGGCTCAACAATGCGGTCATCGCCGGAGGCCTCGATCTTGAAGGCTGCACCTTGAGCGTGCCGCTGATCTTATCGAATGTAGGCTTCGAAGCGGATCAGCGCGGCGCCCTTATCATGCGGGATTCGCGGGTGAGGCGTCTCAGCATGCAGAAATGCCAGCTCGAGGGCTCATTGATTGCGGATCGAGCCCAGGTCGAGAACGGAATCCTCATCGCCGGCACGCACATCGGTGGACAATTGACGGCCCGCGGTGCGCAGTTCGGAGGCGCACTGGCGCTGGAAGGGTGTCAGATCGGGGATGGCCGCGAGTCGATCAAGGCTAACGGTTTGCGTTTGTCGGGGCCGCTTATTTTGCGGCGAACCCGGCTCAAGGGGGACGTGCAGCTGGCGCGCTCGGAAATGGGTTCGGGCATCTATGCGGACCAGATGACAGTCGAGGGCCAGGTGAACGGCTTCGATCTTGAGAGCGCAAGAATCGAGGGCGACTTCCTGGCGGTCGAAGCGCGCATCACGGGCGGGTTGCGGCTTGCGCATGCGCGGATCGGGGGACGTTTCGAGGGCCGCGGCGTTGCGGTTTCCTCCAAGGAAACGGCGATCGAGGCGGCGAGCGTCAATATCGGGCAGGGGCTCAATCTTACCGATGCGCGGATCAAGGGGGGCATCGTTCTTAGCGGTGCGGAGATCGGCAAGGGGTTCATCGCCGAAGGTGTCGAAGTCGAAGGCGGCACGACCGCCATTGCGGCGGGCGGGATCTCGGTTTTCGGCAACTGGGACATGGCGCGCTCCAAACTCGTCGGGGCGATCAGTTTTCCCGGTGCGGATATCCGCGGCCAGTTGCGGCTGACGGAAGCGCGACTGTTCGGTGCTGAACTCGCAATCCGCGGCGACGGGGCACAAATTCGCGGCGGGTGCTACATGTCGCGCTCGATCGTGTTCGGGCTCATTCGTTTTCCGGCCTGCGAAATCGGCAATCAGTTCCGCATGACGGGAGCTTCACTCAAGGTTGAAGCCGGGGCCGCGCTGATGGTCAACGGCAGCCGGTTTGGCCGCGACGTCGAATTGAACGACGGCCTGCAGGCGATCGGCGCCCTCGTTCTCGATCAGGTCAGCGTTCCCGGAGTGCTGGATTTCTCGGGGAGTCACATCAAGAGTGCCGCGCTGGCTCGCGACGGGCGTCCGGCGCCGGCGGACAGCGACAAATTCGATGCGCTGACGGATTGGGACGAAGCGGCCATCTCACTCACCGATGCGGATGTCAAACGACTGTGCATGCCTTCCGTTCCCGATCAGCGTCCGCGCGGCATCGTCGATTTCTCGCGAGCGCGGGCGGCTTCCTATCACGACTTCGCCGATACTTGGCCACCCGGTACCGAAGAGCGAGGCCGTTCGATCGACGGGCGCGATATCGATCATCTGGTTCTCGATGGGTTCATCTACGATCACCTCAACAATCCTTCGGGTGCGCGGGAAGGCGGTTTACACAAGCACAGCAGGGCCGATGACCGCGTCGGACGGCAGCGTCTTGCGTGGCTGGAAGGCCAGCAGTCCTGCGATATCAGGGACCACTTCAAGCCGCAGCCCTGGGTGCAACTCGAGAACCGGCTGGTGCAGCAGGGCTATGACGAGGAATCGCGGCAAATCGCGATTGCGCGCATGCGCCGTGAACGCAACAGCCATGGAACGCGAACGCTGCAACGCTGGCAGGGCGGTTTTCTCGACCTGTTCGCGCTCTACGGCTTCAATCCGTGGCGGACGGTTGCGTGGATGGCGGTGTTCGTCATTCTATTTGCCGGCCTGTGGGCCTGGGCCGGTGGGCAGTGCGAAAAGGCGGGGTGCCGGGACGAAACGGTGTTCGTGATGACCAACCGGGATGCCTATTCGCAAGACTCGTTCGAAGCCGTCTATCCGGATTTCAATCCGCTGGCCTATTCGTTCGATGTGTTCGTGCCGTTCGTTTCGTTCGGTTATGCGGATCATTGGCGGCCGAACCTGTCGTGGCATCCGGTGATGGAACTGCCGCAACCAATCACTTTTGCGCCAATCGAGGATAAGTCGGGAAGCGGGACTGACAGCGTGCCGACGATCAACATAACGCTGGGCGGCATGATCTATTTCTTCACGATCCTCGAAACGATCATCGGCCTCGTCTTGACGTCGCTTTTGATCACCGGTTTTACCGGGTTGTTGCGCGGCGATTGATCAGCGCGGCTTGTCCCACACCGATTTAGCTTTGGAAAAGTTGCCTGCTCGCGCCTCCTATATGGTGTTGCCTTAGTCGCGCCCATGTTATGGCTAAGACCGCAAAATCATTTGTTTGCGTGCCACTTGTCGGGGGAAGGGTGCGTCGTTTGGCAGGTAGATCGCTCAGATTCGGTTTGGCCGCATTGGCCGTCCTGGTGGCGCTTGCGCCGCCCGGGCTGGCGCGTGCCGGTGAAGCGATCGTGATGCCGTTCTCCTGCGGCGTAAAAAGCGGAAAGCCGACGCTCAACAGCGCAGCGCCAACCCGCCATGAAATCATCGGTGAACGCGCGCCGCGCGAATATCGGGCATGCAAGGGGAAAGCTGAACGCGACTGCCGGTCCATGGCCATCTACAGTTTCAGCGTTCGCTGTCAGCATATCAGTGCGCCATGGCATGAACTGGCCGCGCAGATCCGTTCAAACGAGGTCGGTTTGTCCTGGATCGACGAGGGCCAACTTAATCTTGTCCTCAAGAACAAGAACGCTGGCGCGACGGATCGCCGGATGGCGCGCTTCGTGATGCCGAAGGGTTATGCTCCGATTGACGAATTGGGGGCGAAGATCGTCACCATTCCGGCAGCCGATGTCAGCAGCAGCGATGCGCCGGCGGGCCACTTCGGGGCGGAATTTTCGACGGGCCGGCAGCCGATCGTTCCAAGGATCGATAATGCAGTCATCGTCACCCCGGCGTTTGCCGGGGCCGAGGGTGGTGACGGAGCAGCCGGCGCGGATGCATGGACGACGGTCGTCCATCATGGCGACGAGGTTTCCAACGTCGCGGGCGGCGGTGCTCACCCGTTTACCTTCGGGCTCGCGCAAGGACCGTCGCTGCTGACGGTGATATTCTTGCTTGCAGGAACGAGCCTCGTTGCTGCGCTTGGCTGGTTTGGCCGTCGATATGCGGTCGCTGTCCGTGGCCGGGAACTTGCCCCGGCGATGCCCCAGCCAGATCTGGATACGACTTCCGTTGTTCCTGGCCGGACCTTCGTCCACCTGACAGGCGCCGCGGTTGGGTTGGGCGCGATGCTGCATTCGCGCTGGGTCGGATTCAAGTGGCGTCGGCTGAAAGCCGGGAAACCGTGGGAATGGAGCAACGACAGTATCGCCAACGGAGCGCGTTCAGCCGATGCGCTCTACGAGAAGGCGGAGACTGCGGTGAAGGCGCTTGGTCCGGCTTCCTCGCTGAAGGACACGCTGACGACGGAACTGAAGAGCGTGCGGCAACGGCTCGACGGCTTGCGGGGTGGTTCAGGGGAAAGACCGAAAACGGCGCGGGTGTCGGCAAGCCTGCGGGCGGTCGTTAGAGACCTGGAGCGGATCGGCCGGATCGCCGAGAGCGCGGGAGTCGGGGTGAAGGCCGGCGGCGATCAGATCGTCATGCCGAGGACAAAGACTGAGGCATTCGAAGTGCTGGGGGTCAATGCCAACGTCACCGATGGTGCACTGAAACGGATCGTCGATGCGCTGCGCATGGGCTGGCATCCCGATCATGCCAGGGATGAAACCGACAAGCGCCAGCGCGAGGAGCGCACCAAGCAGATCAACATTGCCTGGGATCTGATCGTAGGAAAGCGGGTCGCCTGACCGGGCGGATCAATCGCCGATCAGGGCCGGGCGGGCGGTCATAATCTCCGGGACGCTTGGCAAAAAGATGTTGTACGTTCCAAGAAAGCATACCGGCTTGCCGGGCGGGCTGTTCGGGTCCATTATCGCAATGGCGTTGGCGATGGGGACAATGGTGGTCGCCATGGTCCAGGATCCGAAGAATGGGGCTGCGGGTGATGTTTTTCACCAAGCCCGAAATGCCCTTGCCGCTGAAGTGGCGGCCGAGCTTCAAAGCATCATCGCTGAGAGGAAGTTGCCAATCGCGACCGAGCGGGTGCTTTACGCGCTCGCAAAGGTGCCTCGGCATGAATTCGTTCCAGACCATCTGATGCGTCATGCCTATCGGAACCGGCCGTTGGAGATTGGTCACGGGCAGACGATTTCGCAGCCGCTTATCGTTGCCTTGATGAGTGCACTGGCGGATGTTCAGAAATCCGACAAGGTGCTGGAGGTGGGAACCGGGTCAGGGTATCAGGCCGCCGTGCTCGGCGAATTGGCCGGCAGTGTCTTTTCAATCGAGATCATAGAGCCGCTCGGTCGACAGGCCGAAGAAACGTTACGGCGCCTCGGCTACGAAAATGTTCACACGCGCATCGGGGACGGCTATGCGGGATGGCCGGAGGAAGCTCCATTTGATGCGATCGTGGTGACGGCGGCTCCGGATTATATTCCGCAGCCGCTCGTGGAGCAGCTTAAACCAGGCGGGAAGCTGGTCATTCCAGTGGGGGATTTCCAGCAGGAACTGGTGCAGGTCGAGAAGCTGGCCGATGGGTCGACCCGGAAAAGGGAAGTGATCCCGGTTCGTTTTGTGCCGCTGACACGGGAAAACTAGTGCTCCGACTCTGACATATGGTTCCCTGCCGGGAACCTGAATGTCAGCCCGGAACACTAGGCAACCTTTTGATTGTGTTCTGGATTCACAGACGTTGCTCCGCTTGTCACCATCCCGGGCCTGCCCTTTTGTCTGCCGGAATTGTGGGGCATGATAGGCTTACGTCCGATCAATTAAGACGGCAGACGAGGGAACAAGCGGGTTATGGCGACGATAATTACCGTGCACGGCACGTTTGCTCACATGGGCGGCGTGCCCTCGGCGGAGGCTGCGCCGGGTGCCGAAGCGCAGTGGTGGCAGCGGGGGAGTGCAGCCGAAGCCGATCTCAAGGCGATGGTCGAGGGCGAGGACGGGTCCGTCAAGTTCGCGCCGTTCATCTGGAACGGCGACAACAGCGAACTGGAACGGCGCAAGGCCGGCCGTGCGCTGTTGAAGCGGATGAGGTCTCTTGAAAAAGATGGCGAGCCATACTGCTTGATCGGGCACAGCCATGGCGGCTCGGTGGTTTCATCGGCGCTGCTGGAAGCCGCGGCGCGGCAAGAACCCCTGTCCGGTCTCAAGCGTTGGATCACGGTCGGTACGCCGTTCGTCAGCTTGCGCAAGGAGCGCTCCTTGTTCCTGCGGCTGACGTTGTTGCAGAAGGCGATCTTCGTTGCCTCATTGATGCTGCTGTTGATGTATGCAGCATTCATCGGCGGTGAGCTGGTGAGCGGCAACGGCAAGTTCGACAGTCAAAACTGGCTTGCCCGTCTCGGCATCTACACGGTGCTGATGAGCTTACCGTTCGTGATTTTCTATACGGTGTTCAATGTTATCGACGGCCGCAAGCTCTATTTCTACAAGCCGGCAACGATAAGGTCGGCGCGGGCGCAATTCGGGCCACGCTGGCTCGGATTGTGGCACGAGGACGACGAGGCCGTTTCCGGCCTCGGCTCGATCGGTAAAATCAAGATGCAGATCTTTCACAGCACATTCGCTGTTCCGTTCTTCAGTATCGTGGCCGTGTTTCTGCTGCCGCTCTTGTACCTGTTCTTGCTGTTGTCGCCGGGTGCGATGGTCGGAATTGCAGAGGTCATGCGCGATCGGGTCTATCAAATTTCGGATTACGAGGCTTCCGAGTTGCGGGTAACGGCTGCGCGCCAGGAGGTGAGGAAGCTGCGCCGCTCGCTGCGTGAGGCGCGCCAGGAATTCGAAACGGCTGAGAGCGACGGCAATGTTGCGCAGCGGCTTGATGCGAAGTCAAAGGTCGAGTCGCTGCAGGCGAGGTTGAAGGAAGCGCGCGATACGATGCATTCCGAGAACCCGAATCTCGTGCCGGTCGAGCGTGCGATACGTTTCATGAACAGGTTCGTCGAGCGGGATGGCGTGCGTTGCGAGGGCGGAACACTTTGCGGCGGCGGGCGCGATATCGCACTTAATACCAAGCTGTTGTTCCACCTCGTAACCGACGAGGCTTCAAGCCTGGTGTTCGACGACGATCTTTGGCAGGGACGGGCCGGACTGCTGGTCCGGCTGCTGCTTCCGATTTTTCTGGTGCCGATCGTTTTCGGATTGATCGCCGTGGCGCTGGTGTATCTGGTGCAGGGGATCGCGCTGGCCTTGAGCGGGCTGCTGGCAACGGTACTCGACAGGCTGACCTGGTTCGAAATCAAGCGCTCGGCTCTGGGTAACGACACCGAAACCGAGGTCGCGCTGACTGCCGCGCCGCGGCCATTCTGGCTCGAAGGCTCGCCGTTGCCGTTGCCGCTGCCGATGGAGCTGGGTGAAAGCATCACCGGCTACAGCAACGACGTCGCTGCCCAATCGCTTGGCAAGTTCCGCAACGCGATCGGAGAGCTGGCATTCTCAGACGGGATGGAGAACAAGCAGCAGAGCGTCCTTTCGTACCTGACGTGGCGCGAACTCATTCACTCGTCCTATTTCGAGGTGCCTCAGTTCCGCT
This sequence comes from Alphaproteobacteria bacterium, assembly GCA_018830445.1. Classification (GTDB taxonomy): domain Bacteria; phylum Pseudomonadota; class Alphaproteobacteria; order Rhizobiales; family Hyphomicrobiaceae; genus Filomicrobium. Next base: position 21,871 of record JAHJSN010000085.1, on the reverse strand, counting down.
GGCTCCTGGCTGAGGCGATTGGCTCAGCCGAAGGGTTCCGGCGAACGCAGGGACCCGACGGCGATGGGCGAATTGAGAAAGCGGTTGCCTGGCTGAACGCGGTGAGCGTCAAGGCGTGAGGGTTTGCGGCCGGCGGCAGCGGCGAATTCCCGTCTTTCGCGGGGTTGCAATCGATGCTTTAGCTTCAGGGCTCACCCGCTGAAGTGAGCGGTGACGCGCGAGAAATACAAAATCATGTCTTCACCGATCCATGCCGTCTATGGCCTCGTGCCGCGCGACCTTGTCGAAGTGCCGGACGGAAGCCTGCAATGTTCGCCGCGCCACCCGGGGACACAGAGCCTTGCCGAAATCGCCGCCGAAACGATATCCGGCTTGGTCATGCATGCCCCGGCCAGCACGCTTGAACGGCGTCATGAAATGGCGCTGGCGCTGCGGGTGCTGAGGCCCGGTGCGCCGTTTGTCGTCTTGGCCGCGAAGACCAAGGGCGGCAGCAGGCTGTCGAAAGAGCTGCAATCGTTCGGCTGTGAGGCCAGCGGGCGGCCGAAGCGGCATCACAACATCGTCGACACGGTGCGGCCCCAGGGTACGCCGGAGTTCGAAAATGCAATTGCCAGTGCGATCGATGCGGGTGCGCCGCGCAGGCTGCCCGATGTCGACTTGTGGTCGATGCCGGGCGTCTTCAGTTGGGACCGGATTGATCCCGGCAGCCAACTGTTGATCGATCATCTGCCGAAGCTTGCCGGGCGCGGGGCGGATCTTGGGTGCGGCATCGGCATTCTGGCAAGGGCCGTTATGGCGCACGGTGCGTGCGAACATCTTTTCCTGATCGATGTCGACCGGCGCGCGGGCGAACTCGCGCAACGCAACAATCCCGGCGACAACCTTACGGCAGTGTGGGCGGATGTGCGATCCGCGGGCGGATTGCCGGGCGGGCTCGACTTCGTCGTCTGCAATCCACCTTTCCACGACGGCGGCGAGGAAGACAAGGCGCTCGGTCAGGCGTTCATCGCGCGTGCGGCAGGGATGCTGAAAACCGGCGGGGCGCTGTGGCTGACCGCCAACCGGCATCTGCCCTACGAGGCGGTGCTGAACGCGTCGTTCGCGTCTGTCGAATCGATCGACCAGGCCCAGGGGTACAAGATCTTCAAGGCGGTAAAGGGCGCCGAGGGGAAAGCTTCAGAGCGCGCACGGGTGGCGAGGCATCGGGAATGAGCGGCTCGGCAAAACAGGTGCGGCTCGACCGGCTGCTCGCCAACATGGGCTACGGGTCGCGCAAGGATATCCAGATGCTGGTCAAGGCGGGCAGAGTCCGGCTCGACGGCAAGCCGCTCGGCGATGCGGGCGAACGCATTCCGGTGGCCAGCGATCTGAGCCAACGGATGACGATATCGGGCGAGCCTCTCGATCCGCCGCCGGGAATTGTGCTGATCATGCACAAGCCGCTCGGGGTGACGTGCAGCCACAAGGAAGCAGGACCGCTTGTCTATCAACTGCTGCCGCCGCGATGGCGCGCAAGGAAGCCAGCGATTTCGACAATCGGTCGGCTCGACAAGGAAACGTCTGGACTTCTGCTGTTGACCGATGACGGAGCGATGCTGCATCGGGCGATCGCGCCGAAGAGCAAGGTCGCCAAGCGCTATCTTGCACGCCTTGCCCGTCCGCTGCGCGGCGATGAAGCCGAAGTCCTCGCTTCGGGAACGCTGATGCTCGAGGGCGAAACCAAGCCGCTATTGCCCGTTGAGATGGAAATTGCGCCGGTAGCCGATTGCGGCAATCCCCTCGTAGCCGACGATGGAGCCATTGGTCCTATCGTCGCCGTGACACTGATGGAGGGAAGGTATCATCAGGTTCGGCGCATGTTTGCGGCGCTCGGTAACCATGTTGCGGCGTTGCACCGGGACCGCTTCGGGGGGCTGCGGCTGCCCGATGAACTGCCCGCAGGTGATTTCCGCGTGCTCGATGATGCCCAAACGGCGCAGATTTTTGCCTGATAAGCGCGACCTCATTAATCAGACTAGTGTGGCGTCGCGCCTTAATTGACCTGTTGGTGCCGCACAGGAGTTGTCAATTGAGGCGCGCTGAACGCCACACTAAGTCATTGTTTTCGCTAGTGGCCTTCATGTCTCGCCTAAATCGTCAGAGGTTGCGGCCAGCACACCGATTTAGGCGAGACAGGCCTCTAGCAGGCCGCTGAAAAAGCGGTCTGCTAGAGGGTTTCTCCTCGGGTCATTCGCACCGGGAATCGACCGACTCGGACGATGGTGGTTATGATCGGGGGAGGCGCGAGCAAGCGCCACAAAAGAGGGATGGCCAGGGTGGGACAAAATCGGGCGATACTTGCGGTACTTCTGCCGGGTTTGCTGATTTCGGGTTGTTCCTCGCTGCCATCGGTGCCGGTCACAACGGGGGCTATTCCCGATGCGGCGGTCTCCGGCCCGGTTCGCGGCACGCCCGTCGTCGCCGGGCGGCCAGCGCGCATGTTTATCTGGGCTGGCTTCCGCGAAAAGGACTGCGCCGCCCTGACGCCGACTTTCACATTGGCGCAGGCTGCGGCAAGGGGTGACGTCACCTTCCAGCCCAACCAGACGACGATGATCCGTCACAGCAACTCGGGCAACTGCATCGGCACGAGCCTGCCTGGGACCGGCATCTACTACACCGCGCGGGCAGGTGAGACCGGCGACGATACGTTTTCTGTGGTCGCGACGACGCCCGATGGCATCACCGCGACGAAAACGTTCTCCGTGCGGGTCATCGAGTGAAACTTTGCGGTTGCTCGGCAACTTCCAGGCTTCGGAAATGATCGGTCGGAGCGGAGGCCTGATGCCGGTGCGGCGGGACGTGCCAAGGCCTAACAAGAAGTCTTCAGTGAGCGTTTAATTCGTTTGGGCCGCTTTTACGGTTTTCTAAGCCGGCTGGGATAAATTCGGCGCCGTGCAAGGGTGGAAGGTCGTCGGGGGGGCGGCCTGCGGCACGAATCTGGTGGTGGGTGCGTTGCGGTTATTCTCGAGGGGCTTCCTCTTTCTCGTTCTAGCTATGTTTGTTTCCTATGTGCTGCACGTCGATCCGGACGCGGCGAGCGATCCGATCAGGGCGTCGTCGCGCGCGATTGAACGACTGGCCACGGCTTGTCAGCGCAACCCTGAAGAATGCCGATTCATGCGTTCCGCGGCGGCCAGCGCTTATCGGGCCGGTGAAATCGGTGTGGGGCTGGCGACGGGGCAGGGACAGCTCGTCTATGTGCCGCAAAATCAATCGACGTGGTCGAACGGCGGTGGATCGGCCGGAACCGGCGGCGGGATCATCGATCTCCTGCCGGATGGCACGGGTCTGCCTAGCGGTCCCACTGGACCCGTTCAGGGAGTTGGCGGCCGAGGGTCATGGGCGTGTCAATGATGGGCGCGTCTCGGATCTGATCGATCGATCGGAAAACGCTCCGCGGATGCTCAGCGGTAAATCGCTTCGAATATCTGCCAGCCTCCCTGGGAGATGACCATCAGCCAGAAAACGCTTGCTGCCGCGGCGCCGATGGCAAACCACGCAAACCGATTTTTCATACGCTCCGACCTTTCCTGATAGCCTGCCGGGCCACATTGCTACGCGCTCAAATCCCTGGAGGTTTGGCCTTCCAGTCGTAGCCGTTCCTGGCGGCTTCGTAGCCAACTTCGTAGAGTTTCTTCATATATTCCTTATCGAAGGCTTCGTTGCTCGGCGCGTCGAACGAGGCTGGGATGTCGGCCAACTGGTAGGCGATCCTATTGCTTTTCGCTCGAAGATAAAGCTTCAGGAGGTCGCCTTCGAGTTGCTGGCGGATCATCGTGTTGATGGAGCGTCCGGCGATCTCGAAGGTGGAGTTGGCCACGACCTTGCGGGTCGGTGCGGTCTTGGCATTGGCGAGGATATAGAGCCTGCGGTTCCAGCGGACCTTGTAGAGCTTGTCGAGCTCATCGAAGTTCAGATGCAGCGGCAGGAGGAACGTGTTGTCGGTGACCCCGCCGTCGATGTGCATCTCCTCATAGGTCGTGCCGTTGGTGTCGGCGACCTTGATGTGGACGGGCGGAAACAGGCCAGGCAGGGCTGAGGACGCCAGAAGTATTCGTCGGAAAAGGGTTAGCGATTGCGGGGTGCGCTTCTGGGCGATGAGCCCCAGATCCCAGATGACCGGGCGTTCCTGATCGGCGTTCGTCGTACCTATCAGCAGACGCCGGCCTTTTTCGTGTTCCCGCGCGATCTCTTCGAGGAACGAACTGGTAACGTACTTGGCTATGAGATCGGCCATCGGTGCATTGTCCGATACGGCGCTGCCGCCGAGAAGACCGGCGAGTACCTGCTTCTTCATCAGGTCGTCGGTCGAGTATCTGGTGTAGATCTCCTTCAATTGCCTGTCGTAGCGCGACCCCAGGAAGGCGAAGGGGGCGATCAGCGCTCCGGTGCTGACACCTGTCACAATTTCGAATTCGGGACGGTCGCCGGATGCGGTCCAGCCGGCCAGGAAACCTGCACCGAAGGCGCCATCGGAGCCACCTCCGGAAATTGCAAGGTAGCTGACCTTGCGCTTCGTCTGCGAAAGAACGCCCGGGCGCGTGTCCTTGATCTGCTTGAGGCGGATTTCCGAGATGCGCTCGATGTGGGGTATTTCCACGTCGCCCCAGGTGCGGACGCGGCCCAAGCCTTGCACTTCGACCTGATCTGTTATTCCGGCGGGCACCGCATTGCGGATGTCGGCGGCGCAGGCTGCCAGCAGCATTGAAGTGCACGTCGCAATGAGCCAGGCGATCGGCTTCATCGGCAATGCGAGTCGCCGGACAGGCTTAGAACGCGAGACTTCCAAGCTTTTTCCCCTTCCAGACCCTGTCGCAACGAGGTTATGCCAGACTATATATCCGTGCGGCTCTATGAAACGTCAAATTGATGGGGGTGGATCGCGCTGCCAAAGGGTATTTCGACTCTGGCATCAGGTGGCCGATGATCAGCCCGGAACCCGGGGCGGATGAAGCGCATGATATTGCCTCATATGGGCGCCAGTGCGACGGGTGACTGGCTATGAATGAGGCCTTGCCAAGGATCAACCGGGTTGCTTGTTCAGAAAGCCGAATAAAACTTTAGCGTCTTCGCATCGATTGTCATTGGGCCTGCGAATTTTGCTGTCCGGCGGCGCCGCGGGTAATCTTGCCGGGTTATGATCAGCGCAATGCGGGCGGCGTGCCTTCGGCAGTCTTGGCAGCGACCGGATTGTTGGCGCTGGGCGATATGGTTATCAAGATGCCGATTTTTTTCGGTGTGAATGGAAGACAATATTTACTCAGAACCTATTCTGGCGTCAGCCGGCGCATGCATTCGGCAAATTTCATAAAATTGAAGATATTATTGTAATCGTTGATGCAGCATTCTGGGGCCAAGGTGCATTCGTGTGAACCACGATTAACCTGTGCTTGGTGCGATGAATATGGCGCGTAACATTGGCCTCTTGTCCAACGATAATGGGACGGTGGCCCCGATGTTCGGTTTGATCACCATGGCGCTTGTCTTCGTCCTGGGGGTCAGCATCGATGGGTCGCGCGCCTACAAAGCCAGCACGCAGGTTTCGAGAGCACTCGACGCCGCGGCGATGGCCTCGGCCAGAGAAATGCGCCACAATGCGAGCGCTAGCGATGCCGAATTGCAGGCGCTTGCGGCGAAATATTTCGATGCGAACATGAAAATCGCAGGTGTCGCCGACGTGGTCTACGATCCGTTGGCGCTCAGATCCGACCGGGTGGCCGGTTCGGTGACTGTCGACGTCAATACGCGCCTGCCGACGACATTCGGCAAACTGATGGCAGTCGACGAAATAGCGCTTAGCAAATCTTCGACCGCAATCGACGAAAGCAAGGATATCGAGCTTTCCATGATGCTCGATGTCAGCGGGTCGATGGGTGGTTCGAAAATAGCGGACCTGCAACTTGCCGCGAAATCTCTCGTGAGCATCCTCATCGGGGCCAATAGCTCCGGGGCCAAGAACCGCATCGCAATCGCGCCGTACTCAACTGCGGTCAACGTGGGAAGCTACTCCGGCAAAGCCACCGGATTGTTCGACGCGAATACGTGCGTGACCGAGAGGTCGGGCGCGAATGCCTACAAGGACAAGGGGCCGAACGGCGGTCTACTCAACAAAAAGTCCACGAACTGTCCCGACAGCGAGATCGTCCCGCTGACCAAGTCGGAGTCGTCGCTCAACAGCCATATTTCCGGAATGACGCCTGGTGGAATGACGGCCGGTCATCTGGGGATTGCCTGGGCGTGGTATCTGATCTCGCCGGAATGGGCGTCCTTCTGGCCTTCGGAAAGCGCCCCGAAAGCCTACAGCGACCCGCGGGTCAAGAAGGTCGCGGTGATCATGACCGACGGCGAGTTCAACACCAGCTACGAATCCGCAAACGGTGATTCTAAAGCGCAGTCCGAAAAGCTCTGCGATGGCATGAAAGCCGTTGGAATTACGATCTACACCGTGTCGTTCCAGGCTCCAGCGACCGCGCTGCCGATCCTGCAGTACTGCGCATCGACGTCGGACCATTTCTTCGATGCGACAAGCGGAGAAGCATTGACGCAGGCATTTCAGGAAATCGCCAAGAGCCTGTCATCGTTGCGCTTGTCAGGTTGAGTGGCGCGCTGCGTTTGACTTATGAACTTCGGCTCGATCAATGCCGCTCGACGAAATCGGCGGCAACGCGTTTCTCGCCGGTTTTCTCGAAATCGATGGTGAGCTTGTTGCCTTCGACCTCGGTAATGGAACCGTAGCCGAACTTCTGGTGGAAGACGCGTTCGCCTTTGACGTAATCGGTTTCGATCGTCGATGAGGCAACGAGTTCGCCTTCGATGGTCCTGGGCGCACTCGAACCACTTTTACCGCCGGAACCTCGCGGGCCGCGCTTCTTGTCGAATTCGGCGCGGGTTTGCTGCTGCCAGGCTTGGGCGCGTTTCCAGCCAGGCGTGTCGTAACTCTTGTCGGAGCGGTCCTGCCACTCCGAGGCGGCGGCGGCGCGGTCGAAACGACTCTGCCCGTAGGGGTTTGCGAACTGGCTCGACGAGGCGAAGTTCTTGTAGGCACCGGTGAACGGCGAAGAGGCTTCCCTGACGTCGACGTGGGCTTCGGGCAACTCGTCGACGAAGCGGGACGGCAGCGCCGACTGGTAGAGGCCGCGCATGCGGCGGTTCTGGGTGAAGGAGACGTGGGCGCGCTTCTTGGCGCGTGTCAGGCCGACATAGGCGAGGCGGCGTTCTTCTTCGAGGCCGGCCTTGCCGGCTTCATCGAGCGTGCGCTGGCTTGGGAACAGCCCTTCCTCCCAGCCGGTGAGAAAGACGGTATCGAATTCCAGGCCCTTGGCGGCGTGCAGCGTCATGATCGAAACGCGGTCGCCGTCGTTGTTCTTGTCGGCGTCCATGACCAGCGAGACGTGCTCCAGGAAGCCGGCCATCGATTCGAACTCGTGCATGAAGCGGACGAGTTCCTTGAGGTTTTCGAGGCGCGTCTGGGCCTGCGGGCTCTTATCGGCCTGCCACATCGCCGTGTAGCCGGATTCATCAAGGATCAACTCGGCAAGCTCGGTGTGCGATATCCGGTCGAGCTGCTGGCGCCAGCGTTCGAAGCTCACAATCAGGTTTGCCAGAGAGCGGCGTGCCTTGCCGGCGATGTCGTCGGTTTCGACGATCTGCCGGGCGGCCTGGAACATGGAAATGTCGCCGGCGCGGGCGAGATCGCGGATGCGCTTGACCGAAGTGTCGCCGATGCCGCGCTTCGGCACGTTGACGATGCGCTCGAACTTGAGGTCGTGGTCCGGGTTCACGGTCAATTCGAGATAGGCGATCGCGTCCTTGATTTCGGCGCGTTCATAGAAGCGCGGTCCGCCGATGACACGGTAGGGAAGTCCCGTCGTAATGAACCGGTCTTCGAGGACGCGCATCTGGTAGGAGGCGCGCACAAGTATCGCGATCTCGTTCAGCGATTGACCGTCGCGCTGGGCTGCTTCGATTTCTCCGGAGACGGTGCGGGCTTCCTCCTCGTCGTCCCAAAGGCCCATGACGGAGACTTTTTCGCCGTGGTCGCCGTCGGTGAAAAGCGTCTTGCCGAGGCGGCCCTCGTTGGCGGTGATCAGATGGGAGGCGGCGGCCAGGATGTGTCCGGTCGAGCGGTAATTGCGCTCCAGGCGGATGACTTTCGCGCCGGGGAAATCCTTGTCGAAGCGCAGGATGTTGTCGACCTCGGCGCCGCGCCAGCCGTAGATCGACTGGTCGTCGTCGCCGACGCAGCAGATGTTGGTCTTGCCGCCGCGTTCGGGTGTGGCTTGTGCGAGCAGGCGCAGCCACATGTACTGGGCGACGTTGGTGTCCTGGTATTCGTCGACGAGTATGTATTTGAAGCGCTGATGGTACTGCGCCAGCACGTCGGGGTTTTCGAGGAACAACCGAAGGCTTTCGAGCAACAGATCGCCGAAGTCGCAGGCGTTCAATTCCTTGAGACGGCGCTGATAGGCGGCGTAGAGATCGCGGCCCTTGCCGTCGGCAAAGCCGTAGGCTTCGTTGTGGGGGACCTTCTGGGGTGTCAGGCCGCGGTTCTTCCAGCTGTCGATCAGGCCGGCGAGCTGACGCGCGGGCCAGCGGTCCTTGTCGAGGCCTTCGGCATCGATGACCTGTTTCATCAGCCGGAGCTGGTCGTCGGTATCGAGGATCGTGAAGCTCTGTTTCAGGCCGACGAGTTCGGCATGCCGGCGCAGGATCTTGACGCCGATCGAGTGGAAGGTGCCAAGCCACGGCATGCCTTCGAGCGAATCGCCCATGTACTTCTCGACGCGCTCCTTCATCTCGCGGGCGGCCTTGTTGGTGAAGGTCACGGCGAGGATCTGCGAGGGCCAGGCGGAATTGGTGGCGAGGATGTGGGCGATGCGGGTTGTCAGCACGCGGGTCTTGCCGGTGCCGGCGCCGGCGAGCACCAGTACGGGGCCGTCAAGCGTTTCGACGGCGAGGCGCTGCTCGGGGTTGAGTTTTTCAAGATAGCTGGCGTTGTGGCCGGCTGCGGCACGCGGCTGGCGACCGGACAAGGCTCGCTCGGAGATCGAACGTGCGCGCGGAGGCGGCGGTGCGGGTTCGACGGTTCGCGCGGGCAGCAGCGAATCATCGCCGAACGGGGCCCAGTCTGCGGGCGGGATATCTTCTATTGGTGCGCCATTATCGGGGTCGCCGTAGTTGAAGGGCGGTTCTTCGTCGCCGCGTCCAGGGTCTTCATCGTGAGGCAAGGGCGGATTTTCGAAACCCGATGAGGCGGCATGAGCCGTCCGGTCCACAGCTTCATTCTGCGGCAGGTCGAAAGGGATGTCGTCGATGTCGGCATCCGGGGGATGACGGTCACCGGGATCGGATGGCAGAAGTTCGTCAAACGGCAGTTCGGGCGCGTTGTGACGGACTGCCTTTTTCTTGCGAGTCGCTTTCATTTGACCACTATAACAGGGTTTTCGGGGCGGCAATCAGGCCCGTAGGCGGGGTCCACAGGCGCGGGGCGCGTTGGATCGCCTCGGTTTCACGGGTGTTTGAGGCGGTGTTGTCTTGCCGGGCGGGTTGGTCTGCGCGTATCCAACACTCAAGCAGTCCGAGATTCCGCCCCAAAACCGATTGGAAAACTCACCAATGCCGGAAATCAGTTGGCTCGACTTGTTCACGATGAAGGGCCTCAACTTCCTGTCGTCACTGTTCGTTATTGCGATCGGGTTGCTGGCGCTCATCATCGCAGTGCTGTTCATCGTCGACATCGCACAGACCAAGGACGCCATACGGCGCAACTATCCGGTGATCGGACGGTTCCGCTACATCTTCTCGACGCTCGGCGAATTTTTCCGGCAATACTTCTTTGCGATGGACCGCGAGGAGATGCCGTTCAACCGGGCGGAGCGCGAATGGGTCTACCGGACGTCGAGCGGACACGACAACACGGTCGCATTCGGTTCGACGCAGAACCTCAAGCCGGCCGGCACCGTAATTTTCGTCAACTGCCCGTTTCCGACGCTCGAAGAGGATGCGTGTCCGGCGCCGAACGTGGTGATTGGACAAGGCTGTGCCAACCCCTACGAGCCGCAGTCGATCATCAATATTTCCGGCATGAGCTACGGGGCGCTATCGAAACCGGCGGTGCGGGCGCTGTCGAAAGGCGCGGCGATGGCGAACTGCTGGCTCAATACAGGCGAGGGGGCGTTGTCGCCGTGGCATCTGGAGGGCGGATGCGACATCGTTTTCCAGATCGGCACGGCGAAGTACGGGGTGCGCTCGGCGGATGGCAAAATCGATCCGGACAGGTTGAAGGCCATCGCGGCGATGCCGCAGGTGAAAATGTTCGAACTGAAGATGAGCCAGGGTGCGAAGCCCGGCAAGGGCGGCATCCTGCCGGGGGCAAAGGTGACGCCGGAGATTTCGGAGATTCGCGGCATTCCGGTTGGTGAGGCGTCGATTTCACCGAACCGGCATCCGGAGATCGATAACGTCAACCAGCTTCTCGACTACGTGTCGATGATCCGGGACGTCACCGGCAAGCCGACCGGGTTCAAGACGGTGATGGGTGCCTACGGGTGGCTGGAGAAGATGTGCGAGGAAATCCATCGGCGGGGCGATCAATGCGCGCCGGATTTCATCACCGTCGATGGCGGCGACGGCGGCACGGGCGCTGCGCCGATGGCGCTGATGGATCACGTCGGGCTGCCGCTCAGGGAAGCCTTGCCGATGGTGGTCGATATTCTGGACAAGTACGCGCTGAGGCAGCGGGTCCGCATCATTGCCTCCGGCAAGCTGATCATTCCCGCCGATGTCGCGTGGGCCTACTGCGCGGGCGCGGACGTGGTCGTCTCGGCGCGCGGGTTCATGTTCGCGCTGGGATGCATCCAGGCTATGAAGTGCAACAAGAACACCTGCCCGACGGGGATCACGACGCACGACAGGCGGTTGCAGCGCGGGCTCGATCCAGAAGACAAAGCCGTGCGGGTTCAGCACTTCGTCGACGGTATCCGTAAGGGCGTCGGCACGATCGCGCATTCGTGCGGGGTGCCGCATCCGCGAGCGCTGAAACGCTATCACTGCCGTATTGTGCAGGCGAACGGCCGCTCGGTGCCGATGGACGAAGTGTTTCCCCCGGTCGAGGCGATGGAGAAAAGCCGGGTGGAGGGCGTCGCGTAACCCACTTCGTTCAACGGTGTTCCTCGACGGCCGCGTCGATCAGGGCCTTGTTGAACAGGTTGAGGGCTTTCAAGCGGTCGGCGTGGCCGATGATCAAGGTTGGATCGCCGGTCGAGACGACGGCGATGCGCGCCGTGCCGGTGCGGTCGAATTCGCGCAGAGCGCGTTCCAGAGTATCGGTCGGCATCAGCCAAGGGGATTCGCCGTCGTCGAGATGTACGGGTTCGGCTTCCGGGTCGACCGGGGTCATGAAGGCGTCGACCTGCAGGCGCCGCTGGATCGATTTGTGGGGGCCTTCCTGAAGGAACAGGCCGCGCCGTCCGAGCTGCCAATAGAACAGCGAATGGCCGAGGAACGCCTGGGTGACGCCCACGGCAATCGAGACGGTGAGCAATAGTGCAATCGTCATCGTATAGCCGCCGGTCAACTCGAACACGATCAGCGTTGTCGATAGCGGCGCACCGAGCACGCTTGCTGCGACGGCACCCATACCGAGGATCGCATAGAGACCCTGGCTGGAACCTATCTCGGGGAACACCGACGTTGCGATCAGCCCGAAGGCGGAGCCGGTCATCGCGCCGAGATAGAGGGACGGCGAGAAGATGCCTCCGGCAAAGCGGCTGGCAAGTGAAATGGCGGTGGCGGCGGTCTTGGCGACGATCAAGGACAGCAGCAGGACCAGCGGCAGCTCGCGTTGCAGGGCATCGTTGGTGGCTTCATAGCCGACGCCAAGAACCTGCGGCAGGAAGACGGCGATCGATCCGACGGCCAGTCCGCCCAGTCCGGTGCGCAGCCACAACGGCATTTCGAACCGCCAGTAGATCCGGTCGGTCGCCATCAGGGCGACTTCGAAGATGATCGCCACCGCGGCGCAGGTCAGCCCGAGCAGGGCAAAGGCGGGAAACTCCCAATAGGACGTTATGGAGTAGTCCGGGATGAGGAATGTCGTCTCGTCGCCGAAATGGATGCGCGAGATTACGGCGGCGGCGACACTGGCGATGACAGTCGGGACGAGCGCGCGGAAGGCATAGTGGGTGAGGATCACTTCGTGGGCGAAGAGGACTCCGGCAATCGGTGCATTGAACGAGGCTGAGACGGCTGCGGCCACGCCACAGGCCAGGAGTGTCCGCCGTGCACCTGGCGAGAGCTTGAAACGCTCTTCCATGAAGGCTGCGATGGTTGCGCCGAGATGCACGATCGGGCCTTCGCGGCCGACGCTGGCGCCGGAACCGATGGAGATCGCCGCCAGCAGGGCGCTGAACAGACCGACCTTGGGATCGATGTGGGAGTTGTGCAATGCGCGGGCCTCGATGACGTCGGCAACGCCATGGGCGCGGCGGCCGGGCATGAAGCGCTGCAACAGGAAGCCGACTATGACGCCGCCGATTGCCGGTGCGGCCAGTACAACCCAGAACGGTGTGGCCGCGGCGGCCGTCGCAACTCTTTCGCTGGCGGTTCCGAGCCACGGCAATTGCGCAATGCCGATGAGCCAGCGGAAGGCAATCGCGGCGTAGGCGACCAGAATGCTGATGGCCAGTGCCAGCGCCCACACGATCATTTGCCGGTCGGACATAAAATCACGAAGGTTGACGCCGAATTTTGCGTCGAGGAGCTCTTTGGCCTGGACGTGGAGCGCGCTGATGCGGGCGGCAAGTTTGCCGGCGTTTGAACTGCCGGCGTGCCGGCTGTCCTTGCCGGCGTCTTCATCCGTTCGCGGAGTGTTCTTGTTTTCCTGTTGCATGCCCCCTGCCTGACATGTCGTGAGCAGCCTTGCACTTCCTCATCGCTGGGAAGTTTCGCGAGGCAGACGAATCCTTGTTAATACGTAGTGTTAGGACCTTCGCTGGCCGTTTCCCGAGCGTCTCCCGTCAGCGCTGGCTTAGTTGTTTGTTTGTTTGTGTTCTCGATTCACAATCGTCTGTCGACCTTCCTCCGAAATCAGATGTCCGGTCCAGAACACTAGCATATCTGGCGGAACAGGGTTACGCAGTTGCAACAATAAGGCTGTCCCAATCCCGGCTTGGTTGTGCGATAAGTGAACTTGCCTGGCATGTCCTCGACGGAGTTCAGCCGGGCCGGGAGGGGGACCGGCAGACGTCGTCGCGGACGGGACTGGTTGGCGGCGAACAGCGAGGCTTGTGCGGCATGGCTGCTGCACGTGGGCTGCTGCACGTGGGCTGCTGCACGTGGGCTGCAGGATGTATTGCCGTTCCTGGCCGTGGTGATGACTGGAGGCGGAGTTGAACACATTCCTGATGTGGCTCGGTGGCCTGCTGATCGCGATTTTCGCGCTCTTGTTTGCGGGTCCATATTTCGTCGACTGGAACAGCTACCGGGGCGTATTCGAGGAAGAAGCATCGCGCATTCTGGGGCGTCGGGTTCGTGTCGGCGGCAGCGTCAATGTGCGGCTGCTGCCTGCTCCATATCTGCTTTTTGAAGACCTGCGGATTTCGGACACGACCGGAATTGCCGGGGCTGCGTTGTTCAAGACGGACAGTTTCAAGATGTGGCTGGCCGTGCCGCCACTGTTGAATGGCGCCTTCGAAGCCAACAAGATCGAGTTGCAGCATCCGGTATTGGCCTTGGCGGCGGATCTGGAAGGGCGGGGAAATTGGCGGACGCTGCTCGATGTCAAGTCGATGCCATTCGTTCCGACCGGCGTGAAACTCGATTCGGTGCTGATCGAGGATGGAACCATCTCGTACAGCATCGAGGGCGGCGGGGTGCTTACGCGCGTCGAGAACATCAGCGGTGAGCTGACGGCGCAGGCTCTGGCTGGGCCATATTCATTCAGAGGCAGCGCAGTCGTCGGCGGCAACAAGAGCGACTTGCGGCTGGTGACGACCAAAGCAAGTGCGGATGGTTCATTCAGGATCAACGCGCAGTTGAGCGGCGGGAAGAGGGCAGACGACCATAAGTTCGACGGCTACGTGCGGGATCTTTGGGAAATGCCGTCGGTGACCGGGCAATTGGTGTCGAAGACCAGACTGGCGCATCCGACGACCGCGGAGGGGACACCACTTGTCGCGGAAGTGCGCGCGGAGATCGTGGCGAAAGGCCAGTCGCTTGATTTCAACGGGCTGAGCGTTTCGTTCAACGATTTTGCGCAACCACAAATCATCACAGGCTCGATGAAGGCAGTCTGGTCGCGACGTCATCTCGTCGAACTCGTGCTTTCCTCACGCTGGCTCGATGTCGATTTGATGTCGGGCTCGCTGAGCGGTTCGGTGGCGCAGCCGGCCCCAAATGACGATACCGGCGCGCCAAGCACGGCTGCACCGGCAATTGCGGCAGCGCCGCTGCCGACGGCGCGCGGCCTCATCGCGCGGCTGCTCGATGTGTTTCCGGACAATACCGATGTAAGGGCGCGGCTCGACGTCGACCAGGTCAACCTCGGCGGCGACCGGGTCGGCGGGCTGGTCGTGGCCATGGAACGGGCGGGCGGTCCCTTGAAGCTGCAAACGCTACGGGCAATTCTGCCGGGCGGAGCGCGGCTCAATTTTTCCGGGTTCGTCGAGGTGATCGAGGGGGATCCGGTGTTTGATGGAGACCTTTTCATCGGTGGCGTCAGTGCCGAGAAGATCATCCGCTGGGCGATCGGATCGGATGATGCGGAATCGCTGATCAGCGATGGACCGTTTTCCGTCAGCGGACGCATGCAGCTGGGTTCGAACCGGGTGATGCTGAAGTCGGCGGTGGCGGAGTTCTCAGGCGTGCCGATTCGAGGCGGGATGGTCTGGGACGATGGGCAAAAATCGGTCGATCTCGAAGTCGAGGGCTACGAAATCGATACGCGCTGGTTTGGCCTCGGCAGGCTCGAGATGCCGGCACTGGCCGAGCTTCTAGCGGCATCGGGCAAGGCTTCGGACGGTGACGGCGCAGACGAACCAGGAGCCCACAAGAGGGGAGTCGCCGACTGGATCGTCGGGCTGGGGCGGGATTTGAATCTGGATGTCAGCGCCGGCCGCCTTACGGACGGTACAACGACACTTGGCAATGTCGAGGCGCGGCTCAAAGTCAGTGGGGCGCGGGTCGATATTGAGCGGCTGAAACTGGTGACCGAAGACGGACTCAGCGCTCGGGTCAGTGGTTCCCTCGACGGAATCGGCGAGGCGCCGAAGGGTTCCGTCGACTATCTCATCTCTGCCGACGACCAGGCGGCTGCCTGGAAAATCGCGGACCTATGGGCGGGTCGGGCAGCGGCACCTGCCGACCGCGACCGGTTTGCGGCGTTTGCGCCGATCCGGGTGGCAGGCCGTGGTGATTTCGGTATGCGCATGGCTTCGGCGGCGGACTTCACTTTCGATGGTACCGCCGGTGGCGGGCGCGTGGCTGGGCAGTTGATGCTTGACGGCGGCGTCGGTAATTGGCGCGGGGCGCCCGTTGACCTTCTGGTGCGTTCACAGGCCGCCGACACAGGCCAATTGTTTGCAGGTCTCTCCGGTGGACGATTGGCTTCGGCTTCCGGTCGGGAGGCCGATGCCGGCGATCTTCTGCTGAAGGTCGACGGAGTTCCCGGGTCGCGCCTTCTCACCATGATAACGTTCGATAGCCCGCGTGTCTCGCTGGTGTTCGATGGCAACACCGAGATTGGTGCGGAGGGTCTGTCGTCGCTGTCGGGAGAGCTGCAGCTGAGAGATGGCGATATCCGGAAACTCCTACGGCTTTCGGGTCTCAACGTGCCAGGTGGGCTCGGGGCGCTCAGCTATGATGGCCTGGCAGATGTCGAGTGGACGCCGGAGCGTATTGCCATAACGCCGCGGGACGTCAATCTCAGCGGCGCGCGGGTTGGTGGCAGGATCGTGCTGAAGTCCAGTGATGACGGCCAGCGCAAAATCGAGGGCAGGCTCAATTCCGACACGGGAAGTCTGCCGCGGATTTTGTCTGCATTGCTTTCCGAGCCGGATACCAAGGTGGAGCCGGTTCAGGTTGCGCGTGTGGAGCCTGCCATCGAAGGGGCCGGTGAAGCAGCCGCTCTTTCCGACGGCTCGGCGGGTGAGCAGCCATCGCAGGTCTTTGCCGATCGCCCGTTCGAACTTTCAGTCCTGGAAGGTGTGGAGGGGGGCATAGAGTTCAGCGCCGGAGGGCTCGACATCGGTGCTGGCATGGCGGTTGCCGGGGCGACGGGCACATTGCGCGCCAGCAACGGGAAACTGTCGCTCGAGTTCGCCGGGAAGCAGCCGATCGGAGGCACTCTGAAGGCGACCCTGGAAGTTACCAAGGCGGCAGCCGGTGCCGTGGGACGAGGCAGCCTGGAAATTTCGAACGCAAAGTTGGCGGCGCTGCCGGTTTCGCCGGCGGCCGGTGCCGCGGCGGGCAGTTTCGGTTCAGGTCGTGCCGGGTTGAAAGTCAATTTCGAAGGCGCCGGACTAAGCCCGCGCAGCATGATAACGGTGATGACGGGCAAGGGCCTTCTAAAGCTGGAGGAGGCTTCACTCACCGGGCTTGCTCCAGATGGAATTCGCGATGCGGCTGAAGCGACCCTGACTGCGGAAGACTTCTCGACAGACGATTTGAAGGCCCGGCTTGCTGCAGTGATCGGCAGCGGCCAGATTCCGGTTGGAAACCGGGAACTCGAAATCAGCGTCGCCGACGGGGCCGTGCAGGTCGCGGCTTTGGACGTTCAACAGGACGGCGGGCAGACGCGCGTACTGGGTACATTCGATCTGCGCAGTTTTGTCTTCGACAGCGAATGGCGGGTGGTTGCGGATTATCCGGAAGCAGGGCGGCCATGGCCGCCGGTGGTCGTGACCAAGGTCGGAGCGCTGCAGAAACTCGGCGCAATCGACGCACGCCTCACGACGGACGCGCTGGAGAGGGAACTGGCGGTTCGCAAGATGGAGCGCAACGTGCAGGAACTGGAGCGGCTCCGTCGGCTCGATGAGGAGGCCGCCGCAAAGCAGCGTGAGCGGGAACTTCAACTTGAATTGGAAAGCCAGCGGATCGAACAGGAGCGGGCTGCTGCTGCTGCTGCGGCTCGGTTGAATGGGCTGGAACTGGAGAAGCCGCCCGCGCCACTGCCAGACGGGTGGTCGGCCAAGCCCAAGCCGGAACCTGAAGGCGGGGCAGCCCTGTCGCCGCAAGGCGGCGGCGCTGCGGGTGGTCCGGCGTCAGCGGCTGGCGCCGAAGGCGGGGCGGTTTCGGAGGCGGCACAGGCACCGGCGGCTGTTCCCGACAACAAGCGCGTGCGGAGAAAGACGCGGCGGAAACCGAAGCCGAAGCCGAATCTGCCAACGCAGATTTTCGGGTTCTAGAGAAGGTCTGATCACGTCGAGGCACCGCGTTGCAGGGTGACGGACCGGAATAGATGCGATTGCCGCCTGCGGGAAGGGCGCACCTCAATCCGGATTCGCCTTGCGCCGGTAATGGTCGAGTATGAAAACCCTGATGGCCCCTGAAAGTCCGGAGGCTGCCGCATTGCGCTTGGCGTCTATTTCGCCGACGAGGCCGGCAAGCGTTTTTCCTTCGCTCTGGGCGATTTCGCGAAGGGCCTGCCAGAACGACTCCTCCAACGACAGCGACGTGCGGTGGCCGCGGATCTGAAACGATCGCTTCATTGGACGGCTCATTGCGGCGTTCCCGGCCCGCCGTCTTCAGAGGGTGCGGGCGGCGCGGTTGGATCGATCCTTGCGCCGTCGAGTTCGCGTTGCAGTTTCGAACTGGCGTGTTCGGATGTGCGGCGCTCGGTTTTCGAGCGTCCGAATTCCGCACGGTTTTGAGCGGCCCTTGCAGCCTTGTCGCTGCGGGCCTTGGCCCTTCGGGCTTGGCGGAGATTGATGATTTCTGCGGTCATTTCAGAGATCTGCGTCGTAGGGATTGCGTGAACATGTTCCTTTGATGTCCTGAGCCCAAGCTGCCGGTGAGCATCAAAGCCAACCCTTCCTTTTGAAATACACGAATGGAACGATCGCCGAAACGACCATCGCCGAAACCGCGATCGGGTAACCCCAGGTCATGTCGAGTTCGGGCATGTGGCGAAAGTTCATGCCGTAGATGCTGGCGATCAGTGTCGGCGGCATCAGCATGACGGCGACGACCGAGAACAGCTTGATGATCTGGTTCTGCTCGATGGAAACGAGCCCGATCGTTGCGTCCATCAGGAACGTCAGGCGACCGGAGAGGTAATCGACGTGGGCGGACAGCGAAATGACGTCCTGCTGGATCGTCCTGATGCGCTGGCGCATACTGCCATCGAGAGCGGAGTTCTGGGCGAAGTTGCTGAAGTAGGTGAGCAGGCGGCTCTGGGTGACGAGGCTTTCGCGGGTGCGCGACGTCAGGACGTTGATCTTGCCGATCTCCTTCAGAGCTACCGAATAGCGCCGGGCGCGAGAATATTCGTGCCCCTTCATCTCGAAGATCTGCTTGCTGGTGGTTTCGGTGCGGTTCTGGAGGAGTTCGATCAGGTCGGCTTCGCGTTCGACGATAGTTTCGAGGAGGCCGATGATGATCGCTTCGGGCGAGCGGCATGGTATGTCGCCGGTGGTCGCCTGTCTGGAAAAATTCTGAAAGGCGCGGGGGGAAGCGAACCGGATCGTGATTGCGGTGTCCTTCATGAGGACAAAGGTTACTTCACCGGTTTGCGGGTCGGAGGTGTCGACGCGATAGACGAGCATGGTCGTCATGAAGTGAGCCTGACCCTCCTGATAGAGGCGGCTTGAGACTTCGATTTCCTGCATCTCGTCACGCGAAGGGAGATTGATGCCGAACTCGGATTCAATTTCTGCGATCTCCGCCAGGGTCGGTTCCTGGAGGTCGATCCAAACGGGAGGGCGCGCCGCACCGCCAGTGGCTGGCGCGGTATCGGCGAGGAGGCGTTCGTTGTCAAAGGCGTAGCGGGTGATCATCGCGTCGGGCCCGTTTCCAATCTCGTTGTTTCCCGGCTGGGAAGATTTCTGACTTTTAGCCGGTTTCTCACCCCAAGTCTGCGCATGCGGACGGCCATCGTGGCGCAGGCCGGGCGGGCTGAAGCAGACCTGTTCGGCAGCCGACCCTATTGCTTTCGGGACCGCTGGTATATTGCATGCCATCGGAGCGACGCGGCTTTCCTTGGGGCCCGATGACCATGTGCCGACGTGACTTGCCGCCTCTCGGGGGATTGCCGGTCCGCTTCGGCTCGAAAGGTCCGGTGCGCCAACCGGTGCGGTGCGCTCTGCTCAAGTCGTGTCTCGCAATTCCGGCCGGCAAGGGGATTTCCGGAAAAAAGCAACGCGTGTCGAAACGCCGAGGGGTGCTTTGTGTTTTCCCTCGACAAGCGACGATGTTCCTTGACGCGGCGGAGTACGTCGCGTTGACTGCCTGACGATAATCAGTGCCTGCCGACCTTGCAAAGAGCCTCAGGCCCGCGGTCAATATTGGCCGCCGGCACCGAGGGCGAGCAGGCGCAATCAAACAAAAAAGTCTGCCCCAGGAGGAGAGCCCATGAATACCCAACCGAAAAGCAAGGAATTCTTCGGTGGTTGTCCGCATGACTGTCCGGATACTTGCTCGATGCTGTTCGAAGTGGAGGATGGGAAGCTCAAGGGTGTGCGCGGCAATCCCGATCATCCGATGACCCGGGGCGGGCTTTGCGTAAAGCTGAAGGACTACGAGGCCCGGCATTATCATCCCGACCGCGTGCTCTATCCTCTGCGCCGTACCGGGCCGAAGGGCTCAAAGCAGTTCGAACGGATCAGCTGGGATGAGGCGCTCGAGGAAATCGTGACGCGCTGGAAGGCGATAATCGCCGAGCATGGCCCGCAGGCGATCGCGCCCTACAGCTATCTGGGTCACCAGGGGCTGGTGCATGGCCTCAACGGCGGTGACGCCTTCTTCAACAGACTCGGCGCGACCGTGATGGAGCGCACATTCTGCGGCGAAGGTTCCTGCACCGCATGGCTGCTGACTGTCGGGCCGACCGCTGGCGTCGATCCGGAAAGCTATATCCACTCCAAGTATATCGTGATCTGGGCGTGCAACTCGGTGTCGACCAACCTGCACCATTGGGCAATCGTCAAGGAAGCGCAGAAGGCCGGCGCCAAGGTCGTCGTGATCGACGCCTACCGGTCGCGGACGGCGAAGGAAGCCGACTGGCACATCTGCCCGAAGCCCGGCACCGACGGCGCGCTGGCGATGGCGCTGATCAATTCGATTATCGAGCAGGGACTGGTCGATCAGGACTACGTCGACAACTACACGTCCGGTTTCGATGCTCTCAAGGAGCGGGCGTCAACGCGGACGCCTGAGTGGGCTTGCGAGATCACCGGAATTCCGGCCGACGACATCCGCAAGCTGGCGCGCGAGTTGGCGACCGAACAGCCGGCGGCGATCCGGATCGGGGTTGCGCTCGAGCGCCATCACGGCGGCGGGCAGACGATCCGGGCGGTGACCTGCATCCCGGCGCTGACAGGCGCGTGGCGTCATGTCGGCGGCGGTATCACGCAGTTCCCGGTGTGGGAGCATCCCTACAAATTCGACGTGATCTGCCGTCCCGATCTCATTCCCGAAGGCACGCAAGTCGTCAACAACCTGCAGATCGGCCGCGCCTTGACCGGCGAAATGGATCTCAAGGTGCCGATCAAGTCGATGATGTGCTGGAATTCGAACCCGGTCACGCAGGCGCCCGAAACGGACAAGATCGTGGAGGGGCTGAAGCGCGAGGACCTGTTCCTGGTTTCTGCCGAGCACTTCATCTCCGATACGGCATCTTATGCCGACATCGTGTTGCCGGCCTCGATGGGCGCGGAGATGGAGGACATGATCCTGTCCTGGGGTCACCTCTATCTCACCTATAACGCGAAGTGTGCGGAATCTCCGGGTGAAGCCATACCCAACAACGAGATCTTCCGGCGTCTGGCTGCCCGGCTCGGCTTCGAAGAAGACAACTTCAAGTGGTCGGATTCGGAGTGCCTGGAACACTACGTCGATTGGGATGCACCCTCGTGCGAGGGAATCGACCTCGAATATATGCGTGAGCATGGTTTCGCGCGGTTGAAAGTCGGCACCAAGGACGACCGCGTGCCGCACAAGCAGGGTAATTTCCCGACCGCTTCCGGCAAGTGCATGTTCGAGGTCCCGGGCGCTGTGAATTTCGTCGCCGGACCGTTCCGCCAGATGTACGAAGGCTTCCAGCCGGGCGAGCCGCTCGATCCGCTGCCCGACTACACGCCGCCGCGTGAATCGCCGGCAAGCAATCCGCTGCTGGCGGAGAAGTTCCCGCTCAATATCGTCTCACCGAAAAGCCACGGGTTCCTCAACTCCTGCTACGCCAACATGGATCACAAGATCAAAGGCCAGGGCGAGCAGTTCGTGCTGATCAACAGGTCGGATGCGGAGCCGCGTGGCATCGTCGAAGGCGACCGGGTGCAGGTCGCCAATATGCGTGGTGCATTCAAGGGCGTTGCGCGCATCAGCGAGGACGTCAATCCGGGTGTCGTGGTGGCGACGCTGGGCTACTGGCGCCAGCTCAACCAGGGTACGGTCAACTCGATCAGCTCGGCGGAGTTCACCGACATGGGCCATGCGCCTTCGTTCTCGGACAACCTGGTCGAGGTGACGCGCAGCAACTAGTGTTCCGACTCTGACATATGGTTCCCTGCCGGGAACCTGAATGTCAGCCCGGAACACTAGGCAACCTTTTGATTGTGTTCTGGATTCACAAACATTTGACGACCTCCGCCCGGGAATCAAATGTTTGAGCCAGAAC
>JAHJSN010000084.1 GCA_018830445.1 Alphaproteobacteria bacterium | reverse complement strand
GTTCTGGATCAAACATTTGATTCCCGGGTGGAGGTCGTCAAATGTTTGTGAATCCAGAACACAATCAAAAGGTTGCCTAGTGTTCCGGGCTGACATTCAGGTTCCCGGCAGGGAACCATATGTCAGAGTCGGAGCACTAGTTTCAGAAACGGGAGCCCACTTCAAGTGACTGGATTGTTCCGCTCGTCTAGCTTGCGCAACGGTTTCGGTCAATTTTTGCGCTGCCAGCTGAACGGCGTCGTTCGCTCATAGGCCCATGGATATTGGTGCTGCATCTGCGAGGCTCGCATCATCCTGTAGCCGACAAACGCCATCCCCATCAGCACGAGATAATCGATCAGGACGTTGCCGGCATAGAGAAATGGCTGGTGGAACAGTGCGTAATGGATGAAGCGCACCGCAAAGGTCATCAGCGCGATGTAGCCAACCAGCTGCCAGAGCGGCCGCCAGGTGAGCGCGACGGCGCGACCGGTCGCCCAGCTCGCCGCGCCGCCGAGGGCGATGGTGACAAGAGCGAAGACGGCAAGGCCGTTGGGGCCGGTCGGGTAGAGCGTTTCCATCAACTCATCATTCTCAATGGCGACCGCCTTCGAGATAGGCGGTGCGGATTTCCGGGCGGTGCAGCAGTTCCCTGCCGGCGCCGGTCATGGTGATCTCGCCGTTGACCATCACGTAACCGCGGTGGGCGAGCTTAAGTGCGTGGTAGGCGTTCTGCTCGACAAGAAAAACGGTGACGCCCTCGGTCTTGTTGATCTCCTCGATGACCTCGAAGATCTGCTTGACGATCAGGGGGGCGAGCCCAAGGGAGGGTTCATCGAGAAGCAGGAGTTGCGGACGGCTCATCATGGCGCGGGCAATTGCCAGCATCTGCTGTTCGCCTCCGGAGAGAGTGCCGCCGCGCTGGTCGAGGCGTTCGCGCAGGCGCGGAAACAGAGAAGTGACGTGGCCGAGATCCTTCTCGAAATGCTCGCCGCCGACGAGTTGGGCACCCATCTGGAGGTTTTCGCGCACCGTCATGCGGGCGAAGATGCGGCGGCCTTCCGGGGATTGGGCGATGCCAAGGCGGGCAATTTGGTGGGTCGGCAGGTGGGTGATGTCCTGGCCTTTATAGGTAATCGTTCCCTTGCGGGCCTGGGGATCGCCGAAAACCGTCATCATCAGCGTCGACTTGCCGGCGCCGTTGGCTCCGATCAAGGTGACGATCTCGCCTTCGTTGACGTCGAGATCGATGCCGCGCAGCGCAACGATCGAGCCGTAATAGGTCCAGACGCCTCTGACAGACAGCATCGGCTGGCTCATTTCTCGAGCTCCGCTTCCGTTTCGCCGACCTCTTCGTCCTCGACGCCGAGATAGGCTGCGATGACTTTCGGGTCGTTGCGGATGTGATCGGGTGTGCCGTCGGAAATCTTGGTGCCGTATTCGAGGACGACGATGTGGTCGGAGATCTCCATCACCACAGACATGTCGTGTTCGATCAGCAGGATCGAGGTGCCGTTGCCGTCCCTGATCGACAAGAGCAATTCATTCAGTTCGGCACTTTCGCGCGGGTTGAGACCGGCTGCGGGTTCGTCGAGACACAGGAGCACGGGGCCGGTGCACATGGCGCGTGCGATTTCGAGCCGGCGCTGGTCGCCATAGGGAAGCGCGCCGGCGGGATCGTCGGCGCGGCCGGTGAGGCCGATGCGGTCGAGCCAGGCAACCGCCAGATCAACCGCCTGGGCTTCGGCCTTGCGGAAGCTGGGGGCGCCGATGATGCCAAGAAGGGAATAGCCGGAAGCGCGGTTGAGCCAGTTGTGCTGGGCGACGATCAGGTTTTCGAGAACGGTCATACCGGTGAACAGGCGGATGTTCTGGAAGGTGCGGGCGACCTTGGCCCGGGCGGCGATCTCGGAGTCGGCCAAGCGTTCGAGAAGGAACACCGCGCCCTTGGCGGTGCGGCGGTAGGATCTGGGAGAGTTGGTCACGGTTTCCACCGCGTGATCGGTCTGCACACCGCCGGAGAAGAGCGCCATGCGCCCGGCGGTCGGTTTGTAGAAACCGGTGATGCAGTTGAAGACGGTGGTCTTGCCGGCGCCGTTGGGGCCGATCAACGCAGTAATCTGCCCGCGGGCGACGTCGAAGGATAAATCGTTGACGGCGATCAAGCCGCCGAAGCGCATGGTGAGATGTTCGACGCGAAGGATCGGTTCGCTTGAGGGGCTGCTGGCGCTCATCAGCCATGACCCTCCTTGACGAGGTCGCCACCTATCGTGCGTTTTTCATTGAGAACGATCGAGGGCTCGCGGTTGGAGATGAGGCCGCGCGGGCGACAGACCATCATCGCCACCATCGCCATGCCAAACAGCAGCATGCGGTACTGGGTCGGGTCGAACTGCGGACCGAACACCGATTTCAGCCAGGTCAGTTCGCGCAGGAGTTCGGTGCCGCCGATCATCACGACGGCTGCAATCGCGACGCCGACCTGAGAGCCCATGCCGCCGAGTACGACGATCGACAAGATCACCGCGCTTTCCATGAAGATGAAGGATTCAGGTGAGATGAATCCGAGACGGGCGGCGAAGAACGCGCCGGCAAATCCGCCGAACATCGCGCCCATGGCGAATGCGGTGAGCTTGGTCGTGACCGTGTCGATGCCGAGCGAACGACAGGCGATCTCGTCTTCGCGCAAGGCTTCCCAGGCCCGGCCGATCGGCAGGCGCCGCATGCGGATCGTTACCCAGTTGGTCAGGAAGGCCAGTGCCAGGATCAGGTAGAACAGGAAGAACAGGCGGTGGAGGGGCGTGAACTGCAAGCCGAAGAATGCCGCGAAGCCGTCGTCGGATGCGTTGAATGGCAGGCCGAAGAACGTAGGGCGCGGGATGCCGGAGATGCCGGCGGCTCCGTTGGTCAGTTCAACCCAGTTGATGAGGACGAGACGGATGATCTCGCCAAAGGCGAGCGTCACGATGGCAAGATAGTCGCCGCGCAGGCGCAGTACTGGAAAACCGAGGAGTACACCCCAGAATGCGGCGAAGATTCCGGCAAGCGGCAGGCAGATCCAGAACGAGAAACCGAATTGCGTCGAAAGCAGCGCAGTCGAATAGGCGCCGACAGCGTAGAAGGCGACATAGCCAAGATCGAGGAGACCGGCGAGACCGACAACGATGTTGAGCCCCCAGCCGAGCATCACGTAGATCAATATCTGGATGCCGAAGTTATCGATCCATTTGAGCGCCCCGCTGGCGCCGGTGAAAGCGACGGCCAGAAACGGATAGGCGATGAGAACTGCGAGGCCTGCCCATCTGAACCAGTCCTTATACTTGGCGACAGGTTCAAGGGATTGGCCGATGGCGTTTGCAGCTGCCGTTGCTGCCTGGGTGATGGTACCGCCGAAAACGAGCCAGCCAAGGCGCGCGAAGAAAGCAATCGCGACAACGGTTGCGACGAGTTCCCAGCGCGGGTCGAGCACAAGCCCCTGGGTGAGGTCCTGGCGGGTGCGGAAAGCGAGGATCGGAAACGACAGCCCCAGGGTGAAAAGGGCAAGGAAGCCAGCGTCGCGCAGAGCGGTGCTGATGCCGACGGGTTGGCGATCGCCTTCGCGCGGCGCATCTGCCTTGGGGTTTGCCATGTCCTAGACCTTCTCCACGTCGGGTTTTCCGAGCAGGCCGGAGGGCATGAAGATGAGGGTGATGGCGAGGATCGAGAAGGCAGCGACATCCTTGTAGTCGATCGAGAAATAGGCCGACCAGAAGACCTCGATGAGGCCGATCAGCAATCCACCGATGACGGCGCCTGGAAGCGAGCCGATGCCGCCGAGGACGGCGGCAGTGAAGGCCTTGATGCCCGGCACAAAGCCGTCGGAGAAACTGACGACGCCGTATTGCACCATGAACAAGACGCCGGCGACGGCGGCCAGTGCGGCACCCATGACGAAGGTCAGCGAGATCGTGCGGTCGACGTCGATGCCGAGGAGGGCGGCCATCTTGCGGTCCTGCTCGCAGGCCCTCTGGGCACGGCCAAGCGGCGTCTTCTGCACGACGAACCAGAACGCGGCCAGCAGGACGGCGGTCGTCACGATGATGAGGATCTGCTTGTAGGCAAGCGTGATGTTGCCGTCGCCGACAGGGATGACGAACCCGCCGTCGAGGATCGGCGGCAACGACTTGTTGCGCGGGCCCTGGACCAGCTGGACGAAGTTGATGAGGAAGATCGACATGCCGATGGCGGAGATCAGCGGGGCAAGCCGGAAGGAGCCGCGCAAGGGCCGGTAGGCAATGCGTTCGATGGCCCAACTCCACAAGGCGGTGAGGGCCATGGCGAAGATCAGGACGAGGATGAGCGCGACGGCGATCGCCAGCCCGCCGACCAGGGACGAGATCAACAGGAAGATTATGAGCGCGATGAACACCGACAGCATGAACACGTCGCCGTGGGCGAAGTTGATCATGCCGATGATGCCGTAGACCATCGTGTAGCCGATGGCGATCAGGCCGTAGACGGAACCGAGCGTCAAACCGTTGATGAGCTGCTGGAGGAAATAGTCCATTGGGCCAATCGGTACAAGGTGTTGCTGGTCGAGGGGGGCGGTGTGCCTTGTCAGGCGTGATGAGTGTTATGGGCGCGCGCGGCACGGCGCCGTTGACGGGTGCCTGCCGCGTGCGGAGATCCGCCGGTTGAATGGCGCGCTAGTGCTCCGACTCTGACATATGGTTCCCTGCCGGGAACCTGAATGTCAGCCCGGAACACTAGGCAACCTTTCGATTGTGTTCTGGATTCACAAACATTTGACGACCTCCACCCGGGAATCAAATGTTTGATCCAGAACACTAGAGAATGTTGTGGGAGCCGTCGCAGAAAGGTTCGTCGTCGGTGGTCTTGCAACCGCACAGATTATAAGTGCCGCTGGTCTCGGCGACGAAGCGCAACGGTTCTATGCCCGTACCCTTATGGGCGCCATCGCAGAAGGGTTGCGCCTTGGAACGTCCGCAACGGCAATAAAAGTAGGCTTTGCCTTCTTCGAGTTCGACCTGATAAGGCCCTGTCTGGGCGACGATCGGCTCTTCTGCCAAGTTTCCCTCCCTTGTTGAACTGGTCGATAGATGTTTTCCCCGTGGCCTCGATGTTCGTAGACGGCTTTGCGGCGGCCTACGCGGCACCGGCTGTCAGCTGCAGGCCGGGCGGGTGACTCTGGTATGGAAACCCTGTAACGGCTAAGCGGTGGCGGAACAAGCCTGGAGGCTCGATGTCGCCCCGTTGCGCGGCGATTTCCGCAGACTCTTTAGTGCATCTCCAACTCAAGGCGATTTGGCGCAATGCGCCGCCGCAGCGAAAATCGAAGGCGCGGGAAGCCGCTTTGATGCGGCCGATCTACGGCCGGCATGGGCAGTATAATGCAGGTCATGGTCGTTTTGGGTTGCGGCTTGGTGAAACCTGTTCATGTCGTGTTTGCAGTTTTGGTGCAGACTGACGGGTGAACGCGCCTGTGAATTAGCTCGTGCCGGCGTTTTGCCTTGTCCTGTCCGCGGCTTGATTCGATATACAATTCGTAGCTTCAATCCCGCTATCCGGCGGCCGTTGAGGCCGGGAATACTCGTATTGATAGCGATCGCCGTCGGACAGCCAGGCTCTCGTTTGCTAAGGTGAAAGCCCTGAGGGGCTAGAATTTCGCAAGTCTATGGTCTTGGCGGCCGGGGCACATGCGAGGAGGTCCAACCGATGACGGTCTTGTTCTATCTGATATTGCTGGCGGCGTTGATGACGGCGCTGGCCATGAACAGGGCGAGCCTGGCGATCTGGGCGCTATGCCTGGGGGCGGCGAATGTCGCCGGGCACATGTTTCTGGGAAGCGGCGGCTTCCTGCCGTCGAGCTTCGTTGGCATGCTTCAATGGGTGCCGGTGATCGTACTCGCGCTGCTGGCGGTTCCCGCGGTGCGCGAACGCGTCTTGATTGCACCGGCGTTTGCGATGGTGCGCAGCATTCTTCCCAAGGTTTCGGATACCGAGCAGCAGGCCCTTGAAGCCGGAACGGTCGGTTTCGATGCCGAGCTTTTCTCGGGGCGGCCCAACTGGGACCGGCTGCACGATCTGCCGCGAGTCGAGCTGACCGGGGAAGAGCGGGCCTTTCTCGATGGGCCGACCGAGCGGCTTTGCGAGATGATCGACGACTGGCAGATCCGTTTCAACGACAAGGAAATTCCGCAGCCGATCTGGGACTTCGTCGCTGAAAACGGTTTTCTTGGAATGCTCATCTCGAAAGAGCATGGCGGGCTTGGATTTTCGGCGCAGGCGCAGTCACTGATCCTGGGCAAGGTGGCTTCGCGGTCGCCGGATGTCGCGACGATCGTGATGGTACCCAATTCGCTGGGGCCGGGCGAGCTCATCGAGAAATACGGCACCGACGAGCAAAAGGAGCATTACCTGCCGCGTCTGGCGAAGGGCAAGGAGATCCCGTGCTTCTCGCTGACCGGGCCGACTTCGGGATCGGATGCGGCGACGATGCGCGATATCGGGCGTGTCGAAATGGGCATGCACGAGGGGCGCGAAACGTTGGGCATCCGGCTCAACTGGGACAAGCGCTACATCACGCTTGGACCCAAAGCGACGCTGGTCGGACTGGCGTTCCGGTTGTTCGATCCAGATAACCTGCTCGGCAAGGGCGAAGATGTCGGTATCACCGTTGCGCTCATTCCGGCCGATCATGAGGGCGTAAAGATCGGACGGCGGCACCTGCCTTCGGGGTCGGCATTCCCCAACGGTCCGAACTGGGGCAAGGACGTTTTCATTCCGCTCGGCTGGGTGATCGGCGGGGAAGAACGCGTCGGCGAGGGATGGCGGATGCTGATGGAATGCCTCGCTGCAGGCCGGGCGATTTCGCTGCCGTCTTCGGCAACCGCCGGAGCCAAGGCGATGTTGCGGCATACTTCGGCGTACGCGCGTATCCGCAAGCAGTTCGGTATTCCGATTTCGCGCATGGACGGCATCGCGGCGCCGCTGGCGCGGATCGCGGAGGCGGCCTACGTCAACGAAGCCGCGCGCGGGGTTACGGCGGCGATGGTTGCGGCTGGCGAAAAGCCGTCGGTGATTTCGGCGCTGATGAAATACCAGACGACCGAAAAAATGCGGCAGGCGGTCAACGACGCGATGGATATCCATGGCGGGCGCGGGATCTGCGATGGGCCGGGCAACTATCTGCAATCGGCCTACCAGATGGTGCCGGTCGGCATTACCGTCGAAGGCGCGAACATCCTGACGCGGTCGCTCATCACCTTCAGCCAGGGCGCGCTCAGGTCGCACCCATACCTCTACCGGGAAGTTCAGGCGGCGCAGAACCCGCGGCGAGACGCGGGGCTTGCCGAATTCGGCGATGCGTTCATGGGCCACCTCGGCTACTCGGTTTCGAATTTCGCCGGCGCGCTGTTCCACAACCTGACATTCGGCGGGTTTGGCAGGGTGCCGCTTGAATCGGGTTCGAATGCGCGCTGGTACCGGCAGCTTTGGCGCCAGGCGCACAACTTCGCGCTTGTCGCCGACGTCGCAGTCGCGACGCTCGGTGGCGGCATGAAGACCCGGCAAATGCTGACCGGGCGCATGGCCGATGCGTTGTCGGAACTCTACCTTCTCAGTTGCGTGCTGAAGCGTTTCGAGGACGATGGAAGCCCCGAAACCGATCAGGTCTTCGTGGAGCTTGCCGCACGCAACGGACTGTACAGGTTCCAGACGGCGATATCGGAGGCGATCGACAATTTCCCCAACGATGCGGCGCGGCTGCTGCTCGGCCTGTTCGTGTTTCCGCTTGGCGTGCCCTACCGCCCGGCCCCCGACAAGCTGACGCGGGAGGCGGCACGGGTCGCTGCCGAACCGGGTGATGTGCGCGACCGGCTGACCCGCGACATCTTCATTTCCAATGACATCGATCATCCGACCGGCATTCTGGAAGTCACGCTGGATAAGGTGATCGCCTCGGAAGCCGCCGAGAAGAAACTCGACAAAGCCGTGCGCGAGGGACGCGTGCGCCGCTACCACGGAAACGACTGGTTCGAGGAAGCACTCAAAGCCGGCGTGCTGAGCGAGGCGGAAGCCACGCAGCTGAAGGAAGCCGAAGCGCTGGTTGCCCGTGTTATCGCGGTCGATCATTTCGACCCGGTTGAAGTCAAGCCGAACTACATGAGGCCGGGCGGCAATATGCGCAAAGCCAGCGAGGCGGAAGCGGCCGAGTAAACACTTGAATGGCAGTCGAATGACGGGGCTCCGACAAAGGGACCGCGCTCATGCCAGCAAATACCCCGTGACCGGTTTCGAACTGGTGCAAGGAGATGCGACGAGATGCAGAACGATAACGCGACCGGTGCCGGCGAGACTTCCGGAGATTTCCGGGATTGGCGCCTCGATGTCGACCTGGAGGGAATCGCCTGGGCGGTGTTCGACCGCGAGGGTGAAAGCGCCAATTCTCTCGGCAGGCGGCCGTTGGAGGAACTGGCAGGCATCGTTGAGCGGGTGGAGGCTGGCGCCAGGGATGGATCGATCGTCGGCCTTGTCATCATGTCGGGCAAGGAGAAAGGCTTCATCGTCGGGGCGGACATCCGCGAATTCGGTGATTTCAACACCGAAGGGCAGGTGATCGCAGCGCTGAGGCCGGTCAACGACATGCTCGACCGGATTGAAAAGATGAGCGTGCCGGTGGTTGCGGCGATCCATGGCGTCTGCGTCGGCGGCGGGTTCGAACTGGTACTTGCCTGTCACTACAGGATCGCGACGCGGGACGATGCAACGCGTGTCGGGTTTCCAGAGGTCAAGCTTGGCATCTTTCCAGGCTTCAACGGCACGGTTCGCTCGATCCGCCAGGCCGGGCCGGTTGCAGCGATGGGGGCGATGCTCAAGGGTTCGATGATCCGGGCAAGCGTTGCCAAGGCGCAGGGTTTCATCGATCAACTCGTCGAGAGCAAAGGGCAATTGCGCTGGGCGGCGCGCAAGGCGGTACTGCAGAAGCGCAAGTCGAAACCGAAGGGCGGCTTCATGGGGCTGCTTGCGAAGTGGCCGGCGCGCGGTTTCCTTGCCGGAAAAATGCGCGATGAGACGAAGAAGAAAGTGCGGGAAGATCATTACCCGGCTCCGTTCCGGCTGATCGATCTGTTCGAGGCACATGGCGGTTCTTATGCCGACATGAAGCGCGAGGAGACGAAAGCATTCGCGCCGCTGATGGTGTCGGATACTTCGCGCAATCTGCGGCGGGTGTTCTTCCTGTCAGAAGCGCTCAAGGCACAAGCGCCGAAGGGCATGGCGTGGAAACCGTTGCGGGTGCATGTGATAGGCGCCGGCACGATGGGCGCCGACATCGCCGGCTGGTGTGTCGCCAGCGGCATGGAGGTGACATTGCAGGATCTCTCGGCGGAGCAGATCGCCAAGGGGATCAAGGCGCAGGGCAAGCTGTTCAAGAAGAAGTTCCGGACGCCGGCGCTGCGGGCGGCGGCGGAGTCGCGTCTGATCGCCGATCCGCAGGGGCGCGGCGTGTCGCGCGCGGATGTCGTGATCGAGGCGATCGTTGAAAAGCTCGAGGTCAAGCAGGCCTTGTTCAAGGACCTCGAAACGAAGATGAAGCCCGATGCGCTGATGGCGACCAACACGTCGTCCTTGAAGATCGAGGACATCGCCGGGCCACTTGCGGACCCGGGGCGGCTGATCGGCATCCATTTCTTCAATCCGGTGGCGCAGATGCCGCTGGTCGAAGTCGTGCGCGGCGAGAAGAGCCGGCAGTCCGAAGTCGACAAGGGTGCCCAGTTCGTGACGGCGATCGACAAGTTCCCGCTGGTGGTCAAGTCAGTGCCGGGGTTCCTGGTCAACCGCGTGCTTGCGCCCTACATGATGGGCGCCATGGCGCGGGTCGATGCCGGCGAGAGCAAGGAGAAGATCGACGAGGCTGCCCGCACGTTCGGCATGCCGATGGGGCCCATCGAACTTGCCGATACGGTCGGGCTCGATGTGTGCGCGCACGTCGGCCAGATCCTGGGGCTGGGCAATGAGGTTTCCGGTGCGGGCAAGCTCGTTGCAAGCGGCAAGCTCGGCAAGAAAACCGGACAAGGGTATTACGTCTGGGAGGACGGCAAACCGGTCAAGTCGGAGGATGTCCGTTTTGGAAACGGCGACCTTGAGAAACTTGGCAAGGAATTGGTTGAGCCACTCATCAGCGAAGCAGAGCGGGCGGTCGCCGACGGCGTCGTCGAAAATGCCGACCTTGCCGATGCGGGTGTGATCTTCGGTACCGGTTTCGCGCCGTTTCGCGGTGGGCCGCTGCATTACAAGGAGAGCGTCGTGGGTTCGGATAAGAAGGAGGCGGCAATGGCAGATAGTCAAGATGCGGGCAATGTTGGTGCCGCCAGAACGCCTGTTGCAGCGGCAGGTGCGGTTGCGTCGGCGGCCGGTTCGGGGGCGGCATCCGCAGCTGCCGCGGCAGCTGCGGCAGCCAAGAAGGCTTCCGGATAAAATCGCGGGCTGTGCCGATCCGGCTTTGCCAAAGCCAAGCCACCCTCGAACCCAAGACAGTTATTCAACGTGCGCCCCCGTTTCCAGCGGGTGAACTCCGGGAGCAGAACATGACGAGATCTCTTCGCCGCGTGGCCGTGATTGGCGGTGTGCGTACGCCGTTTTGCCGATCGGGTACGCTTTTTGCCGACCTTTCCAACCTCGACATGATGACGGCGGCCCTCAACGGGCTGGTGCAGCGCTTCAATCTTTCCGGCGAGCATATCGATGAAGTCGTCGGCGGTGCGGTCGTCACGCATTCGAAGGACT
Source organism: Alphaproteobacteria bacterium (assembly GCA_018830445.1). Classification (GTDB taxonomy): domain Bacteria; phylum Pseudomonadota; class Alphaproteobacteria; order Rhizobiales; family Hyphomicrobiaceae; genus Filomicrobium. The sequence goes on along the minus strand of JAHJSN010000084.1, from coordinate 13,711 downwards.
GGAACCTTGCGCGCGAAGCCGTGCTCAACACCAGGCTTGCCCCTTCGACTCCGGGTATCACGATGATGCAGGCCTGCGGGACATCGCTGCAGGCGGCGATGGGGATTGCCGCCAAGATCGCCTCGGGCCAGATCGAGAGCGGAATTGCCGTCGGCTCGGATACGACGTCCGATCCGCCCATCGTCTTCACCAAGAAATTTGCGCAGCGGCTGTTGGAAGCCAACAAGAAGAAGACCACCTTCGACAAGGTCAAGGTGCTGGCCGGCACGAAGCCAGGCGAACTTGCACCGCAGCCGCCGGCAACGAACGAGCCGCGCACGGGGCTGTCGATGGGCCAGCACTGCGAGTTGATGGCCAAGAAATGGCGGGTGCCGCGCCAGGAGCAGGACAAACTTGCCTACGAGAGCCATATGAAGGCTGCGGAAGCTTACGCCTCGGGATACATGGACGACCTGATGGTGCCGTGCGCCGGCGTGTTCCGCGACAACAACCTGCGCGAAGATATCGACATGGGGAAGCTTGCGACCCTCAACGCGGCATTCGACAAGACGGTTGAAGGGACGCTGACGGCGGCGAACTCGACGCCGCTCACAGATGGGGCGGCGGCGGTGCTGCTGGCTTCGGAAGACTGGGCGCGCGAGCACAATCTTGCGGTGCAGGCCTATCTCGTCGATGCGGTTCATGTCGGTAACGACTTCGTCGGTGGCGACGGCCTGTTGATGGCGCCGACGCTGGCTGTTGCGAAACTTTTGAAGCGCAACGGGCTGACGCTGCAGGATTTCGACTTCTACGAAATCCATGAGGCGTTCGCAGCACAGGTGCTCGCGACGCTCAAGGCATGGGAAGATCCCGAATATTGCAGAGACGTGCTCGGTGCTGATGGAGCGCTTGGCTCGATCGACCGCAGCAAGCTCAACGTCAAAGGGTCGTCGATCGCGGTCGGGCATCCGTTCGCGGCAACGGGGGCGCGAATCGTGGCGAACCTCGCCAAGCTGCTTGCCGAAAAGGGTAGCGGGCGCGGCCTCATCTCGGTGTGCACTGCTGGCGGCATGGGCGTCGCCGCGATCCTGGAAAGCGCCAAGGCCGAGGAACAGCAGGCGGCGGCTTGAGGTTTGTTCCGGTTCACCGTTCAGAAGCGTTTGGGTGAATTTTTCATCCCGGAGCTAGTTGCCGGCCGGAGCTAGTTGCCGGCCGGAGCTAGTTGCCGGCCGGAGCTAGTTGCCGGCCGGAGCTAGTTGCCGGCCGGAGCTAGTTGCAGGGATGACAAGTTTCTGTACGTCTTCGCGTAGATCACCTGGGCAGTACGGTGGTGCCCATCAGGTGCAGGTCGATGGCGCGGGCGGCCTGACGGCCTTCGCGGATGGCCCACACGACAAGCGACTGGCCACGGCGGACGTCGCCGGCGGCGAACAGGTTATTCTTGCCGGGCAGTTTGTAGTTGTCCTCGTTGGAATCGACGCCCTTGAAGCGGCCGCGCGGAACCGAACCCAGCCCAAGCTGCTGTAAGGCGCCTTCCTCGATCGGACCGGAGAAGCCCATCGCCAGCAGCACGAGATCGGCGTCGAGGCAGGCGGCGCTGCCTTCGATGGGTTGCAGCTTGTTGTCGACCTGGACGTAGTCGAGCTTCTTTACCTTGCCGTCTTCGCCGCTGAATCCGGTCGTCGAAACGGAATAAAGCGTATCTGCCCCTTCGGCCTGGCTCGTCGAAACGCGCAGCTTCATCGGCCAGTGCGGCCAGGTCATCGCCTTGTTTTCCTTTTCCGGCGGGCGCGGCATGATTTCGAGTTGGGTGACGGACTTGGCACCTTGGCGGAATGACGTGCCGATGCAGTCGGAGCCGGTGTCGCCGCCGCCGATGACGACGACGTGCTTGTCCTTTGCCGAGATCTGGTGGACCGAATTGGGAATCGATTCGTCTGCGACGCGGCGGTTCTGCTGGGGCAGGAAGTCCATCGCGAAGTGGATGCCGTCGAGTTCGCGGCCGGGGGCATGCGCGAAGAAGTCGAAGGCCTTCTCCGAGCCCATCGCCAGAAGAACCGCGTCGTAGTCCTTCTGCAATTGCGTCGCATCGATGTCGACGCCGACGTTGACGTTGCAGTGGAAGGTGACGCCTTCGGCTTCGAGCTGCTTGACGCGGCGGGCGATGATGTTCTTTTCCATCTTGAAATCGGGAATGCCGTAGACCATCAGGCCGCCGGGGCGTGCGTTCTTTTCATAGACGTGGACGTCGTGACCGGAGCGGGCGAGTTGCTGGGCGGCGGCCATGCCGGCAGGACCGGAACCGACGATTGCAACCTTGCCGCCGGTCTTCTTCTCGGGCGGTTGTGGTTTGATCCAGCCTTCGGCAAATGCGCGGTCGACGATGGCGCATTCGATCGACTTGATGGTGACGGGCGTGTCATCGATGTTGAGGGTGCAGGCGGCCTCGCAGGGCGCCGGGCAGACACGGCCGGTGACTTCGGGGAAATTGTTGGTCGAGTGCAGGTCGATGGAAGCTTCCTGCCAGTCGTCATTATAAACGAGATCGTTCCAGTCGGGGATCTGGTTGTTGACCGGGCAGCCGGTGTGGCAGAACGGAATCCCGCAATCCATGCAGCGCGCGGCCTGGATCTTGGATTCGGATTCCGTCGGGGGAACGACGAACTCCTTGTAGTGCTTCGTGCGCTCGTCGGCTGGAGCGTACTTGCGCTCGGAGCGTTCGAATTCCAGAAATCCGGTTGGCTTGCCCATAACTTTTCCCGTGTAGGTCGTTCTTGCGTTTTGGTTGGTCTGCGCGGATGGCGCGACAATTCGATTTATCGGCGACGGGCTGGTAGCAGAACCTGGAAGCCCGTCACCTGTTCATGCCTGTGCTGCCGCTTCGCCTTCGGTGGTTGCCTCAGCCTTTGCCAATTCGGTCAGCGCGCGGCGATACTCGGTCGGCATGACCTTCTTGAATTTCGGCAGGTAGGCGTCCCAGTCGGCCAGGATCGCCTGCGCCTTTTTCGAGTTGGTGTAGTGGGCGTGGCGGACGATCAGAGCGTGCAGGCGTTCGGCATCCTGGCTCAGCATGTCGCGCATGGTGTCGGCCAGAATTGAGCTTTCCATGCCGCCGTTGGCTTTCAGCTTTTCTGCGACCGCCCGATCGGCGTCGATCGGTTCGAACTTGACCATCGCCATGTTGCACTTCGATTCAAAATCACCATCCTCGTCGAGGACGTAGGCAATGCCGCCGGACATGCCGGCAGCGAAGTTGCGGCCGGTTTCGCCGAGTACGACGACGACGCCGCCGGTCATGTATTCGCAGCAGTGGTCGCCGGTGCCTTCGATAACGGCATAGGCACCTGAATTCCTCACCGCGAAGCGCTCGCCGGCGATGCCGCGGAAGTAGCATTCGCCCGCAATCGCGCCATAAAGCAGGGTGTTGCCGACGATGATGCTGTCTTCCGGCACGATGCCCGATTTGGGATCGGGGCGAACGATGAGCTTGCCGCCGGAGAGGCCCTTGCCGACATAGTCGTTGCCTTCGCCGACGAGGTCCATGGTGACGCCGTGGGTGACCCATGCGCCGAAGCTTTGCCCGGCAGTGCCCTTGAAGGTAAACCAGATTGTGTCTTCGGGCAGGCCGGCATGGCCGTACTTCTTGGCGATCATGCCGGACAGCATGGTGCCGGCGGTGCGGTCGGTGTTCTTGATCTCGACTTCATGACGCACAGGTGTCCTGTGCTCTATCGCAGGCGCTGCGAGTTCGATGAGCCTGTTGTCGAGCACCTTTTCGAGGCCGTGGTCCTGGCGCTCGCAGTTGAAGACGGCGACGTCCTCGGGAACTTCGGGCTTGTGGAACAGCTTGGTGAAGTCGAGACCCTTGGCCTTCCAGTGACGGATGGCGTTGGACTTATCGAGCATTCCGGTCTGGCCGATCATTTCATCGAAGGTGCGGAAGCCCATCGCCGCCATCAGTTCGCGGACTTCCTCGGCGACGAAGAAGAAGTAGTTGATGACGTGCTCGGGCTGGCCGGTGAATCTGGCGCGCAGGCGCGGGTCCTGCGTGGCGACGCCGACGGGACAGGTGTTGAGGTGGCACTTCCTCATCATGATACAGCCGGCGGCAATGAGAGGTGCGGTCGAGAAGCCGAATTCGTCGGCACCAAGAAGCGCTCCGACGACGACGTCGCGGCCGGTCCTGAGGCCGCCGTCGACCTGCACGGCGATGCGCCCGCGCAAGCGGTTGCCGACGAGGGTCTGGTGGGTTTCGGCCAGGCCGATTTCCCAAGGGCTGCCGGCGTGTTTGATCGAGGTCAGGGGGGAGGCGCCGGTGCCACCTTCGAAGCCGGAGATGGTGACGTGATCGGCGCGCGCCTTGGCGACGCCGGCGGCTACTGTTCCGACGCCGACTTCGGAGACGAGCTTCACGGAGATGTCGGCGGCCGGATTGGTGTTCTTCAAATCGAAGATCAACTGAGCGAGGTCTTCGATCGAGTAGATGTCGTGGTGCGGCGGCGGCGAGATCAGACCGACGCCGGGTGTCGAGTGGCGAACCTTGGCAATGGTCGCGTCGACCTTGTGGCCGGGCAACTGTCCGCCCTCGCCGGGCTTGGCGCCCTGAGCCATCTTAATCTGGATCATGTCCGAGTTGACGAGGTATTCGGTGGTGACGCCGAAGCGGCCGGACGCGACCTGCTTGATCGCGGAGCGCATGGATGAGCCATCCGGCAGCGGTACGAAGCGGTCGGGCTCCTCGCCGCCTTCGCCGGTGTTCGACTTGCCGCCGATCCTGTTCATGGCGATGGCAAGCGTGGTGTGGGCTTCGCGGCTGATGGAACCGAAGCTCATGGCGCCGGTCGCAAAGCGCCTGACGATTGCCGCGGCCGGTTCGACTTCATCGAGCGGTACGGGCTTGCGGCCCATCTCCTCGGCGGGCTTCAGGCGGAACAGTCCGCGCATGGTCATCAACTGCTCGGACTGATCGTTGATCGCCTTGGCGAACTCGCGATACTTTTCCGGCAGGTTGCCGCGAACGGCATGCTGCAGGTCGGCGACCGTCTGCGGACGCCAGGTGTGGGATTCGCCGCGCAGGCGGAAGGCGTATTCGCCGCCGACGTCGAGCATCTTCTTCAGGACCGGCGAGTCGCCGAAGGCTGCCAGATGACGCTCGGCGGTTTCGCGCGCGATTTCGGGCAGGGCGATGCCTTCGATCTGGGTGTGGGTGCCGGTGAAGTATTTTTCGACGAAGGATGTCTTCAAGCCGACAGCGTCGAAGATCTGGGCGCCGCAGTAGGATTGGTAGGTGGAGATGCCCATCTTGGCCATGACCTTGAGGATGGCCTTGCCGAGCGCCTTCACATAGCTCGCCTTGACCTTCTCGGCGGTGAGGCCTTCGGCCAGGTCGGGCAGCATGTCTTCGAGAGTTTCGAAGGCAAGGTAGGGGTTGATCGCTTCGGCGCCATAGCCGGCCAGCGTGCAGAACTGGTTGACCTCGTGGGCTTCGCCGGTTTCGACGACCAGGCCGACGCGGGTTCTGAGACCCTGGCGGATGAGGTGGTGATGGACCGCCGACGTGGCGAGCAGGGAAGGTACCGGAATGCGATCCGGGCCGGTGGCGCGGTCGGACAGGATGATGATGTTGTAGGCGCCGGAACGAACGGCTTCCTCGGCTTCGGCACAGGCGCTGTCGAGAGCGTCCTCCATGCCGGCTGCACCGGCTTCGACCGGATAGGTGATGTCGATGGTGATGGAGGAGAACGAGTTGTCCTTGACCTCGCCGATCGAACGGATGCGCTCCAGATCCTCGTTGGTGAGGATCGGCTGGTCGACTTCGAGGCGCTTCTGTTTCGAGGTACCTTCCAGGTCGAGGATGTTCGGCCGCGGACCGATGAAGGAGACGAGGCTCATGACGAGTTCCTCGCGGATCGAGTCGATCGGCGGGTTCGTGACCTGGGCGAAGTTCTGCTTGAAGTAGGTGTGCAGGAGCTTCGAGCGCGAGGACAGCGCCGAGATCGGCGTGTCGGTGCCCATCGAGCCGATCGCTTCCTGTCCGGACTCCGCCATCGGCGTCATCAGGAACTTGAGGCTTTCCTGGGTGTAGCCGAAGGCCTGCTGCTGATCGAGCAGGGCGGGGCCGCTGCGTGAGGATGCAACCGGCCTGGCGGGAAGCGGCAGGTCGGAGACGCGGATCTGCGAACTTTGCAGCCAGCGCTCATAAGGGTGGCTGGCGGCGATCTCGGCCTTGAGTTCCTCATCCGAAACGATGCAGCCCTTTTCGAGGTCGATGAGCAGCATCTTGCCCGGCTGGAGGCGCCACTTGCGGACGATGTCTTCTTCCTTGACGGGAAGGACCCCCGACTCCGACGACATGATGACGGTATCGTCCTTGGTGACGAGGTAACGCGCCGGGCGCAGGCCGTTGCGGTCGAGGGTCGCGCCGATCTGGCGGCCGTCGGTGAAGGCGACGGCGGCGGGGCCGTCCCAGGGTTCCATCAGGGCCGCGTGATACTCGTAGAATGCGCGGCGCTCGGCATCCATCAGCGGGTTGCCGGCCCAGGCTTCCGGGATCAGCATCATCGCGGCATGCGACAGCGGGTAACCGCCCATGGTGAGGAATTCGAGGGCGTTGTCGAAGCAGGCGGTGTCGGACTGGCCTTCATAGGAGATCGGCCACAACTTGGAGATGTCGCCGCCGAACAGCGGCGAGGAAACGGATGCCTGCCGCGCGGCCATCCAGTTGACGTTGCCGCGCAGCGTGTTGATCTCGCCGTTGTGGGCGACCATCCGGTAGGGGTGGGCGAGCGGCCACGACGGGAAGGTGTTGGTGGAGAAGCGCTGGTGGACGAGCGCCAGGGCGGACGTGAAGCGCGGGTCGCTCAAGTCCTTATAATAGAACTTCACCTGGAACGACAGGAACATGCCTTTATAGACGAGGGTGCGGGTCGACAGCGAAACGGTGTAGTGACCGATATTGCGGCCCTTGTATTCGCTCAAGACGACGTTGGAGACGCGCTTGCGTACCAGGTAGAGCTTGCGCTCGAAGGCGTCCTGGTCGCCGGCGAAGTCGCCGCGGCCGATAAACACCTGCCGGTGAACCGGCTCGGTTTCAATGACCAGTTTCGACAGGGAGGCGTTGTCGACGGGGACCGTGCGCCAGCCGATCAGGCGCAGGCCTTCCTCGGCGATAATGCGGCTCCAGATCTTTTCGCAGTTGTCGCGGACGCGGGCTTCGCGCGGCATGAAAACGAAGCCGACCGCGTAGTTGCCCGGCTGGGGTAGAGAAAAGCCCGCGACCTGGCATTCCTGGGCAAGGAAAGCATGCGGGATCTGCACCAGGATGCCGGCGCCGTCGCCGGCCAGCGGGTCCGCGCCGACGGCTCCGCGGTGCTCCAGGTTTTCGAGGATATGAAGCGCGTCCTGCACGATCCTATGGGACTTGCGGCCCTTCATATCGGCGATGAAGCCGACGCCGCAGGCATCGAATTCCCGATCGGGCTCGAACAGTCCCTCAGCTCGCGGGCGCTTGACGCAGCTTCCTACGATACCGAGATCGTTCGACTTGGCGTTCCTCTTCATATCCAGACCCTAGGTTCAGAATTGGCGATGCTTTGCGACCCGTCGGCTTCGTTCCGTCTCGCAGGCCACGCCTGAAATTCGACCGAATGCAACGTTGGGCCGACGGTCGAAATTTCCGTCAGTCTGGCCCGCGCATCAGGCACGGTTACCACGCCCGGTCGGCGAGCGTAGCGGCGTGGGTGGACGAAAGAAAGGACAGAGTTGCTGACCTTTCTGCCGAATGTTGCAGATTTCGCAGTTTTCTACAAGGGGCTGGGTTCGGCGGCGCGGGAGAGGGCGGCTGAGGTCAAAGGAACGGGCCGAAGCCTGTTCAGTCCGCCAGCCGGGAGACAGGCGCGGGCGTGCGCTGCACAATCGGTGAGATGCAATAAACAAACAAGCAGCCGCCGCGTGGTGCGGCGGCTGCCCCAGGCCGAATGCTAAAACCTCAAGGAGGCGATCAGGCCCGGTTGGTCTTTTCTTCGATCCGGGCTTCGATCTGTTGGGGTGCGGGCTTGGAGATGCCGATCTCGACCGTGCGCGGCTTCATGCGCTCGGGCACGTTGCGGACGAGGCCGATGTTGAGCAGGCCGTCGGTCAGGTCGGCGCCTGAAACCTCAACGTGGTCGGCAAGCTGGAAGCGGCGCTCGAAGGAACGCGTGGCGATGCCGCGATGGAGATAGGTGGGCTCCCTGTCGTCGGGCGATTTCTGGCCCTTGACGGTGAGCGTCTGCTCCTTGACTTCGACATTCAACTCGCCCTGCGAGAAGCCAGCGACGGCCATCGAGATCCGGTACTCGTTCTCGCCGACGCTTTCGATGTTGTAGGGGGGGAAGCCGTTGTCGTCGCCGGCGATGTGGTCGAGCATATTGACTAGGCGATCGAAGCCGACGGTCGAGCGATAGAGCGGTGCAAAGTCCATATGGCGCATGACATAATCCTTCGGTTGAAGCGATCTGCCTGGCTCTTCAGTTGCGCCTTCGGATGCTCACTTTTTGGCTGGCCCACACGGCCTAGGGTTGTGTGGGGCCGCGCATCCGGCACCTGTCAATCCTCCGCGACGCGGCAACGATTGGTGGTATTAGATGCGACCAGCTCGGCGGTAGTGACCGAGAAATCCGAATACGGCATCTGCTAAAAAGCCAGACGCTTTGATTGCGTCCCCTATCAGTGGCGGACGCATGTTGGATTTAGGGGGCGGTGGGCGGAGTTCAAGGGGCTCGCTTGCACCAAACTCGTCGTAGTGGCGAATGGCACTGACCGGTGGCCGCAGCGCACAGGCTCATCGCCTGTGCTGACGGCAAAGGGTTTCTCGATGGCTGTCTAGCGGGAGATCGATGGTACTCTTGAGCGTAGGGCGATAAATGCGAGCGTGGGCAACGCGCACCATTGGATGACCGGCAAAAGGCCGATGCCTGTAAACGGTATGATGGGCATAGCTTGCGAGTAGGCCCAGGATTGCCGGACATATACGTTCAGCGACTCGCTGAAAACGGTGTAGGCGAGCCCAATCGAGACTGCGGCGGCTGCAACCTTCCAATACCCCTCGCTTGGCCAGCTTTTTGCGCCAACCAACAGGACTGCAGTAAGCAATGCCGTTGCTGCAATCAGAACGTCTCCAGCCGTGCAATGAAGGCCATTATAGGTAATCTCGCTAACGGTGCCGCTCTGCCAAACCGTGTAGAAAGGCATCTGGGCAAACTCCCAGAGGAGGTTCCCGACCGCGAGCAGTCCGAGATAGCGGGCTATGAAGCGAAGCCGTTCGGTTCGAATGGCAACGGTGTCATGTTGCATCACGTTAGCTCCGATCGGTGCAAGGGCGTGTTTTTCGGGGTGTTCGAGGTTTGCCAACCCGTCCGGGGCGTGGCTTAATCGGGGCGTTGGCGCTATTTTATTGAGTTTAGTGTGTTTCCATGGATCTGGGGGACGGCAAGGCGGTCAAGGCGGATGGCGGCGATAAGCCCGCCGGTGCGCAATTGCTCGACCTGTTCATCTCATATTCGCGACGCGATTGCATCGATTTTGCCGACCAGCTTGCCGCCGCGCTCGAAGCCTTCGGGCACAATCCGACCGTCGACCGGCATGGCATCACGCCGGGGGAGCCTTGGCAGCAACGCCTGGGGCATCTGATTGCCGAAGCCGATACGGTGGTTTTCGTGCTGTCGCCGGAGTCGGCGGTTTCGGATGTGTGCAAGTGGGAGGTCGATGAGGCGATCGCCCGCTCGAAGCGGATCATGCCGGTGGTGGCGATGCCGCTTGGCGACGTCGCGGTTCCCGAAAAACTGCAAGCGCTGAACTTCATCCATTTCTATGCCGAGCCGAGCGTACCCGGCAGCGGCTTCGGGCAGGGGCTCGCCAAGCTCCTGCATGCGCTGAAAGCCGATGCGGAGTGGCTGCGCGATCACCGCAACCTGCTGATCCGCGCGGAAGCGTGGCAACTGAAAGACCGCGACCCGGACCGGCTCATTCGCGGCACGCTGCTGGCGGAGGCGGAAGCGTGGCTGGCGCGCAAGCCCGGCAACGCGCCGGACCTGACGGCGCTACAGCGGGCCTATCTCGACGCCTGCCGGCAGGCGGAGGAAGCCGACAAGGTCGCCGCCAAGAAGCAGCTTGAAGAGATGCAGGCGGCGCAGGACGCGCGCGAAGCGGCGCTGAAAAATGCGCAAGCCGCGCTCGAACAGGCCAAGCGCGATCAGGACGCGCGCGAGGTTGCGCAAAGGGAAGCGGTCGCGGCTTCGAAGCGGGCGGAGGAGGAAGCCCGCAAGGCGGAGGAGCAGGCGCGCAAGGTGGCGCGGCGAACGATGGTCGGCATGGTCGTGGCGATGGTGCTGGCTGGGGTGGCAGGGTATGCGGGTTATCAAGCCTATCAGAAATCGATTGAGGCGACTGAGCTTGCCGCGAAGTTCGCCGCTCTGCGTGTGCAGGTCGAGAAAGGACTGGCTAATACTGCTTCGGATTCCACGGAGGTTGTCAAAGCACCTGGTCTTGGTCTGTATCCGGGAAGCTTTACCGGACGACTTCGTGTGGAGATGCTCGACGGTGGCCGGCAGGTTCGCCTGCTGGATGATTTTTCATTCAAGGATTCGACTGGTCGCGTTTGGACGGCTCCTGCAGGAACAGTGAGTGACGGGGCTTCGATCCCTCAATCGATTTGGGCGGTTATTGGAGACCCGTTCAGCGGCAAGCTTCGTGGCCCCTCAATTCTTCATGATCACTATGTGCAGACCAAAGAGCGTAGTTGGGAAGACACTCATAAGATGTTTTACGAGGCCCTGGTGGCTGCAGGCGTCAGCAGAAGCAGGGCGCAAATCGTTTATTCCACGGTTTATCAGTTTGGACCCCGCTGGGTGAGTGAGCGGTAAAATGTAGCCGCCGGCGCCGCCTGTTTGGTGCATTGAGCGGAAGCTGTTGCCGTATCATACCGACGAGTGGCAACGGCGGATTGCCGCCAAAATGGCGGGCGGCAATCCGCCGTTGCCGGGTGGCTCCCTCTCCCCATAGCGCAGCGTATGGGGAGAGGGTCGGGGTGAGGGGCCGAAAAACCCTTGAGCGCCTTTCGTTGCGGGTATCCTACCACTGTCTTCGCGGCATGAAACCACTGCGGCTCGGTTAAGTTGCTGCTGCGTGGGACCGTGGAACTGACAACAACCATCATCGTCATTCCGCCGGAGGGCGGAATCCACGTCACGTTGTAGGAAGCCCCCCGGAAATTCTTCTTGTGGCCCTGCCATCTGGCTAGGCTGCAAGGAGCGAAATTTGCAGAAAACGTATAGAATCCCGCGGCTTGACTGGATCCCCGCCTTCGCGGGGATGACGTTTGTCTTGGTCGCGGCTTGAACGGTTCTAGGCCGCCAATTTCTTGACGCCCAGATAGGCGTCGAAGGCGGCCCAGAAGCGTTGGCGGAAGACGTCGCGTTCCTGCAGGATCTCGTGCTTGCAGCCGGGGATCAGGACGACGTTGCCAACCTTGAGACGGACGCCGAATTCCTCGATGGCTCTTGTGGAAACGATCTCGTCCTTGCCGGCAGCAAACAGCATCACCGGGACTTTCACGTCGGCGGCAAACTCCGGGTGGGCGATCATGGCATTCGACCGGTAGGCGGCGCGCAACCAGCCAACAGTCGGTGAGCCGACGCCAAGCTCGGGGGCGACTTCGAGGACGGCGCGGTTGCGCGACCAGCGTTCGCGATCGGAGGTCAGTGTGTTGGTTTCGAACTTCTCGCCGCCTTCGGGTAGCTCGTTGCCGCCGTAGACGAATGATGTCGCCATGCCGGCATAGGTTCCGGTCAGCGCATAGAGGCGGGCGAGGTTCTGCGGCATGCCGATGCGTTCGTCGGCAAAGGCGAGCATCGGGGCGGTCAGGATGATGCGGTCGAACCAGGAGCCCTGCTTGATGGCGTGGCGCAATAGGATGTTGCCGCCCATCGAATGGGCGAGGGCGAAAAACGGCGGCGGGCAGTCGGGAAGGACGATGTCCTTCATGAAGCGGAAGATGTCCTTCTCGTACTCGGCGAAGTCGCGGATGTGGCCCTTCATGCGGTTCGGCAAGGTACGGTAGGAGGCACCCTGGCCGCGCCAGTCGAAGGTGGCGACGGCGAAGCCGCGGCCGCGAAGATCGGCGATCGTCTCGAAATACTTCTCGATGAATTCGGCGCGGCCGTGGAACAGGCAGATGGTGCCGCGGCGGGGGCCTCGGGTCGCGTGCCAGAGTGCGTAGCGCAGCGGGTTGCCGTCGTAGCCGTTGAAGGCGCCGACCACAGGTCCGCTGGGGACGGGGTTCTTGGCAAGCGTGATCAGTTCCATCGGGACTCCGGCGGCGGGCCGGTGGGACAAAACCGGCTAGTGAGACGTGTGGCGGTCAGTCTAGCAAGGGCGATGGCGTGAAGCGAGCCGTTCGGGTGCAAAGTGCAGGTTCAGCGCGCCAGCAGTTCGAGGGCGGCTTGGTGAACGCGTTTGTCGCCGGCGGCGATGATGTTGCCGCCTTCGAGGGCAGGTTCGCCGGTCCAGGTGGTCATGACGCCGCCGGCCTTCTCCACGATGGGGATCAGGGCCGCGACGTCGTAGGATTTGAGCCCGGTTTCGATGACGAGATCGCTGAAGCCGGATGCGAGCATGGCGTAGGCATAGCAGTCGCCGCCGTAGCGGGTGTTGCGGGCGGCCGCCTTGACCCGGAGGAAGGCGTCGAGTTCGCCCGGGCCGCGCAGGAAGTCGGGGTGGGTGGTCGAAAGCACAGCGTCTTCGAGCCTCGCGCAGGGGCGGGCCTTCAGCTGGCGCTGGGCGCCGTCGGGGGAGCGGGAGAAGGCATTCGCCTCATCCGACCAGAATCGTTCGCGGGTGAACGGCTGATCCATGACGCCGAGCACGGGGGCACCCGTGTGGGCGAGTGCGATCAGCGTGCCCCACATCGGCCAGCCCATCAGGTAGGAAGCGGTGCCGTCGATCGGATCGACGATCCAACGGTAGGCGGAAGAGGGGTTATGCAACCCGAATTCTTCTCCGTGGATGCCGTGATCGGGGAAGCGTTCTGCCAGTTCGCGGCGGATCGCCTGTTCGGCGCCCCTGTCGGCGGCGGTGACGGGGTCGAATCCGTCCTGATTGCCGGTGTAACTGTCGGCTTGCGACTTGTCCTCGACGGTCGGCGAGCGACGGAAATAGCGAATCGTTTCGGTCGCGGCTGCATCGGCGAGGGCGTGCGCGCATGCTAAAAAGTGGCTATGACTGTGGATATCTGGCATTCCAACCTGTGACAAATTTGCCGTGACGAAGACTTTTTGCGCCCGCAAACGTGCTCTGCTGGGCTTGCTAATCTTGCCCCGATTCCCGCGCAAGCCTGTGTGAAACCCGGGTGCAGGCCGGTTCAGAGTGCACCACCATAAAGCCTGAGAAGTCATTTTTGATGATTTCTTCGCCTGATCGGTACTATTCTGCAATTGCAGAATGGGACGAATAACACCACCTTATTCGTTGTGGCGGGTGAGAACGCTCTCAACCGTCATGGCCTGATACATCGGGCGTTTCCTCCCTGGACTTGGGCTGTTCTTCGCGAACGGCCCTTTTTTTGGTGCGCCAGGCATGGCGCGTAGCGCCATGACGGCGCTGTTGGCCGGGGTGGTAGCCGGTCGATGACTTGGAGGTGCCCGTCTGCGTATCGATGGTAGTCCTCTGCGGGCCCTGGGTGATGGGAACCGCTAGC
>JAHJSN010000083.1 GCA_018830445.1 Alphaproteobacteria bacterium | reverse complement strand
GGCCTCCCCGTTGCCGACAACTCATGAATCAGAGAAAAACTGATTTGGGAATCCCTGGACTGACGACGGCAACCCCGGCCGCGCACGAATTCTGTCGCGGCGTGGCACGACAGACTCGGCTCAACTGACGACAGGCCTTAGCAACTCGCCATGTAGCGCTTCGATATCGTCGACTTCGATGCGAACAGTGCTTCCAGGCGTCACGTCACCATGGTGCTCTGACAGGTGCAAAGCCACGCCATCCCGCGAGACCTGGAAATACAGCGGCGCGTCAGGCGCGAAGCGATGCTCGAAATCGACCTGGAAACCCAGGAACCCGCAATAGAATTCCTTGGCCTTGGCTTCATCGAAACACCGGAAGATCGGGATCACCGCACCGAATTTCATCTCATCCTCGCAAATCTTCAATCGCCTCGACCCTGCCTATCTACGCCAGCGCCCGCGCAGATCGCGCAACATTTCACGCGCCGCATTGCGGCCAGGAAGCCCGGTGACGCCGCCTCCGGGATGCGCGCCGGCACCACATAGATATAGGCCTTCGACCGGCATCCGGTAGTCCGCGTATCCAAGTAGCGGCCGCGCCGAAAAGAGCTGATCGAGCCCCATCTGCCCATGAAAGATATCGCCGTCGACGAGCCCGAAGCGTTCTTCGAGGTCCCATGGCGACAGGCTCTGGCGCGCAATAACGCTCGCCTTGAAGTTCGGCGCATGGCGGTTCACCGTCTCGATGACGAGATCGGCGAACGCTTCCCGCTCGCTCGCGTCAGACCATGTCCGCCCATTCGGCAGCCGCGGTGCGACGTGCTGCACGAACAGGCTTGCCACGTGCAGGCCGTCGGGCGCCAACGTTGCGTCCAGCGTCGACGGAATCAGCATTTCGACGACCGGCTCCCTCGACCAGCCGTCGCGGCGTGCATCGAGATAAGCCATCTCCAGATAATCGATGGTCGGTCCGATGATGATGCCTGCCCCATGCTGCAAACCCGCCGCGCCGTCGACCGTCGGCCGACACGTGAAGTCGGGCAATTCGGCAAGCGCGACATTCATGCGAAAAGTGCCCGAACCGGTTTTCTGTCTGAGGAACGCCTTTCGCGTATCCTCCGGCACCGCATCGGGGCTTATCAGATCGCGAAACAGTAGCTTCGGCCCGACGTTCGCCGCCACGGCACGGGCGCGCACGCTCGAACCGTTCGTCAAGCGCACGCCGGCAGCCCTGCCGCCCGCCGTGATCACTTCGCCAACTCCCGCGCCGGTACGGATAACGGCCCCGGCTTCGAGCGCCGCCGCGGCCATCGCCTGCGTGATCGCGCCCATGCCGCGGACCGCGTGCCCCCACACCCCGGCCTTGCCGTTCACTTCACCGAAGCAATGATGCAGCAGCACATACGCGGTTCCCGGTGTCGAAGGCGCCGCATATGCACCGACGATTCCGTCGAACGCAAATGCCGCTCGAACCACTTCGCTTTCGAACCAGCCAGCGAGAAAGTCCGCCGCGCTCTTGGTGAAAAGATCGATCAGCAGCCGCTTGTCTTCGAGTGAAAGGCCCGCGAGCCTCCCGCCGAGCCCCGCATGACGGATAGCTTCAATCCATCCGCCGCCCGCATTCGGCGGCGTCCTGCCGGCAAGGTCGCGAAGGATGGCTGCGGCCCGCTCCAACGCCGCATCGTAGGCTGGAAGACTTTGCGCATCCGCTGCCGAGAATTGCGAAATGGCTTTTTGCCGGGCGGCAAGACCGTACGGCATCAGCAAGAAGCGCTTCTCATCGACCGGCCAGAAATTGGCCGCCGGCCTCTCGACGATTGTGAGGCCATGGCGGACAAGTTCCAGTTCCGCGATGATCAGCGGATTGAGCAGGCTCACCGTGTAGGACGCCACCGAATTTCGAAATCCGGGATGAAACTCTTCCGTGACCGCCGCTCCACCGACAACGTCGCGCCGTTCCAGAACGATGACGCTAAGCCCACCGCGCGCCAGATAGGCCGCCGCCGTCAGGCCGTTGTGACCGCCCCCGACGATCGCAACATCGTAATCTTTCTCAGAATCGGACATTACTTCCTGCACCAACACCCCAGCGTCTCGTTCCGGGACGCCCATTAGAGGATTCGTTCCACTAGGCAGCGATCGGTTGGATGCCGCCCAAAGAATTTAGGTTTCGTTTACTGCTGGAACCGCAATCTGGTTTGCGAAGATCAAGAACGGCCCAGAACGGCCAAGATGGGCCAAGAACGGCAAGGATATCCAGATGAGGACGCCCTCGGTGAAAATGACAGCCCCGCTCACTGTAGATGCTGCCGCGACCGACGCCGCATACGGTTTCCTCGCAGGAAAACTGATCGGACTTACTCTGGTCGCGGTAATGCCCGCATTGTTCTGGACGGCAATCTTCGCCATCGCTGCCAATGTCGTCGGCGCCGATCTCTCGGTCTACACCGTAGGCGGCACCGCTGCCGCCATCATGCTGTTTCTTGCCACCATATACGCCGCCATGGCATCAGGTTCCGACAAGGCATAAGCCGGGCCCAACGCGGCCTTGCCGCTGCCTCAGCCACCCCATCCGCACACCAGTCTGCGGCATTTGCCGGACTTCGCACCGATCCGGCATGACGCCATCACGAACCGGCAACGCCGACAGCTGTAGGAAGAAACGCAGCCCCGGTAGCGCCGGCCTTTGACGAAATTGCACGTGGTCAGCGTGTGGCAGTCCTTGCCCGGATTGATCGAACCTCCAGGGCCTTCCTGCGCGGACAGCGAACCTGGCCCGAACGCCACAAGTCCGGCTATACCGCAAGCAATTAGGAATTTCCGCATGACACCTCTCCCGGCAACCTTCGACTCCGGCCGGTGAGGACCACCAATCCGCGCTGGTTGCCGGTCTCAGGTTTGATCAGACGTCAACTGTGTGCAACACTTCTTGGTGCTTATGGTGGACTGCGGTGGCCGCCCTGTGCCGCCACGGCAACGCCCCGGCCCCGCAACTGCGGACAATAGTTTCCAAGAGCCTCGAATTCTTCGACGGCCCGCCGGCACCGATATAGCTTCAGGCGAGTGCCTTACTCGGCAGCCGCCCGGCTCCCCGGCTGCACCAGTTGCATGTAGTCCTTGAGCAGCGTCTCGCTGATTGTCGCCGGCGTGAACCTGAACTCGCCGATCTCGGAGACCGGCGTCACTTCGGCTGCCGTCCCGGTAATGAAGCACTCGCTGAACTGGCTGAGTTCCTCGGGCATGATGACCCTTTCGACGACTTCATACCCGCGCGCTTTGGCCAGAGCGATCACGGTACGCCGCGTAATCCCGTCAAGGAAGCAGTCGGGGATCGGCGTGTGGATGACGCCATCCTTGACGAAGAACACGTTGGCGCCGGTGCATTCGGCCACCCGACCGCGATAATCCAGCATCAGCGCGTCGGCGTAGCCGGCGCGTTCCGCACGGTGCTTCTCGATCGTGCAGATCATGTAGAGCCCGGCGGCCTTCGCCTTGCACGGAGCCGTTGCCGGATCCGGCCGCCGGTAGTCGGCAAACCTCAGCCGCAATCCCTTGAGCCGCTGTTCCATCGGGAAATACGAACCCCAATCCCACGCGGCGATCGCAAGATGGATGGTGTTGTTTTGTGCCGACACCCCCATCTGTTCGCTACCCCGCCACGTCAGCGGCCGGACATAGGCGTCGGTGAGATTGTTGGCGGTGATAACCTCGCGGCAGGCCGTATCGATCTGATCGGGGGAGTAGGGCACTTCGAAATCGATGATACGCGCGCCCTCGATCAGACGCTCGGTATGCTCTCTGAGTTTGAAGATTTCTCCGCCATAGCAGCGCTCACCTTCGAATACCGCGCTGCCGTAGTGCAGGGCGTGCGTCAGCAGATGCAGCTTGGCATCGCGCCACGCTATCGTCTCTCCATCGAACCAGATCACGCCATCACGTTGATCGAAAGGAATGAGACTGGCCATGGGGCACGTCCTTATAGAGCGATGACGGGCGCTCACAGGCGCCCTGTTGTGGGATGGCCGTTGCCCGGCCGAACGTGGCCGGAACAACATCGATGTCCGAGGGTCGGTTTGCTGCGCACACGCCGTCGCATTCGAGAAATCAGGACGAAACATGCCGAACAAACCCGTTGCCAACCAGTAACAATGGGCGCAAATTATGTCAACAACGCTGACGTAAATCGACCGGCAAACCGAAGCATGAAAACCCACACCGAGGATACGACAGACGCCAGGCCAGTTGGCAAATCTGTGCCGCCTCCCATCGAAGACCGCGAACACCTGTTCGGGTTCATGGAACTGCTGTTTTACGCCTACCGCGACTTCATCGGCGATCCCGACGCCGTCCTCGAGCATTACGGCTTCGGCCGCGCCCACCATCGGGTGCTGCATTTCGTCAGCCGCAATCCAGGTCTTCGCGTCGCCGATTTATTGGATATACTCAAAATCACCAAACAATCGCTGGCTCGGGTCCTCAAGCAGCTGGTTGACCAGGGCTATATTCTCCAGAAGGCTGGCCAAACCGACCGCCGCGAGCGACTGCTGTACGTCACTGAAAAGGGGCAAAGACTTTCCAGCCAACTCGCCGAACTGCAAATGGGCCGCATCGAGGAAGCACTGACCGCCGCCGGACCCGAAGCCGCAGAACAAGTGCGCCGCTTTCTTTTTGCCATGATTGGCGAAGACCAGAGGCCCGCGGTAGCCCGCATGCTAGAACGGCCCAAGACACCGGCCCGGCTGGAATAGCGATCGGCCCAAGACCGAAATGCCCGAGGGAGGGTTGAAACATGACCGTAGCGCCTAAGGCTTCGGCTCCGGATCCTATCGCCGACGACGCCCCCCATATCCTCGTGGTCGACGACGACCAGCGCATCCGCGCTTTGCTCGCGCGCTATCTGGTCCAGAACGGCTACCGCGTCACCACCGCCGCCGATGTCGCCAACGCCCGCGCGTCCATGCGCGGCCTCGCCTTCGACCTGATCCTGCTCGACTGGATGATGCCCGGCGAGTCGGGCATCGACCTCGCCCGCGAATTGACCGGACGCTCCACCGTCCCGGTCTGCATGCTGACCGCGCGGACCGATCCCGACGAGCGTGTCGTCGGCCTGGAAGCCGGCGTCGAGGACTTTATCCATAAGCCCTTCGAGCCGCGCGAACTTCTCCTGCGTGTTCGCAACATCCTCCGCCGCGGACAGGCGTCCAACGGCAGCTGCGAGGAAATCCGGATGGGTGCTTACATATTCCACATCACCCGCGGCGAACTGAAACGCGGCGACGAATCGATCAAGCTGACCGAGCGCGAACGCGAACTCCTGCGGCTCTTCGCCAGCAAACAAGGTCAGCCGATCCCGCGCCACGAGTTGTTCGGTGACGATTCCACCGGCAGCGAGCGCGCCATCGACGTTCAGATCAACCGCCTGAGACGTAAGATCGAAACCGATCCCTCCAATCCGGTTTATCTTCAAACCGTGCGCGGCAAGGGTTACATCCTCTATGTCGATTGAGTGGTGAGCCTTGCTGGTCTTGCTGCATGCCGCAGGCAAAGCAGATAGGCGGGCCAACAACCGAAACCATGTGGTTGCGCAGGCGCAGGGCGAACGGCGCAACTAGGGAATCATGAAGAAATGGCGTTTCTCGGCCAGTCAGCACATTTGGCACGCACCCGCGTGGGGCTGCGCCGACTGACATCCGCACTTCTGAAGGCGCTGGACTATATCCAATCCGCAGGCATGCGGCTGTTCGCCGAAATGCTGCCCAAAGGCCTCTACGCACGCGCGCTCATAATCATCATCGCTCCGATCGTGGTGCTCGAAGGCGTCGTCGCCTTCGTCTTCATGGAGCGCCACTGGCAGGCGGTGACCTCTCGCTTGTCCGAAGCAACCGCGCGCGACATCGCTGCCCTCATTTCGGTTTACGAACAAAACCCTTCGGACGACGGCCAGAAGCGGCTGATCGAGATGGCGCGTGAAAAGCTCAATCTGCAGATGACGATCCTCAGGCAGAACGATCTGCCGCCGGCCCGCCCGAAGCCGTTCTTCGACCTCCTCGACCGCGAATTGTCCCGCCAGATATCGACGCAGATCAACCGGCCCTATTGGATCGATACCGTCGGTCAGTCGAACCTTGTCGAGATCCGCGTCAAGCATAACGACGAGATCCTGCGCTTCGTCGCGCGCCGCACCCAGACGTATGCCTCGAACTCGGAAATCTTCCTCGTCTGGATGGTCGGCTCCTCCGTCATCCTGCTCACAGTCGCGATCATGTTTCTACGCAACCAGATACGACCCATTCTTCGCCTCGCCGAGGCTGCCGACGCGTTCGGCAAGGGCCGTCCCGAACCCCCCGACTTCAAGCCGCGCGGCGCCCGCGAGGTGCGTCAGGCCGCACTCGCCTTCCTGGAAATGAAGGAGCGCATCACGACCCACGTCGAGCAGCGCACCACCATGCTTGCCGGAGTGAGCCACGATCTGCGCACCGTGCTGACGCGGTTCAAACTGCAATTGGCGCTGTTGGAAGATTCCCCTGAATCCCAATCTCTTCGCGCCGACGTCGATGAAATGCAGCACATGCTGGAAGATTACCTGGCCTTCGCCAAAGGCCACGGCGGCGAAGAGGCGAAGCCGGTAAGGCTGAAGGAACTGTTGAACGAAATCATCGACGAAGCCTCGATGCTCGGCGTCGACATCCAGCTCAAGACTAGGCGGCGCAAGGATCTCGTCGTGCCTCTGAAGCGTCACGCATTCAAGCGCGCGCTGAGCAACCTCGTATCAAATGCAGCAAGATTCGCTGAAACCGTTGTCATTCGCGCAGCAACCGAGCGCCGCTGGCTCAGGATCGAAATTGACGACGATGGACCAGGCATCCCGGTCGAAGAGCGCGATCACGTGTTTGAACCCTTCTACCGCCTCGACGTCGCACGCAACCAGGACAAGGGAAACACCGGGCTTGGCTTAGCCATCGCCCGCGACATTGCCCGCAGCCACGGCGGTGAGATTACGCTCGGCGAAAGCTCCATGGGCGGTCTTCGCGCCGTCATCTCGATACCGTTATAGACGATCTGCACATGCCCAACGGGAGCGTCCTTCGGTTCAAATGTGGCCACCGAAATCAGATCGCCGTATGCGGACCCGCACGTCCGGCAGTCCCATCGACAGGCTCCCCAGGAACGTCTTTCCCCTGTTCCTGCCGTCGCGAACCACCACCGGAACGCAGGATGTCCTTGAGCCGGCGTGCGGCCCCAAGCGCGCTGTCGAGGCCCGACATCACCGTTTCGCCGCTGCGCAACCTCCTGTCGAGCACCGCCATCGTCCGCGCCATACCCGGATCGTCGTCGTCGAGCCATGTCCGGAAAACCGAAGCATAGGCGGATGCGAGCCCCGCCTTCCGCACAGCTCCCGCCGGCCCGTCCGAATCTATGCCCGCCGCCTGCAGCATCCAGCCTTGCGAACACAGTACCGGCCTGATCAGCGCGAACTCGACCTCGCCCGACCCAGCAATCGACCCGAGCGCAGCCTTGTAC
Organism: Alphaproteobacteria bacterium; assembly: GCA_018830445.1. Lineage (GTDB taxonomy): Bacteria > Pseudomonadota > Alphaproteobacteria > Rhizobiales > Hyphomicrobiaceae > Filomicrobium. The sequence goes on along the minus strand of JAHJSN010000083.1, from coordinate 8,292 downwards.
GGCGTCATCGCATCGAACCGCGCCATCACGACTTCGAACAGCGCATCGCGTTTGGATTCGCCTTCCTGGGGAGCCGGAGCACTCGCCAGCACTTGCTTGTCGACGAGCCTGACAAAGGCAGCAAGGATTTCGGACTTGGATGCAAAGTGCTCGCTCAATTCCGCCAGGTTGAGCCCCGCGGCCTCGGCGATCTGCCGCAACGTAACGTCCTGCCACGGCTTTTCGCCGGCAAGCCTGAGCGCCGCCGCCACGACACGCCCCTCGGTCGATCCCACGTCAATCATCTCGGCACCTCCATTCGCCTACACTCATTAGACGTAGGAAGTGCAGGACTGGATTGCCATAAGTCAGCCTGACGCGGCGCCGTAAAGTCGCGCCAATTACGGCACAACACCACACGCCCAAGGGCGCAGCCGCACCAGCCCTTACGCAACCTCGGCCTTGCCGTAGCTGCGTGGATCGTAGTTGAGTATCGGCGCCAGCCAGCGCTCCGTCTCAGCCACCGTCAGTCCCTTGCGCGCCGCGTAGTCCTCGACCTGATCGCGCTCGATTTTGCCGACCCCGAAATAGTGGCTGTCGGGATGCGAGAAGTAGAGCCCCGAGACCGACGAACCTGGCCACATCGCGTAACTCTCGGTCAATTCGATTCCCGTCTTCTGCTTGACGTCCATGAGCCGCCAGAGCGTCGCCTTTTCGGTGTGGTCGGGCTGCGCGGGATAACCCGGCGCCGGCCGGATTCCCTTGTAGGTTTCCAGGATCAATTCGTCGCAAGAAAGCTTCTCGTCAGCCGCATAACCCCAGAATTCCCTGCGCACTCTTTGGTGCATCCGCTCGGCGAAGGCTTCCGCCAGCCGGTCGGCCAGTGCCTTGAACATGATCCGCCCGTAGTCGTCGGTCTTCTTGAAGTGGGCTTCGATCGCCTCTTCCTCGCCATGTCCGGTCGTCACCGCGAACCCGCCGATGTAGTCGGCGACGCCGCTGTCCTTGGGCGCAATAAAATCGGCAAGCGCCGTGTGCGCCCGCCCCCGCGTGTTGTCGCGTGCAATCTGCTGGCGCAGCGTGTGCAGCGTCGCGAGTTGGGAATGGCGCGGCTCACCGGTGTAGAGTTCGATATCGTCGCCAACTGAATTCGCCGGCCAGAACCCGATCACCGCCCTCGCCGTCAGCCACTTCTCCTTCACCATCTGCGCGAGCAGTTCCAGCGCATCGTCCAGGAGCTTGCGCGCCTCCGGGCCGACGACGTTGTCGTCGAGGATAGCCGGATAGCGTCCGCGCAATTCCCAGGTCGAGAAGAACGGCGTCCAATCGATATAGGGCACCAGTTCAGCCAGATCGTAGCTCTCGAATTCCCGCGCGCCGAAGAACGTCGGTTTCGGCGGCGTGTAGCGGTCCCACTCGATATCGAACTTGTTGTCGCGCGCCTGCTTCAGCGTGATGCGCTTCTTCCTGGCGTCACCGGCAAGATGCGCGGCGCGCACCTTTTCGTACTCGGCTCTGATCTCGGCACGGAAGCCTTCGCTGTCCGTCTCCGAGAGAAGCCTGGAAACGACACCGACTGCGCGGCTCGCATCCAGCACGTGGATCGCCTGGTTGGCGATGTAGTTCGGCGCAACCTTCACCGCGGTATGCACCCGGCTTGTCGTCGCCCCGCCGATCAGCAGCGGAATATCGAATCCCTCCCGCTCCATCTCGGCGGCAACGAAACACATTTCATCGAGCGACGGCGTGATCAGCCCGGACAATCCGATGATGTCGGCCTTCTCCCGCTTAGCCGTCTCCAGGATCTTGGCGGCGGGAACCATCACGCCAAGATCTATCACTTCGTAGTTGTTGCATTGCAGAACGACGCCGACGATGTTCTTGCCGATGTCGTGCACGTCGCCCTTCACCGTCGCCATCACCACCTTGCCGGCTGCCGGCCGATCGGTGATCCCCATCTCCTCTTTTTCTTTTTCGAGATACGGCTGTAGATAGGCGACCGCCTGCTTCATCACGCGCGCCGACTTCACGACCTGTGGAAGAAACATCTTGCCCGCGCCGAACAGGTCGCCGACGACGTTCATTCCGGTCATCAGCGGGCCTTCGATCACATGCAGCGGCCGCTCCACACTCTGGCGAGCTTCCTCGGTATCTTCTTCGATGAAATCGGTGATGCCGTGCACCAGCGAATAGGTCAGCCGCTCCTGCACCGGGTTTTCCCGCCACGACAGATCCTTCGCCTTCGCCTTCGCGCCGCCGCCCGCCTTGAAGCGCTCCGCCGCGTCGAGAAGTCTGTCGGTCGCATCGTCGCGCCGGTTGAGGATCACGTCTTCCACCAGTTCGCGCAGGTCGGCGGGGATATCGTCGTAGACCGTCAGCTGACCGGCATTGACGATGCCCATGTCCATGCCGGCCTTGATCGCGTGGTAGAGAAACACCGAATGCATCGCCTCGCGCACCGGCTCGTTGCCGCGGAACGAGAACGACAGGTTGGAGACACCGCCCGAGACGTGCGTCAGCGGCATTTCCTGTTTGATGCGCCGCGTCGCCTCGATGAACGCGACACCGTAGTTGTTGTGCTCTTCGATGCCGGTGGCCACCGCGAAGATGTTGGGGTCGAAGATGATGTCCTCGGGCGGGAAGCCGACTTTCTCGGTCAACAGCTTGTAGGCCCGCTTGCAGATCTCGAACTTCTGGTCGGCCGTCTCCGCCTGGCCCTGCTCGTTGAACGCCATCACCACGACGGCAGCGCCATAGCGGCGGACCTTGCGCGCTTGTTCCAGGAACGGCCCCTCGCCCTCCTTCATCGAGATCGAGTTGACGATCGGCTTGCCCTGGACGCACTTGAGCCCGGACTCGATGACGGTCCATTTCGACGAATCGATCATGATCGGCACCCGCGCGATATCCGGTTCGGCGGCGATCAGGTTGAGAAACGTCTCCATCGCCTTTTCGGAATCGAGCAGCCCTTCGTCCATGTTGACGTCGATGATCTGCGCGCCGTTCTCGACCTGCTGTCGCGCGACATCTAGCGCAGCTGGATAGTCATTGGCCTCGATCAGTTTGCGGAACTTAGCCGAACCGGTGACGTTAGTCCGCTCCCCCACGTTGATGAACGTCATCGCCGCCGATGGGACCTGCGTCGTCTCGATGTTTTCGTCTTCCGAATTGGTGGTCATTTCGTCCCCGACAAGAAACTTCTGGGATGCGCTCGACATTCTCGCCCCCGTTTAAGGGCGCCGGCGCATGGTTGTTGGTTCGGTGGCGCGAGCCGCACGGGCGGCCGGTCTGTCACCTACCCCGCTACGAACGGCTCCAAACCCGAGAGCCGCATTTTCGGCGCGATCTGGGGCAGCTTGCGCGGCTTGAATTTCTCGACGTGCTCGCGGATGTGGCCGATGTGATCGGGCGTCGATCCGCAACAGCCGCCGACGATGTTCAACAGGCCGTCCTCCGCCCAGGGCTGGATCTGGCAGGCCATGTCATGCGGCGTCTCGTCGTATTCGCCCATCTCGTTGGGCAACCCCGCATTCGGATAGGCCGAGATGTAGACGTCAGCGACATGCGAAAGGTCGGCGATATAGGGGCGCATCAACTCCGCGCCCAGCGCGCAATTGAGCCCGATCGAGAACGGCTTCAGATGCCGCATCGAATACCAGAAGGCTTCCGCCGTCTGGCCCGAAAGCGTCCGCCCCGAACGGTCGGTGATGGTCCCGGAAATCATGATCGGAAGTTCGAGGTCGTACTCCTCGAACACTTCGAGGGTCCCGAACCCGGCCGCTTTGGCATTGAGCGTATCGAACACCGTCTCGATCATGATGATGTCGGCGCCGCCCTCCATCAGGCCGCGCACCTGCTCGGCGTAGGCCTGACGCAGTTCATCGAAACTGGTGTTGCGGTAGCCCGGGTTGTTGACATCCGGTGACAACGACGCGGTGCGGTTGGTCGGCCCGACGGCTCCGCAAACAAAGCGCGGTTTGTTCTGCGTCAGCTTGGTGTACTTGTCGGCGGCCGCCCTTGCGATCTTGGCCGCCTCCAGATTGATCTCGAAGGAGAACTCTTCCATGTGGTAATCCGCCATGGAGATGCGCTGCGCGTTGAACGTGTTCGTCTCAATGAGGTCGGCGCCGGCTTCGAGATACTCCTCGTGGATCTCCTGGATCATCTTGGGCTGCGTCAGGCTCAATAGGTCGTTGTTGCCCTTCACATCCGATTTCCAGTCCTTGAACCGCTCGCCGCGATAATCCTCTTCGGAAGGTTTGCGCTTCTGGATCATCGTACCCATGGCGCCGTCGATGATGAGAATGCGCCTTTTGGCGGCCTCATGCAGTTGATCCCAGCTCGGTCTTCTTTTCATTTTGATATCACTCACTTGATGTCAGTTCGCGGCACTTGGCCCGCGATGGTGTCACGCGGCATCCGCCGAAGCCTGGCTGGCGCCGTTGCCCTGGCTCGGCCTGATGCCGAGCATGTGGCAGATCGCATAGACGAGATCGGCGCGGTTGAGCGTATAGAAGTGGAATTGCTTCACTCCGTTGTCGGCCAGATGCATCACCTGCTCTGTTGCCATTGCCGCGGCAACCAGATGCGTCGTACCTGGATCGTTTTCGAGGCCTTCGAAGCGGCGCTGCAACCAGGCGGGAATCGATGCGCCTGTCCGCCCGGCGAAATTCGCGATCTGCGGGAAGTTGTGGATCGGAATGATGCCCGGCGTAACCGGTGCCCAGATCCCCGCCGCCCGCACACGCTCCAGATAGCGCAGATAGAGATCCTGGTCGAAAACGAATTGTGTGATGATGCGGTCCGCGCCGTTGTCGATCTTTGCCTTGAGGTTGTCGAGGTCAGCATCCAACGAACGGCTCTCGGGATGCATTTCCGGATAGCCAGCAACCGAAATCTCGAACGGCGCAATATCCTTCAGGCCCTTGGTCAACTCCGCTGCATTCGAATAGCCACCCGGCGTCGGCGCATAGCACTCTCCAACACCCGCAGCCGGATCGCCGCGCAGCGCCACGATGTGACGCACGCCCGCTTCCCAGTAGGCCTTCGCAACGTCGTTGACCTCCTCCTTGGTGGCGTCGACGCAGGTCAGATGCGCGGCCGGCCTCAGCGCCGTTTCGGTGACGATGCGCGCCACCGTGTTGTGGGTACGCTCGCGCGTCGAACCGCCCGCACCGTAAGTAACCGATACGAATTCGGGATGCATCGGCTCCAGGCGGCGGATCGACTTCCACAGAGTCGCCTCCATCGCTTCCGTCTTGGGCGGAAAGAATTCGAAGGAAACCTCGATCTCGCCTGCTCCGAGCAACCGGCTTTTGCGTTCCATTCTGCTTACATCTCCTCGAGTAGTTCGCTTTGCCGTCCGGCCTGCCTCGCGGTCTTGTGCGCCATTGCGCCGATCCCGGGCTTCTCCGCCAGCCACAGCATGACAGTCAGACGCTCCCCGCCCGGCTCAGCCGGCGCCAGTTCGCGAGTTTTCGACAGCTTCAGACCGCTGGCCCTGAGCCAATCGGCAACCTGCTCGGTAGAAAACCCGAGCCGCTCGTGGGCCTGGCTTTCCCGCAGGAATTCGACCTGATGCGGCGCGAAATCGACAATCAGCAACCGCCCGCCGGGTTGGATGACCCGCGCCGCCTCATTCAACGCATCGGCCGGATCGGACAGGTAATGCATCACTTGATGCATGATCACCGCATCGGCCTGATTTGCTTCAAGCGAGAGGTTGTAGATGTCGCCGTGTCGAACCTGCGCCGTATCGAGCCCGGCTTGGGACAGCTTCGCACGGGCGTACCCGAGCATCGCCTGATTGACGTCGAACCCGACCGCCCTCTCGTAACGGTCGGCAAACAGTTCCAGCGTCCGACCGGTGCCGGTGCCGAGATCGACGAGCAGCCCAACCCTGTCACCACCGAGCGCTTCCAGCATAGCCGCTTCGACTTCTGCCTCCGACACGTGCAGAGAACGGATCCGGTCCCACTCGCCTGCATGCTCTTCGAAGTAAGACTGCGCAGCATGTTCGCGCTCGTCCTTCACCGCTTCAAGCCGCTCCTGATCGCGGCCGATATCCGGGTCCCCGCCATCGACGAGACTCGTCAGAATCTCGGCCAGTTTTCCAAGGCTTGCTCGCTCCGAAAGCCGGAAGTAGACCCAGCTGCCTTCGCGGAAGCGTTCCACCAGCCCCGCTTCGAACAGAAGCTTCAGATGGCGGCTGAGGCGCGGCTGGCTCTGGCGAAGGATCTGCATGAGGTCCTTCACGTTGAGTTCGCCGCTTTTCAACAAAACGAGGATGCGCAGGCGCGTCGGCTCGGCCGCCGCCTTGAGAGCGGTGACGAGTTCGCGGCTGGACAGCGTTTTTGAAAAACCCTCGGCATCGATCATGCGATGATTAGATATAAAGATATCTTTATGTGTCAAGCGTTCTTTTGGCTGTAACGGGCAACCTGTGTGCGTCGGATGATCTCGAATAGTGACCCCGCGCCTTACCCGTACCAATCGCCGCCCAACACTGCCGGTTGGGCGAAATTTGCAATCGGAACGAGCCCGAAAGTTACCGTCGGAACAGCCCTTAGCCGGATTTTAACCACGAATCCCGCATCTAGAGGGTCACTTCAGCGCAAAAGGCACGCTTCAAGGATGCGAATTTCCGCCGTTTCCCAACTCATTACGTCCACCGACGCCTGCGGGAAGCTGACGGCCCAGCAGCGTGCATGTGGTGTCATGGCTGCGGCTCAGATGCTCCTGCTGCTGCCAATTCTGGTTGCTGTGATGCTGCCCAGCGCCATGATCGCCGCGAACGCATTCGCCGAACCCGCCCTCCGCGACCGTCTCGCAGCGGCCCCGATGAATACCGCAGGCGCCCTCGCCGGCGTCTCGATCTGGCTATTGATGTTCGGTATTCCCGCTTACCGCGCCCTGCGCCGTCTCGGCTGGTCCCGCAGCATCGAACTCGACCGGCACAGCGCGACCGTCCACGACCGCACACTGTTCGCGCGCTCCACCTACAATCTTCCGTTGACCGAGTTTGACGGTGTCTCCCACCACGTGCGCACCAATCTTTCCGGCATGCGCCACGAGTTGGTTCTCGTCCACGCTGATCCCCGCAAGAGCCTATTGGTGATGATGGCCGACGCCATCAGCCAGGATGAAACCGATGAATTCGCCCGCCGTTACATGCTTGCCCAGCTCCCCCCAGGTGTCATGTTCCGTGCCAAATTCACCCCCTCCTTGAATTTTCAGTGGCCGAACTTGGCCCCTTACGCGAAGCCCCAGCGCGCCTGATCCAACCGATTCACCGCCAGATTTCTGACTTTGCACGGCCTTTGTCCGCGCTGCCAATCGATCGCCATCTATCCGACTTAAAATCCAGGTCTGAACACACCTCGCAACGCTTGAGGTTGAAGGATCATTTCCTCCTTTGACGAAATCGATCAGGCGTGGTGTACCTAGGACCTGAGTTGATGCCGTGTGCGCCTTGGCGACGTATGGCACCCGATACGCTTCGGAGTTGACGATGATCTCAGCCGGCCCCATTCGCATGTTTTTCACAGCGGTTCTGCTCGCATTGACGGCATTGAGCGTTGTTCCGAAAGCAACTGAGGCCGGCGAAGCCCCGGTCCAGTTCATGCAGCGAGCCGCCAACGAGCTGATGAGCGCTTCCCGCACCGGCACCGCCTACGCCTTCGCCGACGTCCTCAACAAGTATGCCGACCAGCCCACGATCGGGCTCTACTCGCTCGGCAGCTACGCAAACACACTCTCCAGTGGCGACCGGACGAACTATTTCTCCGGAATGATCGGATTCCTCGCCCGTTACGGCGCATCCCAGGCACCGAAGTATCCGGTGCGCAGCGTCACCATGGTCTCCCAGACCAAGGAAACCCGTTCCGGCGTCTACGTCGACAGCGTCGTGACGCTGAACGACGGCACCACGTACGATGTCCGCTGGTGGCTGATACGTCGTGGCGGCAGCTACAAGGTGGGAGATGTGTCCGTTCTCGGGTTCTGGGGTCGCGAACAGCTCAAGCGGCTCTTTGAAGGCTACATCAGCGAGAATGGCGGCAACCCGAAAGCCCTGATCGTGGCCCTCAACCGCTAGTGTGGCGTCGCGCCTTAATTGACCTGTTGGTGCCGCACAGGAGTTGTCAATTGAGGCGCGCTGAACGCCACACTAGTGCCCACTATCGCTGATGCGTGAGTCGTGATTCAAGGTTGCGATGAAACGCATCCCGGAAGCGACCCCAATCATATTGACGGACGCGGAACGCGCCAAGCTTGAGGGCTTGATGCGTTCGCGAAAGACCGAGCATCGTCTTC
>JAHJSN010000082.1 GCA_018830445.1 Alphaproteobacteria bacterium | reverse complement strand
GCTGGCCGCAACCGCTGACGATTTAGGCGAGACATGAAGGCCACTAGCCAAAACAATGGCTTAGTGTGGCGTTCAGCGCGCCTCAATTGACAACTCCTGTGCGGCACCAACAGGTCAATTAAGGCGCGACGCCACACTAGCCCGCCTTTCTCACAGGGATGCGCGCCGGCATCGCCCAGGGCGGCGTCACTCGGCAAGGAGGGACGTGAAAAGCGTATCGGGCCATACGGTTGAGCGGCCCGAACAAGGAGTTGGTCCTGGTCGCGGCGGAAAAGAACGGCCGCGTGCGCCTCGCCCACGCCGACAACAATGACGCCGCGACGCTCAAGCAGTTTGCCGATGGTCAAATTGCCGTGGATGCCCGCGTCGTCAGCGACGGCCATGCCGGCTACAATTCGACGAGCCTCGGCGAGCGGAGCCACCAGCCGCGTGTGCAGACGAAGGCCGAACGGCGCGAAGACGATGCCGTGCAGGCCTGCCACTGGACCATCGCGCTTTTGAAGCGCTGGCTGCTCGGCACGCATGCCGGCGCCGTGCGCCCCAAGCACCTGCAGGCCTATCTCGACGAGTACGCGTTTCGCCATAACCGGCGCCGGACCAACGGTGTCACACGCATCGCCGCCCGTGTCCTCGAAAGCCTCGTCGCCCGGCCACCCCTCACGATGCGCGCCCTCGTTCGCGACACGGTGCGCAGCCGCTGGTTCGTCGCGCACCCGGAATTAAGGGGATAGGTATGTTCTTCGCCGCTGTGGCCGTTTCCGAAGGACCTGACTTTTCTGGATACTGAATGAAATCCGGCAGCCGCGCCGGGATCAGGTCGACCAGCAGGATGACCGCTATCATGGCGAATGCCAGCCGCGCCTGACGGCGCCCTTCGGAAGCGAATGAGAGCAGTGAGAAAAAGACAAATACAGGTGACTGGATGGCCGGCGCGCGAACCACAAACCGGGACAGGGCGAGCAACGCCAGCTCCAGGATGAAAACGCCCGAGCAGAATAGCGTAACGAAAATGATATCAGAACCAGTGAATTCTTCGACCTCACTCACAACTGTTCCCGCAAAGGCGCCCAGGGACAGCAGCGAAAAAATCGCAAGCTTGAGCCAGAAATTCGAATTTCCAGATCCATTTGGCGAATTGCTTGACGGCATAAGGCCTGCCTCCCCGGCGGTCTACTCAAGCCTGAAGATCTGAAACGTACATGCTGGGAGTTTGGTTCGCGGGCCAACTTGGCATCGCGCATGTATGCTGGTCCGGCCGTTCTGTCTGTGCGGCAGTCAAACTATATGGTTCTTGTTACCCTGCAACTGGGCTGGGCTGGGTTTTGCGCACGTTGCGCAGCACTCACTGGCGGCCGGTGGCCGTGGCAACGGCGGCGCGGAGGGCTTCGAGCGGGAACGGCTTGGAGATTGCGCCGACATTGCCGCCGGCGATTTCGGAAGCGTGGGCAAGCTGGTATTCATGGGCGGAGATCAGTATCACGGCGATACCGGCAGACGCGGACCGCGCCTTCTTTGCGACCGAGATGCCGTCGAGGCCGGGCATGTCGATATCGGCTATCAGCAAATCGAAGTTCGAGGCGCCAGCATCAAGTTCGTCGGCTGCGGCGGCGCCATCGCCTACAGATACGACCTCGTGACCTTCCGACTGGAGCATGCGAGCAACCAGTTCGCGACCGCCGTCATCGTCATCGGCCAGCAGGATCTTCATTGTGCTCCTCCCCGTAGCAGAACATCAGCGCTTGAAGCTCATCCAATCGGAAATCGCAACGCAGTGAATTGCGGGCCTCAAGCGCGGCGACTTGCCCCTAAACGGAACGGCACGTTCAAGCGCTCAGGACGCGACCGACGAACGGCAGTTCGCGGAAGCGATAGTTCATATCCATTCCGTAGCCGACGACAAACGTGTTCGGACACTTGAAGGCGGTCAAGTCGGCACGAATGTCGATGGCCCGATCGACCTCCTTCTCAATGAGGACGCAGGTGTGGATGCTTCCTGCGCCGCGCGCCGACAACAGGTCCTTTGCATAGGCAAGTGTGCGACCGGAATCGAGCACATCGTCGACGAGAAGGATATCGCGGCCGGTCACGTCGATCGCCACGTCGCGGAGAATATCGACGGTGCCTCTCGATACCGTGCTCTTGCCGTAGCTCGACAGGGTCAGGAAATCGACTTCCGGCTCCATGCCGACCCGGTGCAGGGCGCGGATGAGGTCGGCAGCGAAAACGAAGCTGCCCTTCAAGACTGCGACGACAGCAAGGTCCTTGAGGCCGAGCCCGGAAATCTCCCCGGCAAGGGCAGCGAGGCGGTCGGAAATCTGTTCCGCGGTGAAGATGACATCAATATCAGATCGTGGATGGCCCATTTTCGCTTGCTTCTCTTGATAGCTTCCGACCTCTTGCGGTTTGCCCGCATCCGGTCGCGGTTGTTTGCCTCAGACGCTCGCTGCCGCCTGCCGCCAACGCGGCGACCGCGCGAATCGAAAAAGACTAACCTAGAATTGCGGCACTCTTGCAATGGGCGAAAGCAATATGCGACACGCAACGGCTTGAACATTGTTCAATTTTGCCTGTGCCGCAGATGTAACTCCAGCCGGCGTTAGCCTGGGGCCCGAATGGCCGTGTTGCAGGAACCGGCAATCTGATCCATGCATAGCGTTGCTCATCGCGATGCCACAATACTCACCAATTGATCATATCGCTGGCTTGCCGCTAAAAGAGCCGCGAAGTTGGTGACCGGCACCATCATGGTGCGACCATACGAATTCAGAATGAGCCGATGCGGCTTGAGCCGGACGCCCAAGGTTTGTTGGCCCGAAGACTGGAATAACTCGTGATAAGCCTGAATAACGTCGCCCTACGCTACGACCGCGGCCCGGAAATCCTGACGCGTGTAACTTTCCAGCTCCGGCCCGGCTCGTTTCACTTCCTGACCGGCCCTTCCGGTGCTGGGAAGACGTCTTTGTTGCGGCTGCTGTTCATGACGCTGCACCCAACCGGGGGCGAAATTCACCTGTTCAATCACGATGTCAGCAACATCACGACAGCCAAGCGGGCGCAGCTCCGGCGGCGCATCGGCATCGTGTTCCAGGACTTCCGGCTGCTCGACCATCTGACAACCTGGGAAAATGTGGCCCTGCCATTGCGCGTCGTCGGCAAGCAGCTATCCGATTACCGCGAAGATGTGACGGACCTGTTGCAGTGGGTCGGCCTGGGCGACCGAATGCACGCCTATCCTTCAGTACTCTCCGGCGGGGAAAAGCAGCGTGCTGCCATCGCCAGGGCGGTGATCGGCAAACCCGAACTGCTGCTCGCCGACGAGCCGACCGGAAACGTCGACCCGCAGATGGCGCGCAGGCTCCTGCGCCTTTTCGTCGAACTCAATCGCCTGGGAACATCGGTGGTTATCGCCACCCACGACCACCAATTGATGCGCCAGTACAAGGCGCCGCGCCTGGAACTGCATGAAGGAGACGTTCGCATTGTCTAAGAGGAGCCGACGAACCGGATAGATTCAATACGTCAGCATTCCCGCACGACCCTTGGAGTTCAACGACCGTGGCATCACAATTCGGCCCTCCGCCCTACGACGACCTCGAGGATGCACAGACGGCGCCGCCGACCCGGCGCGATCTGTTCGCACCGGCGCGGGATGACCGCCGTGAGGATCGAGGCTCACATGGGCCGGTGGTACCTGCGGGTTCCGTGACTGGCCGTTCGCTGACGCTGGTTATCTCGATCATGTGTTTTCTGGCCTGCCTGACCACCGGCGCCGTCTACATGATCTACCAGTCCGCAGATGCCTGGCTCAGAGATGTCGCCAGCGAGGTTAGCGTCCAGGTGCTGCCGCAAGAAGGCGCGGACATGGAAGCCAGACTGGCGGAGGTGGGGCAATTCATTTCGCGCCAGCCAGGTGTCGAATCCGCGCAAGCACTCAGCTTGCAGACGTCCGTCGACCTCCTGGAACCATGGCTGGGCAAGACCGATGCCTTGAGTTCACTGCCGCTGCCACGTCTCATAGCAGTGCGGCTTCGACGCGACGCGCCACCCGACTTTGAAAGCCTGTCGAAGGAACTTACGGCGAAGTTTCCCAGCGCCACGCTCGACGACCACCGGCAATGGCAACAACAGATCAAGACGGTGACGCGCTCGCTGGCACTCGGCGGGGTTGCCATCCTGTTGCTTGTTGCGGCAGCGACCGTCGCCATCATCGTCTCGGCAACGCGCAGCGCAATGTCATCCAATCGCGAGATCGTCGAGGTGCTGCATTTCGTCGGGGCGACGGACGGATTCATCGCACGAGAGTTCGAGAAGCATTTCCTGCATCTGGGAGTCCGGGCCGGGCTGATTGGCGCCGGCAGCGCAATGCTGGTTTTTCTCACAATTCCAATCATTACCTGGCTGCTCGGTGGCGGCTCGATGACCCAGATCGAACTCAACCGACTGATCGGCACCGGAACGCTCGATGTTGCCGGATATGTTCTGCTTGGAATCGTCGTGATCGTCATTTCGGGGATTTGCATGATCACGTCGCGCCTTGGCGTCTACCGGATACTGAATTCCAGCACGGATTGACCGCTGTCCTGGTCATTCCCGCCGGCGCAGGGCTGGTTGGTGACCTGCCGGTTCCCCGGCGATCCTAGTGTTCCGACTCTGACATATGGTTCCCTGCCGGGAACCTGAATGTCAGCCCGGAACATTAGGCAACCTTTTGATTGTGTTCTGGATTCACAAACATTTGACGACCTCCACCCGGGAATCAAATGTTCGATCCAGAACACTAGGCG
>JAHJSN010000081.1 GCA_018830445.1 Alphaproteobacteria bacterium | reverse complement strand
TGCTGGCCGCAACCGCTGACGATTTAGGCGAGACATGAAGGCCACTAGCGAAAACAATGGCTTAGTGTGGCGTTCAGCGCGCCTCAATTGACAAATCCTGTGCGGCACCAACAGGTCAATTAAGGCGCGACGCCACACTAGTACAGCATAACTGGCTCGACCAGGAAGAATGGGCGCTCACCGGCGCAACACTGGCGGCACGCGCCATGCCGCCGATCATCTGGCCGCCGCCCTTGCGACCTCGGCAAGCAGACTCTGCCGGAAATCATGGCCGTCAACTTGGATGTCGTGACGCGCAGCACCCTCAAACTGCCGTCGGGACTTTTGTTCGCGCGCAATCAATTTTGGCAAGGCATCGTCATACCTATCGCCTTAATTCAGGCGGCGCGACGAACCAGCGGCTGCGCACCGTGTCGCGAACGAGGGCGCATTGAGGGAGGTCAAGCCGGACAACAGTTGCCGCTCCAGTCTTCGTCGTTACGCCCAACCGTTGGATAGTACATATTGCATCGTTCCCAAGACAAGGCGGCTGAACCGAGCCGGCGCTCGGCCGGCCAATCAATCCTGACACATTTTTGATAGCCCTGGCCTATCAAACTGTCGGCGTCGATTTGCACCACTTATTGCTTTTATCAATTAGACACCGGCGGCCAAATCCCGTTTCAAAGAAAAAAAGACCAACCTACGGAGTCAGGCTTTGGCGGCGACAGCAAGGACTGCAAAGCAGTTGCAAATGCTCTTGAGCGGCAAGCCGGTTCGTGAGCGAATCTTGCGCGAGGTCCGCGATGCAGTCACCGCCGAGGCGGCGGCAGGCCGGACATTCGGCAGGATCGTATCGGTGTCGATCGGCAGGCGACAGGAAATCGCCGTCTACATACGCGGGCAGGCTCGCGCAGCCCACGAATGCGGTCTCAATTTCGAGGAATTGTTCTGGTCCGAAGATCTGTCGCAGGAAGACTGCAAAAAGCGGATCGTGGCAATGAACTCCGATCCCGACGTCCTCGGCATCATCCTGCAGCGGCCCGTTCCAAAGGGGATCAACGTGCGGTCGCTGCAATCTGCGATCCACCCCTTGAAGGATATCGAGGGGATGAACCCGGCCTCGATCGGGAACATCGTCTATAACGATCTTGCATTGGCGCCTTGCACAGCGGCTGCGTCCGTCGAGCTGCTCAAGGAAACCGGACTGAACCTGAACGGGCTCGAAGTGGTGATGATCGGGCATTCGGAAATCGTCGGCAAGCCGGCGGCCTTCCTACTCATGGCGCAGGGCGCGACGGTTACGGTTTGTCACCACCTCACCCGTTCGGTCGCCATGCATTCAAGACGTGCCGATGCGGTCATCGTCGCGGTCGGAATTCCGAACTTCCTCACCGCTGAAATGGTCAAGCCGGGCGCAGCGGTGATCGACATCGGCATCAACCACGTTCGCGGGCCGAAGGGTCAGATGATCGTCGGCGATGTCGACACGGAAGCGGTCCGAGGCGTCGCAAGTTGGGTGACGCCGGTACCCGGAGGAGTCGGCCCCGTCACGGTGGCGATGCTGATGCGCAATGCCGTTGCCGCACACACCATGCAGGTGGAGGCCGGCTGGCGCGAAGCCTGAACCAACCCACGGCAATTGGGAGCGGTTTGAAAATTGTAGACCACAAGAATGCAAGAGGCCGACGAAAAACAATGGCCCTGCTGTCCGGGAGAATCGTTCAGGCAAGCTGAACAAGGAGGAAAAATGCACAAGTGTGAACCCAACCATTCCGATATCGGCGCCCGCGTCGTCATGAAGGAAGGCTTCTTGAGATCGTTTCCGCACTCGTCGTTCTGTCGCGGGGAGATCCTCAAGGTTTCCGGCGACTTGCGCTACGTCAAATTCCAGGAACGCCGGACGCCGGTGTGGCTGAACCGGCGACTGATCGACCTCGCGTCCTGATCGCCGAGCTATCGCGCGCGGGTCTTTTTCATGTCGTCAGCACGATCTTGCCGATATGCTTGCCTTCATCCATGCGGGCGTGTGCGGCGGCGGCCTCACGCAGCGGATAAGTCGAATCCATTACGACTTTGACGCGGCCGTCGCCGATCATCGGCAGAACGTATTCCTCCAGCCCGCGCGCGATTCGTGCCTTCACGTCCGTCGGCCGGATGCGCAGTGTCGAACCGGTAATCGTGAGACGCTTCAGCATCACGCGAAGAAAATCGATCTCGGCTTTCGACCCCTTCTGGTAGGCGATGTTGACCATGCGGCCATCGTCGCCAAGGCAGGCGATGTTTCTGGCGATGTAATCGCCGCCGACCATATCGAGGATGACGTCGACGCCCTTCTTGGCTGTTGCCTCTTTCGCCTTTTCGACGAAATCCTCGCTCCGGTAGTTGACGGCGACGTCGGCACCGAGTTGGCGGCAGGCATCGCATTTTGCATCCGAGCCGGCGGTGGCGATCACCCTTGCGCCGAACGCCTTGGCCAACTGGATGGCGGTGACGCCGATGCCGGAGGTACCGCCGTGGATCAAGAACCATTCGCCGCTGCCAAGATGGGCGCGCTCGAAAACATTGTGCCAGACGGTGAAAAACGTCTCGGCGAAGCCGCCGGCCTGTTGCATGGAAAGGCCATCGGGAACGGGCAGGCAGCAGGGTTCGTCGGCAACGGCGAATTCGGCATAGCCGCCGCCATTGACGAGCGCCATGACCTTGTCGCCGACGTTGAAGCGCGCTGGCCCGGGGCCTGTTGCGGCGATTGTGCCGGCGACTTCCAGGCCGGGAATTTCGGAATGACCTTTCGGGGCCGGGTAGAGACCCTGGCGCTGCATGACATCGGGGCGGTTGACGCCGGCGGCTTCGACTTTGATGAGAACCTGTCCAGTCCCCGGCTGCGGCACCGCCATTTCGACCGGCTTGAGGACTTCGGGTCCGCCTTTCCCCACGACGTGAATTGCGCTCATCGTTGCTGGCAGGCCGGTCATGGCGGTGTCCTTTGTCGGGCATTGTTCTGTTGCCCGTAGGGATGCCAGCCAGGAGACCGGGAAGCAAGGGGCGCAGGGTCGCGGGATGGTGGGCTTGACCCGGCCCTCGCCAGCATCGGACGATGGCTGAAATGGTTTCACCGGCAATTGAGGTGCGCGATGGATTGGGACGAACCGACAAAAAAACCAGCCACCGTGACGGTCGGCGAGGATCTTTCGACGCTTGGTATTGCCGAACTCGAAGCGCGCATCGCGGCGCTCAAGGGTGAGATCGGCAGGGTGGAAACCGAGATCGCCAAAAAGAAGGCCCAGGCCAGCGCGGCGGATTCGCTGTTCAAGAGCTAACCCCCGGTGCTCAGGTTGTGCGGCCCGCTGAACCGCACGGATGTCGGATTTTCGTTGAACTTCCGACACCGCGATTGGTGGTCGTGGCGTTTTGCCACAAGACTGCTTGATGCAACGACATGGGCCGGCTCCTGGCTGCCAAATCGATCCATCGCAGACTTCAGCAAACATACATGAAAAGATTGCTTTCCGACCTAGGTCCGAAAACTACTCAGCCTAGCGGCCCTATCGCGGATTGTGCCGGCCCGGTTAGTTAGACCGTATAGCTACAATCCCGACCATCACGCAGGGCCACCCGGCGCTTGCTACGGCGGTGGAGGTCAGCATGGGTATCGCCCAAGGCATTCAGACACTGCAATCTCTGGAAGACTCTCACGACGAAATTCGTGAATCGGAAGTCCGCAGCTATTGCAGGAAATTCGATGCCACGTTCGCAACAGCCGAAGGAACCATCCTCAAGGATGTTGCCGGCAAACGATATATCGACTTCCTCTCCGGTGCCTCTGCTTTGAACTATGGACACAATGAACCGGACATGGTCTCCGGCCTTATCGACTACATGACCGCTGGCGGCATCATCCACGGGCTCGACCTGAAGACTGAAGCCAAACAGCGTTTCATCGAGGCCTTCAAGACAAAAATCCTTGCCCCGCGCTCTCTGTCCTATCGCCTCCAGTTCTGCGGACCGACCGGAACCAACGCGGTCGAGGCCGCTCTCAAGCTTGCCCGGAAAGTCACCGGACGCTCCCAGGTCGTCGCCTTCACCGGCGGCTTCCACGGCATGACCCTCGGCGCCCTCGCGGCGACAGCAAACAGCCATCACCGGATGCAGCCGTTCGTGCAGCTTTCGGGTGTTACGCGGGCCTTCTACGACGGCTATTTCGGCCCCGATGTCGATACCGCGCAGATGCTCGACAAGCTGCTCAGCGACCCCTCCAGCGGCTTCGATAAACCGGCGGCCATCATCCTGGAGACGGTCCAGGGGGAAGGCGGGCTGAACGCGGCCTCCCCGGAGTGGCTGAAGTCGGTCGCCGACCTCGCGCGCAGGCACGGAGCCCTTCTGATCGTCGACGATATCCAGGCCGGCTGCGGACGCACTGGCCGCTTCTTCAGCTTCGAGGACGCCGCCATCGAACCCGATCTCGTCGTGCTGTCAAAGTCGCTGTCGGGCCTTGGGCTTCCGATGTCTCTGGTCCTGATCCGGCCGGATCTCGACCAGTGGACCCCCGGCGAGCACAACGGAACGTTCCGCGGCAACAACGCCGCGTTCGTCACCGCGGCCATCGCCGTTGAGAAGTATTGGTCCGACGACACTCTGACGCGCACCGTGCGACGCAACGCGAGGACGATTCGCACATCCTTGATCCAGATGGCCCGCCTGATCCCCGGCGCACGTTTGAAGGGCCGCGGCATGTTCCAAGGGCTCGATCTCCGCGATGGTGCGATCGCCGACGCCATTTCTCGCCGCTGCTTCGACACCGGCCTGATCATCGAAACGTGCGGCCCCCACGACGAAGTGTTGAAGATTCTGGCCCCGCTGACGACACCCGACGCCGTCTTGCGTCAGGGGCTGAAGACACTGGAAGCCGCGATTGTCCATGTCACTCGTCGCCTGGAGGCAAGATCTTGAGCGGGGTCATCGACGTCGATTCCAACCCGCGAACATCCGGCGGTGACGCGGATCACAACTACAAGCCAAGCTGGTCGTTGAGGCAGATCCCATTTGTTTCGCCGTCCCAGGCAGCACCCGGCGAGGCTACCGTCCTCGTCAGTTCCGACGATCACGGCCTCGGCCGATGTATCGCTACGCGCTTTCACGAAATATTCGAACAGCGCTGTGCCCTGCTCGGCACGCAGGTCGCGCAGCATGCGGCCATCGACTACGGCGAAGTCACCTTCTCCTATGCCGACCTTCTTGCCCGAGCCGACCGGCTGGCGCGCTTCATGCGCGCACGCGGCATCCGCGCCGGAGACCGAATTGCATTTCTGATGGATCGGTCGATCGACAGCTACGCGTTGGTACTGGCCGCTTCCAAGATCGACGCGACATATGTGCCGCTCGATGCTTCGTTCCCCGCCGATCGCCTCGCCTTCATCATCGAGGACAGCGCGATCACGCATATCATCACGATGACGGCGTTTGCGGGCAGGTTCGAAGCACCGCGCGCCGACCTCATCGCGCTGGACCTGTTCTACGACGAAATTGCGGCCACTGCGGCGACACCGTTCGTCAATCAGGAAACGCCGGTCGAATCCGACCCGCTGGCATACATCATCTACACGTCCGGCTCGACCGGACGCCCGAAGGGCGTACCGATACGCCATTCCAGCATCTGCAATTTCCTCCACATAGCTGCCCGGCTTTACGGATACAGCCCCGCCCACCGCGTTTATCAGGGCATGACGCTCGCCTTCGATTTTGCAGTCGAGGAAGTCTGGGTTCCGCTCGCTGCCGGCGCCACACTGGTACCGGCACCTTCGCAATCGAAGCTGCTGGGAAACGATCTACGGGACTTTCTAATCTCCGGAAGGGTGTCGGCGCTTTGCTGCGTCCCGACGATGCTGGCCACTCTCGAAGCGCCGCTCGATCAGATCGGCTTCCTTCTCGTTTCCGGTGAAGCCTGTCCACCCGACGTCATTGCCCCCTGGCTTGTGCCGGCACGACGCGTCCTCAACGCCTACGGACCGACGGAAGCCACGGTCACCGCGACATGGACCGTCATGTCGCCCGGCCAGCCGGTCACGATCGGCGGACCTCTGCCGACCTACACCATCATCGTGATCGATCCCGACAGCGGGCTGCCGCTGTCGCACGGCGAAGCCGGCGAAATCTGCATAGCCGGAATCGCGCTTTGCGATGATTACCTCAACCGGCCCGACCAATCCGAACGCGCCTTCCTCGATGACTTTCTCGGCCTGCCGGATAATCCATCCGGCCGGATCTACCGCACCGGCGACCTCGGCCGGATCACCGAGGCTTGCGAAATCGAATATCTCGGGCGCATCGACACCCAGGTAAAGATCCGCGGCTACCGAATCGAGCTTGAGGAAATCGAGGCTGTCATTCGCGGCAGCGGCGGAGTTTCCCAGGCGGTTGTCGTGCCGTGGGATCCCGACCAATCTGGCACCGAACTGGTCGCATACTGCACGCCGAGTGTGTCCGGCGGAATGATCGATTTCTCGCGCGTCGATGCAACGCTGCGCGATGCTCTGCCATCCTACATGGTTCCCGCCTACTATGAACAGCTTGCCGAGTTGCCACTGCTGGCAAGCACCAAGGTCGATCGCAAGGCACTGCCCCCTCCGACCGGAACACGCTTCATTTCCGGCGACGCCGGATACACGGCCCCGCGCAATGCACGCGAAGCAGAACTTGCGTTGCTATTGGCCGAGGTCCTCAAACTGGAGCAGGTTTCTGTCGAGGCGGATTTCTTCGATGAACTCGGCGCCGATTCCCTCAAGCTTGCCCAGTATGTGACGCTGATCCGCAAACAGCTTGGCATCCGCCGTATCTCCATGCGCCAATTGTATCAGGAAACCACCATCACCAGGCTTGCCCGGCTCGTCGATGAGATGGCGGCCAAGTCGGCTGGACCACAGGAAAAGAAGGCACTTCAGGAAAAGCCAGTCAACGACCGGGATACCGGCACCACCGGCAATCGGCAAACTCCGCAACTCGTGGACGCGAAAACCGAAACGGCAAAATCAGAAGAAGCACAACCTGACGCGAATTCTGCTCCGCCACTTCGGCCGCCACGCACCGCCGATAGCCATCGCCAGCCGCCCCGCGTCGCTTCGATGCCGGCGATGGTTGCAACCGCCGTTGCCCAGGTCTTTGCAACCTTCGCATTTGTTTTCGCGACAGCCGCAATCGGCCTTGCGGCATTTGACTGGGCGTCAGCGGCAACCGGAGCGTTCGAAATCTACTTGCGCGTCGTCGCTGCAACGAGCCTGCTGTTCTTCTCCACATCGGCAATGCTCATCGCTGTCAAATGGCTCGCTGTCGGCCGCTTCTCAACCGACCCGATTCCCATCTACAGCGCACGATACGTTCGCTTCTGGATCGCTCGTCGCGCCATCCAGGCCAATCCCCTCAACCTCTTCGCCGGCACGCCGCTTTACAACGTCTATCTGCGGATGATCGGCATGACGATCGGGTCGGATGCCGTCATCCTCTGCATCCCGCCGGTCTGCACCGACCTCGTCAGCATCGGCGCCAACACGGTGCTCCGCCAGGACTGCATCATCACCGGCTACACCGGACAGAACGGATACTTGTATCCCGGAAAGGTTCGCATCGGTTCGAACGCCCTGATCTGCGAAGCGACCGTGCTCGACATCAACACATCGGTTGGCGACGGCGCACAGCTTGGCACCACCTCGGCACTGCTCGAAGGCCAGTCGATCCCCGACGGCGTCAACTACCAGGGTTCGCCTGCCCAACCGACCAAGGTGAATTTCGATCGAACCGAACCGCGCAAAGTATCCGTGCTCAGGAAAGCTGCTTTCAGCGCCGCCCAGCTGTTCGGCCTATGTTTCCTGTCGTTGCCGTCGAGCGCTCTGATCGCGGTTGCGCTGATAGCGCTTGGCCTTGAAACCGCAGGACAAGGCGAGGCGGCTCCAACGAGCCTCGACCCCGTTACGTTGCTCGGCGGATCGGCTGTCATCTACTTCGGCGGCATCATCGTGGCGATGGCAACCATTCTCTCGGTCCCGCGCATCTTGAACCTGTTCGTCGTGCCCGAGGTAGCCCATCCGCTGCATGGCACGCAGTACGAATTAGCCCGCAGCATTTCGCGCCTCAGCAACAACCGGCTCCTCAACACGATCTTCGGCGACAGCTCGATGATCATCTATTGGCTGTCGGCAATCGGCTACGATCTTTCGAAGAGCACTCAGACCGGCTCGAACTTCGGCGTCGATCAACGCCATCATTCACCGTTTCTGTGCACCTTCGATCGCAATACGCTGGTCTCCGACGGGCTGTTGATGATGAACATGGAAGTCTCGTCGACATCCTTCATGATGCGCCGGGTCGCCATGCCGCCCGATACCTACGTCGGCAACGTCGTCCACTATCCCGCGGATTCGAAACTCGGCCCCAACTGCCTCATCGCGACCAAGGCAGCCATCCCGATAGAGGGGCCCGAGCGCACCGATGTCGGGATACTGGGATCGCCTCCCTTCGAGATCCCGCGTTCGGTTGCCCGCGACGCCAAGTTCGATCACCTCAAGGCGCCGGGCGTCTTCGAGAAACTTCTATCGAAAAAGCTGAGGTCGAACCTGTTCACCCTGGCGTTGTACATGTTGCGCTCCTGGATGCTGGCGCTGGCGGGTCTTGGCCTGGGCATCTGGTCACTGGGTGCGTTTGCCACCACCGGCGACGGCAGCATCTTCACGACCGCGGCGGCAACTGCAATCTCAATTCACCTGTTCATTCTCGTCGGGGCATTGTTCTCGATTCTGTGCGAACGGTTTGCCGCAGGTTTTCGCCCGCTGGAGCCTCGCTACTGCTCCTTGTATGACAAGCAGTTCTGGGACCACGAGCGGTTCTGGAAGCTCAATTACAACGCCTTCCTCGTTGCCTTCGACGGAACCCCGATGAAACCGTTCTTCTTGAGACTACAGGGCGCGAAAGTCGGCCGGCGATTGTTCGACGACGGCGCCGGACTGACCGAACCGAGCCTCGTTGAGATCGGCGACGACTGCATACTCAACTTCGGTGCCGAATTGCAGTCCCACTCGCTGGAGGATGGAACGTTCAAATCCGACCGGATCCGCCTCGGCAACAACTGCACGATCGCAACAAGCGGCTTCGTCCATTACGGTACCGCACTGCACGACGGAGCCATTCTGGAAGCCGATTCATTCCTGATGAAGGGATCGGTGATGGAGCAATCCACGCGGTGGGCCGGTAACCCCGCCCAAGACACCACGACCAAGAAGGACGAGCTGAAAACCGCTGAAAAAGGAACACTCAGATGGTAAGCACATTCGTTGAGCCCATCGACATGCCATCTTCGCAGAAATTCGTCGATGAATTCGTGGCAACAAATACCCCGGCCATCGTGCGGGGCATGGACTATTCCGCCGGATCCTGGACACCTGAGGCACTGAAAACAAGCATCGGCGATCTTACGGCTCTCGTTTATGGCACCTTGTTCGACCTCGAAGACATCCAAACCTTGGAAGACTATATCGACACCTGGTTTGGACTTGAGGGCGAACTCGAACCAGACGTTCCCTACGTGCGCTGGTACAATCAGCTGAAGGACGTCGAATTCTCCTGGGGGGACGCGGCATTCGCCCGCGTCGCCGGTTTCTGGAAAGCTCCTGCTTGTTTGCCGACGTCGAACTTCGTTGTGCCGGTCAGCCGTGCCGAAGCTGGAACCGACCCGGTCCGCGATGCTTTTCCCTATCGCGGCCTCCTCGTCGCCGCCCGCGGCGCCCGCACCCGCATGCACCGCGATCCCTTCTGCAGCGATGCGGTCGTCTGCCAGTTTTACGGCCGGAAAGAAGTCGCACTCTACCGCCCGGAGCGGGCGGACGAACTGACCAAGCAAAGCGACGGCACCTCTTTCGGCGGCTTCGTGGACGTACGCTCCGAAGCCCTGGATCGCGTCTCGGTGGAGCCCGATTTGCACGGCACGGTCGGTCCAGGCGAGATGGTCTATATCCCGCACGGCTGGCTGCATGACGTCATCGCGGTCGAGGATTCGGTTTCGATCACCTGGAACTTCGTGCATGCAAAGGGCGCCGGAAAATTCGCGGAATATCTCAACGGCGCCTATAACGGCGATCCGGAATTCGAGGTCCTGCAGTATTTCCATCGCTCGCTTGGGCGGCCGCAATTGACCGCGAAGGATATCGCCTCCTACCACTTCGGAGTGCTCTAATCCCGCTCAAGTGCGCTTGCGATCACGCAGCCGCAAGGAAAAGGAAGCCGTGAGCCCGATAGAGCGTCGTGATCCTGGCACCTTGCAGCGCTGGCACCTGATGGTTCACCCGCAAGGTGCCGGTCCGGGCGGTGGGTTCCCAATGCACTCGTGTTCCGGCTCCGACACTTGGTTCCCGTTGCAGCACGCTATCGACCAAGTGTCGGAGCCATAAGGAACACGAGCGAAACTAAGTTTCTAGTGTAGCTTTTGCACCAAACGTTTGGCAACGAGCCAGGCCGCAAGTGGGGACCAAACGTTAGGTGCGCTACACTAACTTGCGAGCGACGTCGTGGAAGTCCACGAAGCCTTGCGTCACCGGAAACTGGGCCTTGAAAATGACTTCCTTGGTACTGAACAAACAGGTTTCAAGAAATCCCCGCTCACGAGCGGGCAAGCAAGCCAGCTGCAAGCGTTTGCAATTCTTTAGAACCTGTTCGCACGTATCCCGGTCAAGCGCGGTGATAGGCTCCGCGTCAATGCCGATCTGCACCGAACCGATCCGCGCCGGCTTTCCCGCCACGGCAGCCGCGAAGCCGTCGGTATGGGTTATCGAACCGCAAAACCCGGCCGGCCATAGCGGCAGGCGGGCCGCTCCGCGTCCAACATCCAGCACCTTGCTACCCAGGCTACCCAGGCTACCCAGGCTACCCAGGCTACCCAGTGCCGCAAGGCAATTGTGCGCCAGTTTCCGTCCGATTACGAAGTCGGCCCCGGCGCTTGCGTGTTGCGCTTGTGGAAAAGCCGGACGCCAGTGGATCCAGGTGCGCATCGGCCTGCGGTTTGTCTGCTACATGAACCGACAGTTCGCCTTCGAAGCCGGACGCCGCAAACGCTTTTTCGAGCTCCAGGGCAACATCAATCGACACCATCACGTCACAGGCTCTCGATAGAAATACGGCTCCGGCTGGGCCGCCATTGCAGAAACCGGGAAGTTGCTGACAGGCATCGCAACGCTTAAAGATGATCCGCCGGAGACCGGGCGACACGTTACCATCGTAGGCTGCGAATCACTTGTCGGCCTTCAACCGGACATCCATCCAAGAGATGATCACACGAATGGCTCAACCCGACGCGACCAGGAGACCGGCCACCGGTCTTTCGTCCGCCGGGCTCTGCCAGAAATTCGCTGCGCCCGAACTCGTAGTGTTCTGGATCAGAACCTTTCTTCCCGGTGCAGGCCGCCAAACGTGTTTCAATCCGAATCCCAAACAAATCACCAAACTGGAGTTCCCCGCCTACGCTTGGAAAGGGTATGTCACAGCCGGGACACTGGTGTGCCTTGGTTCGGTTTCAAGCATATCCACTGCCAATGCCGGCGACACAGCATCTTGCTGCGTCGACTTGGAGTCGCGCATCGTCGAACTCTCGCAAGTGACACCACGCAGCCAGCGTCTTGAGATCGAAATTTCGGGCCAATTGCATCGCTCCGTGCTTTTCTGGTCTGACGGAGTGGAGCGCAATGCCTACGTCGTCGAACCAGCGTCCGGAGGCAGCTATTTCACATTTTCAGGCGATGCCGAATTACCCTCGAAATGGGAAGCCGGCTTCATGCTGGAAATCGAAATCCCCAGCAACTCAAGTGACGAACTGAGTCAATCGATTTCCAAAGGCGCGATGAGCACGGCCGTTGGCGCTTCCAATTTCTTTATCGGCCATGAAGAACTGGGCCGGATCACTGTTGGCATGCAGACCGAGGCGCATGACCACATTACGGAGTTGGACCTATCTGCCACCGACAGTTTTGCCAGCCCTGCGGTTGCGGACTGGAACGGCAACTTTCTTCTGCGCCCGAACCGCCGCTTCACGCCCGGTGATCCGTTGATCTGGTCGTTCGTGGGTGCCGACGACATAGGCGACGGAGACGAGGCATCCGTCGTCCGCTTCGACACCCCCGAAGAACGCAAGCTGCAGGCTTCGCTGAGTTGGGGCATGGGAGGCGTCAGCGCCGCCGCCTTGCGCTTCAACGATGATTGGGAGAACTTTGCCGTTACCGGCGGCGCGGCATTTGCCTACTACGCCGAAGATACACGCAGCCCATGCCGCGATAGCGATGACCTTTCTGGCTGTGGAACACTGGCAGGATCGCTATCCCTCAAACACAAGCCGACCTCGATTATTGCCAGTCTGGCGTCGGGCCTCAACGTGACCAGACCGACCGACGTCTCGGGCGACAATTACTGGTATTACGCCAAAATCGCCAAAGCCTGGTCGCTCTCGCCGCTCGGCGCGACGACGACGTATGCCGAATATTTCCACGGCAAGAGGAACGTTGAAATAGAGGTGGACCAGTTCCGCACCGGTGTGCCGCACGACGTCGAGATCAACGCGCGCACCAACGTCTACGGCATCGGTATCATGCAGACACTTGAAGAATTCGAAATTGATTTTTACTTGGCGTTACGCCATTACGAAGCCGACGTTAGCGTAACGGGCGCCAATTCGACGGCAATTTCCGTCGACGACTTCGATGCGCTGATGACAGGTAGCCGCATTACGTTTTAGCCGTCGCTTCCCGCTAGACGCCCATGCGACCGCCTCAAGCCTCGAAGCGCGCAGCAAGCCGCAACTTCAAGCCTGCCCCAACCGCAACGCGATCGGCGCAAGCTCTATCCCTTCGAAACTAGCCCTCCAGGTCTCCCCCGGTTTCGCCGGCATGGCATCCGTCAGCGTCCCCGTGGTGACCACCTCGCCTTGGCGCAGTGGCGCCGATCCGGGATACCGCGCGATCTCTTCAACGATGTAGGAAAGAACCTTGAGCGGGCCGCCGAGGATGTCTGAAGAACTTCCGCGCCGCGCCTCTCCAGCATCGCTTCGCAACGTAACCTCGAATCCGCTGATCGGTGCCCCCGCCGCGCTACCGTCCGCAGACAGGCGGCACTTCGGCCCGATGAATAGCGCGCCGTGCATGCCGTAGGCGGCAGCCGCATCGGCCGCCGAAAACTCCCAGCCTGGAAAGATCGAGTGAACGATCTCGAACCCCGGCGCCACCCAGTCCACGCACCCGGCAAGTTCCGCTTCATTCATGCCCGGCTTGGGAGTCTCGCCAAGATGCAGCACCAATTCCGGCTCGATCAGCGGTTCGCAGAATTTGGAGATGTCCACAACTGCAAGCGGGGCTGCCATTTCGTGGACCGTGCGGTCGAACACGAAATTCCACACCGGCGCTGAAATGCTGAAGGTATCCCAGATATTGCGGTTGGTGAACCCGACCTTGCGTCCGACCGGGTTCTCGCCTGCAGCTTCCCGCAGCTTCTGCACGCGATGAACGACATCGTAGCCGGCAACAAGATCGAACCCCCGGAAGCGTTGCGAAATCGGCGCCACCTGACGCCCGGTTCCAATCAGCCCGGCAAGTTGCTCTGCTATCGCTTGCCTTGCCGCCTCGTCCATCGCACGCCTGACCCAGCTTGAGTTGCATTCCACCAGTTTCGGACAAGCCACTGCCGCCAGTTGATCGGCTCCGTCGACGGACTACTCAGCGAGGAACCGCGCAATCTGCTTTTCGTAATGGCGCAACCAATGCTCGAAATAGGCCATGTCCTTGCTCGCCCAGGCTTCGAATTCGGCCGGTCCAAGCATCGCGATGCGCAAGGCAAGTGCAATGACGTCTGCAAGGAGCAATGCATCCTCCCTGGTCATTCCCGGCCGCGCCTCGCTGGCATCCCCATCGGTGAACGGGTGGCTCACAATGAACTGGAAGGCAGCTTCCACAACCGCAACGTTACGGTCCTTGCGCCGCGCATGCGCGCCTGCCCCCGATGGCCGGTTCAGCCAGATCACATTCTCACTCATCGACCACCTTGAAGCGGTTTCTTCGCCACGTCCTGGAACAGTCTACGACAATCAGGCTGCAACAGCTATCCATCCCGGATGCAACCTGTGCGCTCGCATCACCGGCAGCGGTCCGTAACGAACCTGATGGCACCGCCACGGACACCCACAAGTATCGATTCCCCTGTCGCATCAGGCGTGCGCAGTCGACCGGCCATCGCCCCGGAGATTCTCAACTTCAGGCGGCTTCGTGACCGCCTCCGGCAATAAGCTCCCGCTTCACTGCCTTGGCGCCGCCAAACAAGGCACCTTGACCGTAAAGCACGCCGAAACCAAACACCTTGGCCGCCGTATTTTCGTTCTTCATGCCGCCGACGATAACGCTGAGTCCAATTCCAGCAAGATGCTTGCAGATGTCCTGCGCCGGAATGAAGATCTCGTTACCGGCCGGCAGACCTTCGAGGAAAACCGCTGCGTCGAGCTTGGCGAAATTGAACCCGCGCGATTTGAGATGCTCAAAATCCATATCGAGGTCCATGACGTCCGAGATGCAGTATCTAAAGCCGATGCCGGCGAATTCGGACAGAGCATTCCACTCGCGCGCGCCAAACCCGCGCACATCCGCCTGGCTGAAGGTCATGATCAGCGCCCCTGCCACGCTGCGCCGCTCGCGGTAGGCGTCCGCGACTCCCTGCAGGAACTTGTGCGCGGAAAGTGCTTCACCGCTCACCGTCGAGAACAATGCGTTATCCCGGCCACGGCCGGTGAAGCGCACGGCGACCTGGGAGGCGTGGGCCATGCGCGCCCCGTCGATGCGCGCCAGCATTCCCGTTCCCGCGAACTCCTCACGCGCTTGATCGGTATCGATCACTCGTCCGCGCTCATCGCGAAGCCGCAGATAGAGTTCGAAGTGGCGCGGCGCGCCAGCATTGAAATCGACGATGGGATCGAGCAGCACTTCCACCCGGCCCAGAGCCAGTGCTTCGGCCAGCACCGAAAGCCTCGCGTTGACCTCCGGCGGGCGGCCGGTTTCCGAGCGGAGTTCGTCTGGTTGACACTCCGCCGTTGCTGCCAGCCGCCTCTGCGCGGCATCGTCCCGCGATCGCATGCTGCCCGCGGTCGCCTTCAAGGCATCGACCGACGCCGCAATCGCCCGTTCGGACACCGCGGCGGCAGCAGCTGCCCCCTTCGGCGGGGAAACGCTGGCGGCGTTGACTTCATCGGCAAGCTTGCGGATCAATCCCTGGATCATCTCCACATCTGATTCGCGCGGCGAAATTCCAGCCGTAAGTGGTGCCGACGACAACGGCGGCGGCGTTGCCTGCTGCGCCGCGACCGGCATCGGCGGTGCGGCCACCACGTGGGTCCGCTTCGCTTGATCGCGAGGCTCGGTTGGTGGTGCAAACGGATCCGCCAATTCTTCGGAATAAGTTGCGCTCACACCGCCCCAATAACCTGCTCCTGCTGGCGCGGACACCACCGCAGAGTGTTTGCCCGGCGCTCGACCGCCTGCCTGCGGATGACCGGCAGGCTTCTTGTCGGGGGCCGTTGTTGGCTCTTCGGAAGCGGTTCTGGACGGCGCCCTGGCGCGTTGCGGCGGGCCACTGTTGAATCCGGCCCGGGTTGCCCGCTCTGTTGCCGCTCCATTTCCCTCGACCGGCAGTCCGGGCGCCCGCGCGATCGAGCCCGAAGCAGGCACCTTGTCGACCGCGTAGTGGCGCGGCATCAGGGCATGACCCACCAGCATCACGGCGTAGCAGGCAACCGCGCACGCAACGGCCGTCCAGATTGCAAACCCGCCATGCAGATTGAGCGCCATGCCGATCGCAAGGGTGGCAAGAGCCATGGCCAGAATGCTGACCGCTTCGCCCGTCAGGCGCACCGGCAGGGATACCGGGATCGCACCGCCCAGACCGGCCTCACCGGTCATCGGACCGCCCGCATGTTCCCGGCTCGCGTCGCCGGCAACGCCCGGTTTTGCGGCCCTTTGCTGGTGCGGTCTTGCCGCTTCATCGCCTATCATGATTTCCACGAGTTCTGCCCCAAGACTCCGAATCGGTTGTTTCAAGCCTCCGGCGGCAACGCCCGCGAAACAACTCCGCTCCGGCAGATGTCACCAGCTTTGGCTGTCCGCGCACCGCTCTGGAACCCTTGTGTGTCCGTTTCGCACCGCAATTAACCCGCGTTCAGCGCAGTGTCCGCAGAACCGCCCGGATGCGCGAGACGATCTCCGCGACATCCCCGATTTCTGAGATGAGTGGCGGTGCCACGATCATCGTATCGGCAGCGACACGTACATAAAGGTCCTGTTCGTGGAATGCGCGCTGCATCGCCTCGTAGCCGCGCGCACCAATGCCCTGCGCGCCGGTCTCCAGGTCGATGCCGCAAATGAGGCCGATCGGTCGGATGTCCGCGACAAGCGGCGCATCCTTCAACGTCATCATCGTTTCGCAGAATTCGGCCTCCATGCCGGCGGTCCGCGCGAACAGATCCTTGTCGCGATAGACATCAAGCGTCGCCAACGCCGCCGCCGTCGCCAGCGGATGCGCCGAGTAGGTGTAGCCGTGATAGAACTCGGGCAGGAACTGTGGCCCCTGCATCATCGTCTCATAGATCCCGCAACCAGCCAGAACGCCCGACATCGGCACCGCCCCGTTGGTGAGCCCCTTTGCGAAGCAGATCAGATCCGGCGTCACGCCATAGCGCTCTGCTGCGAAGGCGTGCCCGAGCCGCCCGAACCCCGTAATCACCTCATCGAAGATGACGAGCACCCCGTATTTGGCCGCGATCGCGCAAAGCCGTTCCAGATATCCTTTGGGCGGCGGCAGGCAGCCCGTCGATCCGGCAACCGGTTCGACGACGATCGCCGCGATGTTCGAGGCATCGTGCAGGGTGATGATCCGCTCAAGCTCATCGGCGAGTTCCGCCCCCCATTCGGGTTCCCCGATGGAAAATGCCTGCCGCGTGCGGTCGTACGTCGTGCGCAAGTGATCGGCGCCCGGCAGCTGCTGCCCGAAGGCCTTGCGGTTGCCGGGAATGCCGCCGACCGCCATGCCGCCGAACCCGACGCCGTGATAACCCCTCTCGCGCCCTATGAACCGGGTCCGCGAGCCCTCTCCGCGCGCCTTGTGGTAGGCGAGCGCCAGTTTCATCGCCGTATCGACCGCCTCGCTGCCCGAATTCGCGAAAAAGACGTGGTCGAGTCCGTCAGGCGCCAACATTGCAAGCCTGGAAGCCAATTCGAACGCGCCCTGGTGAGCGAACTGGAACGCCGGCCCGTAGTCGAGGACGCCGGCCGCCTGCCGGATCGCGTCCACGATGTGCGGATCGCAGTGGCCCGCGTTCACGCAATAAAGCCCCGACGTCGAATCGATGACGCGTCGGCCGTCATCGGTGATGTAGTGGATCCCCTCGGCACCCTCGATCATCCGTGGCCGCGCCTGGAACGCCCGATTGGCCGTGAACGGCATCCAGTACGATCTCAATTCATTCGCCTTGAAGTCCTGCGTCACGCCCCGAAACCTCACCAAGAAACGTCGCCAAGAAACGTCGCCAAGTTGCACGAACATTTCGTCGTTGCCCGTCCAGCATACCCCTCAAAACACTCATCCGCACAGATGCTGCCATCCCAAATCGAATTTACTGGGGGTTGCCCCAATCCGGCCACTTCCGAGCCCCCCTCCCCCCCGAATCGCAATCGTATTTATCTCTCGTTAGGCCGAATCGCCGTGGTATGGTCGTACCCGGGCGAGGAAGTTGGTCCGGCGTATTGTTGAGGAGACGAGCCCGATGTTGATGAGCCTTGTCCAAGAGCTGCGCGCCGCAGCGGTGTACCCGGAGCTGAGTGGAACCCGCGTACTCCTTTCAGGTCTCACGAGCCGCTGCGGCGTCGATATCGCCCGCGCGTTCGCCGAGCGCTCGACGCGACTCGTGATCCGCGCCGCCGAGGAGTCAGCCGCAGTCGACGCGCTCGCCGGATATCTGGCCCAGTACGCCCGCGAATTGAGCCTGCACACGGCTGACGACATCGAGGACGCCGACGCCGCCGTGAGCTTCGCCCAGGGCCCGGCACAGAAGGCGTTCGGCGGTCTGGAAAACGTCGTCAATCTGATCGAGATCCACCCTGCGGACCTCACCGGCCGGACTTCCCAGCGCGATCTTGAAGACCTCGTCTCGGAAAAGTTGCTGGCACCCACTCTGGCCACCCGCGTCGTTGCCAACCGCATGCAGCTGACCCTGACGCCGGGTTCGATACTTCATGTCGTGCGTGCGCCTGAACCTGACAGCCAGGAACAGCTGATGGTTCTCGAGATCGTCCGCGCGACTCTTGCCGCCGTCGTCCGTGCCGAAGCCCGCAACTGGTCGGGCAAGGGCATTCGCATCAATGCGGTCGCGCCCGCGACCGGCCTTGAAGCCTTCGAGCAGACGCTGCTCGGCGAACCCGACGTCGCCGCCCTGGCTCTTTACCTCGCCTCCGCAAAGGGCCGCGACCTCACCGGCCATGTCTTCGACACCAGCAACGCCGGATGCCGGTGAGCTGACCATCGACCCAAAAAGAACACCGCCCCTTACTCAAGAAACCGCTCCAACACCTGCACCAGCCCTTCGGGATCCTCCTCCGGCACGAAATGCCCGCAGTCGAGCGCGCACCCCTCCACCTTGGAAGCGCTCTTTGCCTTCCATGTCGCCAACGCGTCGAACTGCTTTCCAATCGTCCCGCGCGCACCCCACGTCACATTGACCGGCGCGGTAATTCGGTTCCCGGCCGCTTCGTCGGCGGCATCGTGCTCAAGATCGATGGAAGCCGCCGCCCGGTAGTCCTCGCAGGTCGCGTGAATGGCATCCGCCGAATTGAACGCGGCGAGATAAGCTGCAAACGCCTGTTCGGTTATCGCATCCTGCGTCTTGCACCAGCTCTTGAGCGTCTGGCGCAGGAAGTATTCCGGATCAGCACCGATCAGCCTCTCGGGGAAATCGAACGGCTGGATCAGGAAGAACCAATGGTAATAGGACTGCGCGAACGCCATGTTGGTTGCCTGATACATCGTCGCCGTCGGCGCTATGTCGACGACGCTGAGCTTTGCAACAGCGCCTGGATGATCGAGCGCCATGCGGTGCGCCACCCGCCCGCCGCGATCGTGCCCGACGACCGCGAACCGCTCGAAACCAAGTTGGCGCATCACCTCGACCTGATCGGCCGCCATCGCCCGCTTCGAATAAGTTGCATGGTCCGGCGCGCTCGTGGGCTTCGAAGAGGCGCCATACCCGCGCAGGTCGGCAACGATGACTGTGAAACGCTCGGCAAGCCTAGGCGCGACCTTGTGCCAGCACACATGCATCTGCGGATAACCATGCAGCAATAACACCGGCGGCCCCGAACCGCCGATGCGGGCATGGATGCGGATACCGCCTCCGACATCGAGGTCACGCGCCGCAAATCCTCCAAACATCGCAAAGCTCCTTTCACCTGCGCCGATTCCGTTTGCGCCCAATAGCAACGCCGCCGGAATAATCGCGCACCAGTCGTTGCCTGCCGATCAGATATCAAGGCTGCCCCTGGCTCTGCATGACGGTTTCGCTGTAGTCTCCTGCTTGCGCTCCCCCCGACGGGCTGTCTCCGTGACGGCACACCTGCCAGACGGAGCTGGCGAATTCTTGCACGTTTTCTAACGATTGGAGACGACCGATGACACCCTGGGAAATTCGTGCGGTCGAATTGGCGAACTGCAACTGCAATTACGGCTGCCCCTGCCAGTTCAATGCGCCTCCGACATACGGCAATTGCGAAGCCGTCACCTGCATGGAAGTCACCGAAGGACATTACGGGGCTACCAAGCTCGACGGACTTCGCTTCGGTGGAGTGTTCTCGTGGCCGAAGGCGATCCATGAAGGTAACGGCAAGGTCCAGCCGTTCGTCGATGTGCGCGCCGACGACGCCCAGCGCGAAGCGATCCTGAAGATCATGACCGGCCAGGATACCGATCCCATGGCCACCGTCTTCGCGGTGTTCGCCTCGACGCTCTCCGAAGCCTACGATCCGATCTTCGCTGAGATCGATTTCGACGTGGACGTCGACGCCAGGCAGGGCCGCTTCGTCGTCAAAGACCTCGCCGAATGCGTTGGCGAGCCGATCAGAAATCCGGTGACCGGCGAGGAACATCGCGCCCGCATCGATATTCCCCACGGCTTTGAATACGAACTGGCGGAAATGGGCAGCGCGACGGCAACGACCCAGGGCCGCATCGCCCTGAACCTCAAGGACAGTTACGGCCAGTTCGCCCATCTTCACTTGAACAACCACGGCGTCGTCAAACACCGCACGATTTGAAAAGACACGCCATGAAGCATCAATTGACGGCGACCGAGATTGTCATCAAGCGCGAGCGGCTGATCGTCGGAGCCGGGCTCATCCTCATCACGCTGCTGTCATGGTGGTGGCTGTTCATCGGCGCCGGTACCGGCATGAACATCTTCACGATGACGACATGGCAGTTCCCGCCGCCGGTCACCCCCGGCATGCCGATGCAATGGACCCCGGCCTATGCCGGCCTGATGTTCTTGATGTGGTGGATCATGATGATCGCCATGATGACGCCCAGCGCCGCGCCGATGATCCTGCTCTACGGGCACGCATACCGCCACGAGCAGAAGCAAGGTCGCATCGCGCCTGCCTTGATCCCGGCCTTCGCTTTCGCCGCCGGCTATCTCCTGGCCTGGATGGGTTTCAGTCTACTCGCCACCGCCCTGCAATGGAGCCTCGAAAACGCCGGCCTCCTTCACGCCATGACGATGTGGAGCATCGAACCCGTCTTCACCGCCGCGCTGTTGATTGCCGCCGGAGCCTATCAGCTGACACCCTTGAAGACCGTCTGCCTGCAACACTGCCGCTCGCCCGCGCACTTCCTCAGCCGGAATTTCAAGCCAGGATCTTTCGGCGCGCTGCGGATGGGGCTGACCCACGGCGCCTACTGCCTCGGCTGCTGCTGGTTCTTGATGGCCTTGTTGTTCGCCGGAGGCTTGATGAACCTGGTCTGGGTCGCCGGCCTGGCCGCCTACGTTCTGATCGAGAAGATCGCTCCACACGGCCAATGGATTGCGCGGCTGTCCGGCATCGCCCTGATCGCCGCCGGACTGTATGTGCTCGCTCTACCGCACATCACCTGAGAATCCTACCACGTTCGAATGCCGCTTTCCGAACGTCCCGCCCTCGTCACAGCAGCCGCACGCAACTTCACCAGACCATCCCGGCAATGCCGCAACGCCGGGAGGTGACCGAGCCACGCTCCCGGCGATGCTGCACAACTGCACCAGAAAAACAGCGGCTCGCTGTACTCCCGTCAGCCCGGTGGCATTTCCGCGAAATGCGGAATGGATGGATCGTCGCTGTCCCACGCCGGACGCCGCTTGTCGAACACCACGAACTGCGGCTTCACGTTGCTGTTGTCATCCAGAGTTCCGGCGAGTACCAGCGCCAGCCCCGGAAACCCTGTATCGCCTGTCAGGAACAACTTCGTCCCGCACTTGGGGCAGAAGTGGGAGGTGACCGCATTGCCCCGGTCGGAAGTATACGTGTAGGTTTTGGTCTCACCCGTCACTTTGAGATCGTTGATATCGTAGAAGACCACCGTCGACGAGCCTGAGCCAGTCGACTTCTGGCACATCAGGCAATGACATTTGCCCGCATTCTTCATGTCCTGCGGAACTTCATAGCGAACCGATCCACACTGACAACTTCCGCTGTTCTTGCCTGCCATAACGTTGGTAGTCTCCCTGATGAATTTGCCCGGCGAGCGGATGCACCCCCGTTGAGGCGTCAACCATGTCCTCGCGGCCTTCGTCTGGCACCGCAACATTGGGACTTCGATCCGTTCGTCGCCAGCCGCATGCAAATTCTAGATGAGTTCGCAAGCGCAGGTCCAGACAACCATTCTTGAATAATCCGCACGCAACCTGCCGATCACATTCGGGATACACACTCCCCGACGTCTGCAGTCCGACTTGCCGCGGATAAGTGTCGCACGATTGCGCCTGCCAACATCTTCAAGTACAGATCATGCAGGGTGCAAGACCGTTTCCGAACGGCCAGATCTTGCTTCCATGCCGTGAAACAGCCGCCCGCACTCAGTCCCTAGTGTGGCGTCGCGCCTTAATTGACCTGTTGGTGCCGCACAGGAGTTGTCAATTGAGGCGCGCTGAACGCCACACTAAGCCATTGTTTTGGCTAGTGGCCTTCATGTCTCGCCGAAATCGTCAGCGGTTGCGGCCAGC
>JAHJSN010000080.1 GCA_018830445.1 Alphaproteobacteria bacterium | reverse complement strand
TTTGATTCCCGGGTGGAGGTCGTCAAATGTTTGTGAATCCAGAACACAATCAAAAGGTTGCCTAGTCTTCTGGGCTGAGTGTTCCGGGCTGACATTCAGGTTCCCGGCAGGGAACCATATGTCAGAGTCGGAACACTAGCGCTGCGGTGGAGACGCTTGGCAACCAAGCCGCAGTCGGACTACTGGATTATGTCGGGCCGAGCAACCCAACGCAGTTCTGACTGGCGGATATCGCGCCCCGAGGCTTTGAAGCGGGCTGCTTTTGAGTGTTTCCGGCGCCCACCTTCGGCCGGTCCACTCGGCGTTGGAATACTCGGGCATTGGAACACTCAGGCGTTGAAATACTCGGGCGTTGATCAAATCAATCTCAAAAAACGCGACTGCGTATCAGCAGCACTTACCGGGAAAACGGCGCAAATCCGCCTCGGCAGAATGACCGGAACCATGCGCCAGAACGACGACACCACCGCATTCCTGCTGGCCCTTGGCGCGGTGACGATCTGGGCCGGATGGATGTCCGCGACCCGGTTTGCCGCAATCGACGGCATCGCCCCGATCGATGTATCGATGCTCCGATACGGGGTCCCCGCGCTGATGCTTGCACCCGTGTGGCCAGGCACGTTCCGAAAGCTTCGCACGGCACCCACTTGGTCGTTGATCGCCATGCTCGGCTGGGGCCTTCCCTTCGTCTGGCTCGTCACGGCCTCTCTCGAACGCGCCAACGTCGTCCATCTGGCGACAATCGTCTTCTGCACCATGCCCGTCTTCGCCGTCCTGGGGGAATGGCTGCTCTTCGGAACGACAGTGGACCGAGTGCGCCTGCCAGGTTTCCTGCTCATCGCAATCGCCGCATCGATGGTCATCGCAAGCGCGCTCATCGGCGATAACGGCACCGATCTCTACAGCGTCTCACTCATGCTGATCGCGACGGCGGGCTGGGCGGCCTATACGGTCGCCTTCAAGCATTCGGGATTTTCCCCCGCCGAGGGACCGGCCTACGTGTGCGTCGTCTCGACTATTCTGCTGCTGGCGATCAAGGCGCTCGGTTCGGACCCGTTCTTTCCCCTCACATGGCCGCAGATCGCTTTCCATGCCGTCGCCCAGGGCGTACTCTCCGGCTTCGTTGCAACGATCCTCTACACCATGGCGATAGCACGCATCGGCGCCACCCGGACTGCGAGCTTCAGCGTCTTGATGCCGATGATGGGCACGGCAATCGCCTTCGCCTGGCTTGGCGAAGCGCCGTCCATGCTCGATCTTGGGGCTTTGGCGATTGGCACCCTGGGCTTTGCGATCGTCAACGGAGTGATCCGTTTCCGCTGATCCTCATGAAACTTCGGACCGGATATTTTGCTCGAAAACCTCAAGTTCGGCAGTGACCTGCTGGAAGAACTCGAGCTTGTCCCCCGGTGGCGTTCTGGACGCTTCCGCCTCGGCCGCATTGCGCGCGGTGCCCAGCGCAGCCTCCAGCTTCAGGCTTCGCGCCCATTCCAGCGCCGTCCTCAGAATTCCCGCACCCTGTTTTATCTCGACCGCCCAGAAGGCCGACTGGTCGGTCCGCTGCCGCGCGCTCAGGAGCGACCGCCGTCCTGGCGGCAGTAGGCTGAGCCAGACCACCGCGCGGAAATCGTCGACGGCTTCGCTGACGAAATCCCAATGACCCCAACTGCCCCAGAGGCTCCCGAGCCACGAACCGGATGCCGTCGTATCGATGCTGTCGACACCCGGTATCCCAGCAAGCCTCGCAGCATCGAAACCGGCCCGGCTGCGATCCACGATCCAGCTGATCGCCATCAATGGAATATCGCGCTGCGAAGCATACACTGTGACCCTCCCGCCGAGCTTGGTGAACCGTGGAACGATTGCAACGAAATCGTCGTGATCGACGTCGGGTGCCGCAAAAATGATTTCGTCGAACCGCCGCTTCGGACTGGGCTCCTCTCTCTTGTAGATCTCGTTCAGCGACCGCATGAGCATCTCGCTGCCCAGCGAGTGCGCAACCAGGTGCATCCGCTCTGCACCGGTTTCTTCACTGAGAGCAATCAGGAAATCGCGCAACTGCTCCGTCGCCAAAGGATCTGCCGCCGCATCCCTGTCGTGCGGATATCCGCTCCATGTCCCCTTCGAGGGCAGACTGTAGAGCACCACGGCTCCCTCGATCATCATGTCGACCTTGAGCTGCGCGGCCCGCATCAGTCCGCTGGCAAGCGTCGTCCGGTATCCATGAAGAAATACCAGCAGCTCCTTGCCTTTATCGTTCTCACCGCTTTCCGAAATGAGCCCGGCGACTTCGCGAATTAACCTTGGACCGTCAGCCAAGATCTCGACCGACTGGACCGTGAACGACTTTTCCAGCGCACCGCCGTTTCCGAAAAAACCGCCGCTTGGCTCCACATACGACCCCAGCGCCCGATCGGCCGGCACCGTGACGAGTGCACGGCCATAACGCAGTTCCCGGCTCGGCTCGAAGCCGAAGCGGTTGTATGGATCGTAGTCCTCCGCCTCGACATCCCCGATCGGCATCCGGTGGGTAGCGAAGTGCACCGGTACCTTGTGATAGGCATCACTGTCGGGAACTTCAGAGAGTTGATCGGCAAGCGACCGGTATCTCTCTTCCACGTTCGGCCCCGCAGCGCTCCACTCCATTTCGAAGTCGTCACTCGCAGCTGGCTCCCCAGCGTCTGCATCGCCGGCAAGTGGCCGAGCGGGCCCGGACTGTGGCGGAGTAGGTTCGATCGGCGCACCGCTCATCTTGGGCTTGCTCGTCTTCGGCCTGCTCATCGACATCTTTGGTTTGAGGTCGTCCTTCAAGCCGCCAAGTCCCGCCTGCATCTTCACCCGCTGCGCTTCGTCGCGAGCCTTCTTCGCAGCTTCGACGTCACCCAACGTCTCATTGAGCCGCGCCACCCTGTTGAGACGCCACACGACCCCGCGTCCATCGAGTTCCGTATCCGCGCGCGTAAGTTCGAGGCTGCCCTCGGCAGCTCGCAAAGCCGCCAGATACCGTTCCGCTGCGCTTAAGTGGTCCGACAGGCGGTCGAGTCGCCGCGCCAATTCGAAGGAAGGAGCCGAGCCGGCGGCTTGCAGCTTGCCAAACGCCGCAGCGTAGACCTGCGCCCCCAGTTCGGGTCGCCCGGCCTCGAACAGCCAGTCGCCGACCTCAAAGGTAAAATCGATGATTTCTGCGTCGCTGAGACGGTCCGAGCCGAAACCTGGATTGGCAAGAAACCTCAGCAATCGGCTTGCTGCTTCGTCGAGGTCGTTACGTTCGATGGCCCGTGTCACATCGGAAAATTCACTCATTGTTCCGCACTCCCTCACATGAAAAATTCGTCACATGAAAAAACGAAAATACCAATGCTTTAATCTGCACCTTACGCTATGCCAGGAAAAGCTGCTGCCTCGGTCGATGCTGGATACCACACAGCATCAAGCACTTTTCCCATAAACGAAGCCGCCAAGGAATACCTATGCCCGCCACGTCGAATGGATCTACCCGCAAGCCGCGTGCACGGGTCGGTGCCCTTGCCAAACTGCCGGTCTTTTTCAACCTCGAAGGCAAGCGTGCCATCCTTGCAGGCGGATCCGCCGCGGCAGCCTGGAAGGCTGAGTTGTTGGCGGCGGCAGGAGCGAATGTCGAAATCTACGCTGCCGAACTGGAACCAGACATGGCTGCATTGCTTTCGCGCGGTGCGGCCGCAGGGACGCTCACGCATCGCCCGCGACCGTGGGCCACCGACATATTTGCCGGCGCCGCAATAGCCCTTGCCGATGCCGAAACCGAAGCCGAAGCGCAAGCCTTCTATTGCGCCGCCATCGCCGCCGGCATACCTGTCAACGTCATCGACAAACCGGCGTTCTGCCAGTTCCAGTTCGGTTCGATTGTCAACCGCTCGCCGGTTATCGTCTCGATTTCAACCGACGGCGCCGCCCCCATCCTCGGGCAGGCAATTCGTCGACGCATCGAGTCGTTGCTCCCACCCGCGCTCGCCGAGTGGGGACAGTTGGCGAGCGCTATCCGCACCGCCGTGACCGAACGCCTCGCACCCGGTCCCGAGCGGCGCACATTCTGGGAAAACTTTTCCGACCGGGCATTCGGCAGCGCGCCGAAGTCCGGCGACCGTCAGGCTGCCGCTGACCTGATCGATGAAATCTCGAACCGCGGCGGCCGCGCCAAAGGCAAGCTCACTGTCATCGCCGCTTCAAGCGGCGACCCGGAACTCCTGACGTTGAAAGCAGTTCGTGCGTTGCAGGCAGCCGACGTCATCATCTTCGACGAAGCCGTCGCATCCGAAGTCCTCGAACTCGCACGCCGCGAGGCGAAGCGGATTCCCGCTGAAACACCGAAGGATAGCGCCGGCGCAACCGACCCGGTTACCCGCGACACAATCATCCAGCTTGCAGGCGAGGGCCGCAACGTCATCCGCCTGACAGCAACCGGATCGCACGCGGATGCCGGCATTGACGACCTTATGCAACGGCTGGAGGTTCAAGGCATTCCCGTTGCCATTATGCACTGAACGCCACGGGACAAAACGGCGAGCGCGGAAAATCGACCGTCTCGATCGGCCGCCACCTTGCCACGCGGCAACGAATGTTCCGCGGAACGGCATCATGGATACCCCACCTTGTAACGGTGAATATCTGAGATAAGGTAAACGCCGGAACTCGGCTGCAACCGTGCGACTGGCGCTGAAAACCTCGCCATTCGTGGCAGTCGACCGCTCCGCGCCATCATGACATAGTCATTGGCAATCTGGCACTTGGCACTGTAACAACACACATGACCGGCCTCCCATATCCCCGGATCCAACGTTCCGGCTGGAACCGGACTGACATTGAAGGTGATTGAAACATGTCTGAGACAGGCTTTCGGGCTGTACTCGTCGCGAGCATCGTCGCCGCAGCCATAGCGATTGCGGCGCCGGCAACGATGGCTGTTGCCCAGGCGCCACCTCCTACGGTCACGGTTGCGAAGCCTCTCGCCGAGAAAATCACCCAGTGGGATGAATTTTCCGGCCGTTTCGAAGCCGTCGAAAGTGTCGAGGTGCGGCCGCGCGTTTCCGGCTTCATTGAAACAGTGCACTTCCGCGACGGCCAGTCCGTAAAGGCGGGCGATCCGCTTTTCACCGTCGACCAGCGCCCATTCGAGATCGAGGTGAAGCGCGCCGAGGCGACGATCCAGCAGCGCCAGGCGGAAGTCGAGCTGCAATTGTCCGAAGTCGACCGCGCGCGGCCCCTGGTCGATTCCCGAACCCTTACGCGTCGCGATTTCGAAACCCGCGAAGCCAATCTAGCCGTCGCCCGTGCGCAGCTTGCCGCCGCCCAGGCGTCGTTGCGCGCAGCCTCGCTGGACTTGGAGTGGGCCACCGTCCGGGCACCGATAGCCGGCCGTCTTTCCGACCGGCGCGTCAACGTCGGTGAACTTGTGACCGGTGGCGCGGGAGCCTCCACGGTTCTCACCTCCATCGTCAGCCTCGACCCCATCTACTTCGTCTTCGACGGATCGGAAGCCGATTACCTGCGCTACATCCGCCTCGCCAAATCAGGTGCACGCCCATCTTCGCGCGACGAGGGCAACCCGGTCCGCATCAAGCTCGCCGACGAAAGCGAATGGAGCAGAACCGGGAAAATGGATTTCGTCGACAACCGGCTCGACGCCCGCTCGGGTACGATCCGCGGCCGCGCAATACTCGACAATCCTGACCGGTTCCTGACCCCTGGCATGTTCGGCCGCCTGGAATTGTTCGGCGGCGACTTCGACGCCCTCCTGGTCCCGGACAAGGCGATCGTATCCGACCAGACACGCAAGATCGTGTTCGTCGTCGGCGATGACAACGTCGTTGCCGCCCGCCCCGTTGAGCTTGGCCAATTGCAGCCCGGCGGGCTGCGCGTCATCAAGTCCGGCCTTGACGCAGATGCCAACGTCGTCATCAACGGCATCGCCAATCCCGCCGTTCGCCCTGGAGCCAAGGTCACGCCGGAAGCCGGCGCGATTGTCGCCGCCGAAGCCGGTTGACCGGCGCGATAGATCAAACTCACTAGCGAGGCGAGAATGCGCTTCTCCCACTACTTCATCGACCGGCCGATCTTCGCAACCGTGCTGTCCCTTATCATCACGATTATCGGAGCGATTGCGCAGACCACCCTGCCGATCGCCGAATATCCCGAAATCGCGCCCCCGACCGTCAACATCATCGCGACCTATCCCGGTGCGTCCGCGAAAGTGATTGCCGAAACCGTTGCCTCGCCGATCGAGCAGGAAGTCAACGGCGTCGACGGAATGCTCTATATCTCCTCTCAATCGACCGGTGACGGCCGCCTGTCGATCAACATCGTCTTCCGGCCCGGCACCGACATCGATCAGGCCCAAGTCCTTGTCCAGAACCGCGTCTCGGTGGTCGAGCCGCGCCTGCCGGAGGATGTCCGCCGGCTCGGCATCTCGGTGCGCAAGGCGTCCCCGGACTTGATGCTCGTCGTCCACATGACCTCGCCGGACGGCAGCCGCAATCAGCAGTACGTCTCGAATTACGCAACTCTCTACGTCAAGGACGTCCTGACTCGCATCGACGGCGTCGGCGACGTCCGCATCTTCGGCGCGCGCGATTACGCCATGCGCGTCTGGCTCGATCCCGACAAGCTGACCGCACGCGGCCTGACGGCTTCCGAAGTCGTCACAGCTCTGCGCGCCGCCAATCTCCAGGTTGCAGCAGGCGCCATCAACCAGCCGCCGGCAGCTTCCGACGGCGCCTTCACGCTGTCGGTCCAGACGCTCGGCCGGCTTTCCACCATCGATCAGTTCGAGGACATCGTCGTCCGCGCCGAACCCAATGGCTCGTTCCTTCGCATCCGAGACGTTGCCCGCGTCGAACTGGGTTCCCAGGACTACACCCTGAACGCCTATCTCGATAACAAGATCGCCACCGCGATTGTCATCTTCCAAAGGCCGGGCTCGAACGCCCTCGCCACGGCCAAATTGATCCTCGATGAGGTCGAGCGGCTCTCCAAGGATTTCCCCCCGGGACTGAGCTACTCCGTCGTCTATAACCCCACCGAGTTCATTCAGGCTTCGGTCGACGCCGTCGTCCATACGATTTTCGAGGCCGTCCTGCTTGTCGTGATCGTGGTGATCTTGTTCCTGCAGACCTGGCGCGCTGCACTGATCCCGATCGTCGCGATCCCGGTATCCCTCATCGGCAGCTTCGCCATCATGGCCGCCGTGGGCGTTTCCTTCAACACGCTGTCGCTGCTCGGCTTCGTCCTCGCCATCGGTATCGTCGTCGACGACGCCATTGTTGTCGTCGAGAACGTCGAGCGGTATCT
Source organism: Alphaproteobacteria bacterium (assembly GCA_018830445.1). Classification (GTDB taxonomy): domain Bacteria; phylum Pseudomonadota; class Alphaproteobacteria; order Rhizobiales; family Hyphomicrobiaceae; genus Filomicrobium. Next base: position 9,482 of record JAHJSN010000080.1, on the reverse strand, counting down.
GGCCAAGGGCATGTCGCCGCGCGAAGCCGCCTACAAGACGATGGACGAAGTCGGCGGCGCACTGCTCGCGACTTCGTTGGTTCTCGTCGCCGTCTTCCTGCCGACAGCGTTCATCACCGGTCTGCAGGGAAAGTTCTACAGCCAGTTCGCCATCACCGTCGCCGGCGCGACGATGATCTCGCTGTTCGTCTCGCTGACGCTTTCACCCGCGATGGCAGCCATACTTCTGAAACCGCACGTCAAACCCGAAGACCGCAAACGCGGTATCTTCTATTGGCTCAGTTCCCCCGTGCGCTGGTTCTTCATGGCGTTCAATTGGATCTTCGAAACCTTCGCGGATGCCTATGGAGCTCTGACCGCCCGGCTGGTGCGCATCGGGGTCGTCGTGCTCGCCGCCTATGCCCTGCTGCTCGTACCCACCTATGACCGCCTCAACAATACGCCGACCGGGCTCATTCCCCAACTCGACCGCGCCTACCTCATCGCCGCGTTTCAGTTGCCGCCCGGCTCGACCCTCTCGCGAACCGACGAAGTCATTCGCAATGCCACCGAAACGATCCTCGAACGTCCTGGCGTAAAAAATGCAGTCGCCTTTGTCGGCTTTGACGGCGCCACCTTCACCAACGCTCCGAACACCGGCGTCATTTTCGTAACCCTCGATCCGTTTGAAGACCGCGCCAAAGCCAACATCACCACCCACCAGATCCTGATGGACCTGCGCCAGCAGATGGCAAAGCAGCGCGACGCGTTCGTGTTCGTGATCGAGCCGCCGTCAGTGCGCGGCATCGGCACTGGAGGCGGATTGAAGGGCTACGTGCAGGACCGCTCCGGGCGCGGCCTGCCGGCGCTCGAAGGCGCTGCCTGGGCCGTTGCCGGCGCGGCGGGCCAGACACCCGGCTTCACGCAGGCTTTCACGCTGTTCAACACCCGCACGCCGGAGATCTATGCCGATATCGATCGCACCAAGGCCGAGCAGCTCGGCGTGCCCATCACACGCGTCTTCGACACCCTCTCGATCTACATGGGCTCAACCTTCGTCAACGACTTCAATCTCCTCGGCCGCACCTATCGCGTGACGGCTCAAGCCGACAATCCCTACCGCATCACCTTGCGTGACGTCGCCAATCTGCGCACCCGCAACGTCGACGGCGACATGGTGCCGATAGGTTCGGTGGCGTCCTTCAAGGATACCACCGGCGCCTACCGCGTGCCGCGTTACAACCTCTACCCCGCCGCCGAGGTACAGGTAGGACTGAAGCCGGGCTTCTCGTCCGGACAGGGGATCGTCGCGATGGAGGCGATTGCCGAGAAGGCGCTTCCCTCCGGCTTCGGTTTCGAATGGACCGAGATCGCGCTGCAGGAAAAACTGGCGGGCTCAACGGCCATCCTCGCCTTCAGTCTGGCTGTGTTCTTCGTTTTCCTGCTGCTGGCGGCACTCTATGAGAGCTGGCTGTTGCCCCTGGCCGTGATCCTGATCGTACCGCTTTGCATCCTTGCCGCCATGATCGGCGCCAACTACCGCGGCCTTGACCGCAACATCCTCGTCGAGATCGGTCTCGTTGTCCTCGTCGGCCTTGCAGCCAAGAACGCCATCTTGATCGTCGAATTCGCCAAGCAGGCCGAAGACCTCCACGGCAAGACCCGCTTCGAGGCCGCGATCGAAGCCGCCCGCACCCGGCTTCGCCCGATCATCATGACCTCGCTCGCGTTCATTCTTGGCGTGCTGCCGTTGGCTATCTCGACCGGTGCCGGAGCCGAGATGCGCCAGTCTCTCGGCACAGCGGTGTTCTCCGGCATGATCGGTGTGACCATCTTCGGCCTGCTGTTCACGCCGGCCTTCTACGTCATGCTCAGGGGCCTTGCCAGCTTGTGGAAATCCACTCCCAAGCCGCCTCCAGAAGCGATTCCGGCGCGAGCAAGCCCCGGCGAATGAACCGGCCGGGGCTGACCTGATCTGAGGTATGTTCGGGTTGGTCCGTCTATTCGACCAGCGATACCGGCTGGCCTGCGCCGCGGATACCCTTAGGCACCGGAACGTCCGTTTTGTCGTAGTCCGTGTTGAGGATCAGATGCGGCCCGCCTTTAAGTCTCATCTTATCTGCGATAATCGCAGTATAAGCAGACTGGTCAGCCACTGGATTACCAGCGTCCACCATCAACATGCCTCGAGGAAGGTAGATTGTACCCAGCAACACACGTGCGTCGTTGCTATAGATGATGTGAGGATTACCGACAGGTTGCGCCCGATCCTCATAGACCAGCAGCCCGGCCATTTCACCTGTTGTCGGGGCCTCCAGTGAAATCGAGGTATCCCTCAGGAGCGTCAATGTGGCTCGATCACCTGTCAGGTATATCCCAACGCCTTGTCCGGTTAGTTTTCCGCCGGCATCCACTCTAAGCGGACCGTCCTGCATCGTATAGACACCTGGCTTCAAGCGAACGTCCGCACTTTGAATCGTGATCCCTCCACAATATGTGCCAGGATCTAGCTCATAGCTGCCTCCCGACAGAACGAGATCCGTTTCCGTACAGGCGGCAGCTATCGGTGGCTGGCGATTTGCAAGCGGGTCTTCAAAGGTAGGGCAGTCAACCATCGGCTCAGGTGAAAAGTTGCCAGCCCCCTCATACCCACCCGCGGAACAAATGAAGTTGGCTGTAAGCATTGCACTCGATCGACCGCGGATGCTCGATCTATCGACGCTATTGGAAAAAACCGAACAATTGCGTCCAGTTACCTTCGCTTCATTCTCAAGCAATATTCCTGTGCCTCCCCAGTGCGATAAAGCAAGGACACAGATATTCGGCTGACCAACCACTCTGGCAACGCTGCGGATCACCAGATCAGGGAACTCTAGCCCAATCGCTCCACCCACCGCGGCCTTGACGGCCTGGGTGATCGTCACCTCCACTTGCAGAGGATCGTCCGTGACCGACGACTGCACAATGGGCTTGGACGCATTTTTTCTGGCAAGCGAACCGCGGTTGGCCTCCAGATAGCGTTCCACCATCGCCTCTACAACAGCGGCGACATTCTCTCTTTTTGAATCTGACAGGCTGAGTTCCTTCGCACCGGCCATCGCCGCTGAATCGGCCGCGTCCTGCAGCACGGACTTATGCGTCAACGTCCAGGCGTAATCGATTGCACTCAGGCTGACCGCGAGAACAACCGGCATCAGCAATGCGAACTTCACGAAGATCGTGCCGTCCTTTGCAAAGGTAAAACGCCTGACCATTGAGCCCGTCGCCTTCATGACCGTCCTAGCTCGCCTCATCCAGTTTTGAACGCAAGTGGATTGCCGCAACTATTCCAATTTTTGACTTTAGATCGTTTTCCGTAAAATTGCGGATAACCATCAAAGTACACACTCCAAAACCAAACCAATTGTGCCATTTTCAGACATGCCACGATTATTCACGCGGCGAATTCGCTTTCCATCTGCACTCGATCGGCAGGAACCACCAACATCGCGGTCGTGCCTTGATTGGGCATCGAGCGAATCTCGAGCACCCCGCCGTGTGCTTCGGCGATGGCCTTGACCAGCGGCAGCCCGACTCCTGCGCTCAGAGCGGGCCGATCCATCAGCAATTCTTCCGACGATTGCAGATGGGCTGCATAGAAATCGGGTTCCATTCCCTCACCGTCGTCATTGATTGCAATGGTCAGCATTCCGTCTGGATGCACATCGGCCTCCAGCGTTACCGTTGTACCTTCCGGCGAGAAACGAACCGCATTGTCGAGGAGATGCGAGATAGCCAGCGAAAGCCCATCCGGATCGCACGCCACATAGGCATCCTCAGGCACGCGTATGACGCTGACCGGAACGTTGCATTCCCGCGATCGCTCCTGCACGCGGATTTGCGCATTGGCCAGGAGGTTCACAAGCGGAACCCGCAGGTCGCCGACATTGACCCGGCTGCACAGGGCCTTCGACATCGACTGCCCTTGAGCAAGAACATCTTCAATACGCACGGCATCATGCTCAATCCGAGCCATCAGTTGCAGCGCTTCATCGAACTCACCGCCGCTCCTGATCTTGTACTCAAGATCCCGCAGGAGTTCGCGAATTTGCCCCGTCCCGCTTGCCGCGGATTCGAGCGTCCGCCGCAGCACGATATCCTTGATCCGAATGGCCGCCTCAGCACGTTGCGCCCGGTTGCGCGCCTGATGAACGTTCTGGGTAAGCCGCATGAGATAGTCGACATGGCTCTTGAAGGTCGACCAATGGACCGGCTTGGTCAGGAACGATGTCGCCCCCGAATTGAATGCCTCCTGGATCGCACCGGCATCCGTGCGCGACGTTACCACGACGATCGGCAAGTGCTTCGTGCGCGGATGTCCGCGCACACATTGAATGAGCGAAAAACCGTCGACATTGGGCATATCCAGGTCGACGATGGCCAGGTCGACGTGCTTGTTGCTCCGCAACAGCTTCCAGGCCTCCGCTCCGTCTTCGGCTGTCTGGACGTCGCAATCCATCTGCGCCAGCTTGCTCTCGAAAAGCTGGCGGATAATTGGGTCGTCGTCGGCAACGACAACCTGAATTCTATCGACACCTGTACCCTGCACCATAGTGACCTGCGGTATGAAACTGGAACTGTCCGTGGCAACCGAAGTAACACGCAAATCGGCTTTTCTGTTTAATGTTATATTCTCGAAGTGAAAATCGACTTTAGAGACGTAATTAACACACCGTAAATAAATAGCTTATTTACGCAATTCTGACAGAAATTGAAACGAACGGAGGTTATCGCTTCCAAAGACGGCACCCAAAAACAAGAGAGCGCTGAGCGTTGCCACTTGCGCCACTGACGCTGAACTCGATCAAGACCAAGCTCGTACTGATTGTACTGGCAGGCATCGTCAGCGCCATGCTGTTGACGGCGATCCTCACCGGCTGGCAGGCCGCCGACCGCCGCTTCCATGGCCTGAAGGACGAACTCGACAGCGTCGCGGCCACCCTCGCCATCGCCGTCGCACCCGCACAGGCCAGTGGCTCGCATCGCGACGTCCAGAACATTCTGCGCGCGATCGGCCGCATGCCGAAAGTCGACTACGCCCGCGTGCTCGACACGAATGGAGAACTGATCGCCGCCTTTGGCAACGGCGTCGTCCTGCAGCGCGATGCAGGCTTGCTGAAAACCGGCGATCGTCCGGGGCTTCTCACCCTGCTGACGATGAAGACCTACCCTGCCGAGGCTCCGATCATCCAAGGCGGCAGGAATGTCGGCAACCTGCTTCTCATTGCCGACGTCTCCGAACTCCGCAGCGTCCTCGCCGAAAGCTTCGGTTTTGCGGTTCTTTGGAGTTTGGTCGCCGCCGCGACAGGCCTCCTCGTTGCACTGCGGCTCGAAAAATCGCTGACAGGCCCGATTCTCGACCTGACCGGCGCCATGCGCGACATCCGCCAGAGTCACGACTTTTCGAAGACGGTTGCCCGCACGTCGAAAGACGAGACCGGCGATCTCGTCGATGCCTTCAACGCCATGTTGAACGAAATCCGCACCCGCGACTCCGCCCTTGCCAGACATCGCGAAACCCTCGAACAGACCGTCGATGAGCGCACCCGCGAACTCAAGCAGGCAACGATTTCCGCTCAAGAAGCCAATGCAGCCAAGTCGGACTTCCTCGCCACCATGAGCCACGAAATCCGCACTCCAATGAACGGCATGCTCGTCATGGCCGAATTGCTGACCGCCGCCAGCCTGCCCACACGCCTTCAGCGCTATGCCGACGTGATCGTCTCGTCGGGAAAATCGCTCCTCTCGATCATCAACGACATTCTCGACTTCTCCAAGATCGAGGCCGGCCGTCTGGAGCTTGAAGCCATCCCCGTCGAGCCGCGCAAGATCATCGACGAAGTGACCCGCTTGTTCGCCGAGCGCGCAGCCTCGAAGGGATTGGACCTGGCCGGCTTCATCGCCCCTGACGTCCCCCGTGTCATTGTCGCCGATCCCGTCCGCCTCAATCAGGTTCTGAGCAATCTCGTCAACAACGCGTTGAAGTTCACGCAAACCGGCGGCGTTACGATACGCCTCGTCCGGCTCGCACAGAACACCGCCGGCAATACCGTCAATTTGCGGTTCGAGGTGTCAGATACCGGCATCGGCATCGAGGAGGACAAGGTCAAGACCATCTTCGAAGCGTTCTCGCAGGCTGATCAGTCGACCACGCGGAAGTTTGGCGGAACCGGAATCGGCCTGGCGATCTGCCAGCGGCTCGGCATTGCCATGAATGGCGAAATCAGCGTGACAAGCAACTTCGGCGAGGGTTCGACATTCGCTCTCGACGCTCCATTTGAAATTCACGAAGACTCAATTGGCGTTGCATGGCTGCCAGCCGGCCAGGCAATCGATTCGGACCGCAGGATCCTGATTGCGATGGAATCCTGCCCGACGCGCGACGCCCTCGTCGCATACGCCAGCGCCCATCACTTCGTACCGCTTCTGCCTGCATCGTGCGACGATCCCGACCCTCTTGCAGCCACGCTCAAGATCGCACAAAACGCCACCGCCTCGATTTCGAAATGCGGAACGTTCGTCGGCAAGCTGCGAGAACATCACCCCGAGTCGCGGATCGTTACGGTGTCCGGCTTCGGCCAATCCTGCAAGGACGATCGCAAGTCCGGACATTCATTCGACGCCGAACTGTCCTGGCCGCTCGTTGCCGACGAAGTCACGGCACTCTTCGCGGCCCTTGTCACCGGTGAATTCGAAGCACTCCGCACGAATAAAGCAGCCGAATCCCGGTCTCGGATCTACTCGACCTTCCCCGGCGTTCGCGTCCTTGCCGCCGACGACAGCGCGATCAACCGCGAGGTGCTGGGCGAGGCCCTGGGACGGCTCGATGTCAAAGTCATCAACGTCGCAGACGGCGTGGAAGCCGTCGAGGCTGTCACATCGCAAACTTTCGATCTCGTTTTCATGGATGGCTCCATGCCGCAGATGGACGGCTTCGAGGCCACCCGCCGGATCCGCGCCTGGGAAACCGAAAACACACGAAAACCCATCCCCATCATCGCCTTGACCGCGCATGTCATCGGCACACAGGCCAATCTGTGGCGCGACGCCGGCATGAACGATTGCGTCACCAAGCCGTTCACCATTGCGACGCTGGAAAAGGCCCTCGCAGCTTGGCTTCCTGAACGCCAGGCCAACGACACCAACACGGTGAGCGGTTCCCCGGACGCCCCCGACGCAACCCTGCCCGAAGCTTCACATGGTGAACCGCCCAGGCCGGGCCGCCTGACCGATCTGCCACTCCTCGATGACGAAGTCCTCGACTCCATTCGCGAAATGGCGACCCCCGACATGGACCTGGCCGCGAAAGTCATCGGCCTTTACCGCTCGCATGCACCCGACGCTCTCCTCACCCTGCAATCTCTCTGGGCATCCGATACCGACGAGGCAATTGCCACGGCCACCCACGCCCTGAAATCCCTCTCGCGCAACATTGGCGCGGTACGTGTCGCCGAAATCTGCGAGGAAATCGAAGATGCCGCCAGAAAGAACCAACTCGACCGTACCGCGGTCGGTCTGGACGGACTGTCGAAGGCGCTTGACGAGACCCTCGCTGTCCTGCCTGCGGGCGGCTCCGGAACCGGTGGCAAGGCCGCGGTAGGCCGATGAATCTCGATCGACCGGTGAGCCGGCGCGGCCTCACGAAAAGAGGCCGCCATCCTTCGTTGCGTTCGCATAGAGTCGATCCATTACATCCCTCAGAACAGCGCTTTCCTCAGAATTCATCTGGCTCGTGAACAACTCGCGTACCGCAGGCCCATAGACGTCCCACATCTTCGACTTCATCGCCTCGCCAGCTGGAAGTATCCGCGCATACCAGCCGCGCCGGTCGCGCCCGCAGCGTTCCCGCTCCACCAGCCCTGCCCTCTCCATACGATCGACCAGCCGCGTGACGTTGCTGCGCGGCAGAACCGACCGCTCGGCGAGTTCGTTCATCCTCAGTCGCTTTTCCGGAACTGATTGCAGTGTCCACAACACGACATACCAGCTCATTTCAGGCAAGCCCTCGGCCTTCAGGCGCTCTTCGATGCGCCACACGATCGCATCATGCGCAATCACGAACGACGGCCAGGCCGCGGCTCCTTTCAAGCGCTTCTTCGGCACGACGCTTTGTGTTTCGGACCGTTCGCGGCTCATAGCACGATCACCTCTCGCCTTCGTGATTTGCAGTTCAACTGAGTTGCCGTCAATTTAATTGCATTCGCAATGATTGCAATAGCAAACACTAGCCATTGCGAACTCACGCCCCGAAGACGAGACAACACGAACGACAAGGGAAAATCGATCATGAAACGAGCTACACTTTTCGCGATTGCGTCAGTCGCGCTCCTCGGCCTGTCCGCCCCCGCAATTGCCGGCGTCGAGGTGAACACGGCAACCGGCGCCGTCATCGTGGCCGGCAAGCCCGCCCCCGGCCTTGCCGCCCACGGCTTCGACGTCGTCGCCTACTTCAAGCAGTCGAAACCCCAGCAGGGCGATGCAAGGTTCGCCTTGGTTCACAACAACGCAACTTACCGCTTTGCTTCCGAAGAAAACCTCGCGGCATTCGAGGCCGACCCCGGTAAATACGAACCGGCCTATGGCGGCTACTGCGCCTACGGGGTTTCGGTCGGCGCCAAGTTCGACGGCGATCCGCGCTACTGGAAAATCGTCGACGGCAAGCTCTACTTGAACCTCGATGCCGCAATCCAGTCGACCTGGCTCAAGGATGTTCCCGCTTCGATCAGGAAGGCCGATGCCAACTGGCCGAAACTGGCTTCGAAGCTCCCCTCTGAACTCAACTGATCCGATGACGCGGTTCCAACCCGGACACTTTGTGACGGGTGGGACTGCGTCTGCCAATCCAGCATGGAGAGACCCATGGACCCGCGCTTCATCACCCGCAATATGCACGCCTACCTTGACTACCCCGTTGCAGTCGCCCTTATGACGATGCCGATTATCCTGCAAGTCGGCTCATCCCACCCGATGGCCAAATGGCTCAGCATCGCGACTGGATTCGCTGCCCTGCTTCTGACGCTGTTGACCGACCACAAATTCGGCGTCATTCGTGTAATCCCCTACCGGGGCCATCTCGCGGTCGATTTCCTGGTCGGTTTGAGCTTTGCCGCCGCGCCGTTCATATTCGGCTTTACCGGCCTGGATGCGTGGTACTACTGGCTCAACGCGGCAGCGGTACTCACCGTCGTGACCCTAGGCGAGCCAGCCGGGCTGGACGCCAACCGCTGGCAGCGCGCATAACGCTGGCACAAAATATCGCTCCCTCTAACTTGGGGTGACCGTCCCGCCGATCACCCCTACCCATCTTGCGCCTCACCGACTAGTGTTCCGGGCTGACATTCAGGTTCCCGGCAGGGAACCATATGTCAGAGTCGGAGCACTAGTGGCCTGTCTCGCCTAAATCGGCGTGCTGGCCGCAACCGCTGACGATTTAGGCGAGACATGAAGGCCACTAGCGAAAACAA
>JAHJSN010000079.1 GCA_018830445.1 Alphaproteobacteria bacterium | reverse complement strand
TGCTGGCCGCAACCGCTGACGATTTAGGCGAGACATGAAGGCCACTAGCGAAAACAATGGCTTAGTGTGGCGTTCAGCGCGCCTCAATTGACAACTCCTCTGCGGCACCAACAGGTCAATTAAGGCGCGACGCCACACTAGAACTATGTCCGCTGCCGCCACCCGCGTGCAGGGCGGCTGTATATTGCTTGTCTTCCTCGCGCCGTTAAGGCGGCGGGGCCAACCTTGGCGTATTCATGAATCTAGACAAGCTCCGGGCCGAATGGCTCGGCAATATCCGTGGCGACATCCTCGCCGGGCTGGTCGTTGCGCTCGCGCTCATTCCTGAGGCGATCGCGTTCTCCATTATAGCAGGCCTCGATCCCAAGGTCGGCCTGTACGCCTCGTTCTCGATTGCGGTACTGACCGCGATCGTCGGCGGCCGGCCTGGCATGATCTCGGCTGCGACGGCCGCGACCGCTGTCTTGATGGTTACGCTCGTAAAGGAGCACGGCCTGCAATACCTGTTAGCGGCGACAATCCTGGCAGGTATTCTGCAAGTCGGAGCCGGCATCTTCAAGCTCGGGTACGTGATGAGGTTCATCTCGCGCTCCGTCATGACAGGCTTCGTCAATGCGCTGGCTATTCTGATCTTCATGGCTCAGTTGCCTGAACTGATCGGTGTGCCATGGCTGACCTACGTCCTCGTCGCGCTTGGACTGGCCATCATTTATCTCGTGCCGCGCGTCACCACGGCGGTTCCCTCGCCACTGATCGCCATTGTTTTTCTGACCGCAATCGTCCTTTTCTTCGGCCTCGATGTCCGAACCGTCGGCGACATGGGCGAACTGCCCTCCACGCTGCCGATATTCCTGCTGCCGGATGTGCCGCTCACCTTCGAGACGCTGGCGATCATCTTCCCGTATTCCGTGGCGGTGGCGGCGGTTGGCCTGCTCGAGTCCCTCATGACGGCACAGATCGTCGACGAATTGACTGATACGCCAAGCGACAAGAACCGCGAGTGCATCGGCCAAGGTGTCGCCAACTTCGCCACCGGCTTCATCGGCGGCATGGCGGGCTGCGCCATGATCGGTCAGTCGGTCATCAACGTGAAGTCGGGCGGCCGTGGGCGGCTGTCGTCGTTTCTTGCCGGCGTGTTCCTGCTGTTCCTGATCGTCGTGCTCGGCGCCTGGGTGAAGTTGATTCCGATGGCAGCACTGGTTGCGATCATGATCATGGTGTCGATCGGCACCTTCAGCTGGATATCGTTGAAGAACCTGAAAGAGCATCCGCGCTCATCAAGCGTCGTCATGCTCTCGACGGTGGCAGGTGTCGTCATCACCCACAATCTCGCCATCGGCGTGCTTGCGGGCGTTTTGCTATCGGCACTGTTCTTTTCCTGGAAAGTAGCGCAGATTTTCCGCGTCACGTCGGTCCTGTCCGACGACGGGACGCATCGCACCTACATTGTCGAAGGCCAGCTCTTTTTCGCCTCGGGCGAGGATTTCACGCAGGCCTTCGATTTCAAGGAAGCGCTAGAGAAGGTGACAATCGACGTCAGCCAAGCCCATATCTGGGATATTTCCAGCGTCACGGCGCTCGACATGGTGGTCTTGAAGCTCAGGCGCGAGGGTGCCGCGGTCGAAATCATTGGACTGAACGAGGCCAGCGAAACGATCGTCGACAAGCTCGCCATCCATGACAAGCCGGGCGCTTTCGAGCGTCTCATGGGCCACTGAGCCCGCTGCCTCCAAAGGGTCCTAACATGCCGCGCTTGATCGCTTTCATCGATTCTTCCATCTATGCCAACAGCGTTCTGGACCATGCTGCGTGGGTTGGACGCCGTTTGTCAGCCGATATCGAGGTCCTTCACGTCCTCGGCCGCGGCGACATGTCCTCCAACGAAGTCAACCTCAGTGGAGCGCTTGACCCTGACGCACGCGATTATTTGATGGCAGAACTCTCCGCACTCGACGAGCAGAAGGCAAAGCTTGCGCAGAAGCGGGGGCGGCTGATCCTACAGGATGCCAAGCAACGGCTCGAGGCAGCAGGCATACAGGTTGTGACAACAAAGCTTCGGATCGGCGACCTCGTGGAAACGATGCACGAGTTCGAAACCGGCGCTGACCTCATTCTCATTGGAAAGCGCGGCGAGGCGGCGGATTTCGCTCGGATGCATCTGGGCTCGAACATCGAGCGCGTGGTCCGCGCCAGCACCAAGCCCATCCTGGTTGCATCCCGCGAGTTCAAGCCCATTGAGCGGGTGCTCATCGCCTTCGACGGTGGGGCGAGCATTACCAAGGGAATCAACTATCTCAGCAAGGCGCAAACGGCGTTCAGCGGGCTATCGTTGACCTTGCTGAAGGTCGGCGAATGCACGGCCGACGCTAAGGATCGTGTGGATCACGCAACGGCCATGCTGCGCGCGGTGGGCTATCAGGTCGAGAGCCGGGTCGTTCCAGGCGAGCCCGAGCGGGTGATTTCCGAGGCGGTCGAGGAGGAGAAGTTCAACCTGCTTGTGATGGGCGCCTATGGCCACTCGCGCATCCGCAGCCTCATCGTCGGTTCGACGACGACCGCGATGATCCGCTCCTGCAAGATTCCGATTGTGCTATTCCGCTAAGCACTCTTCCGCCGCATCGTTACCAACTTCGGCGGGCGCGCTCTGCCATCACTGCCTTCCTCTGTCTCCCCTCAGCCCTATTAGAGATGCTCTGCATATCGAGTCAGCCTGGTGAGCGCATGAAGTTCAAGCAGCTCGCGTCCGAGTCAGGGACGCACCCTGTTGGACGTGACGTCGGCGGCAGCACCCGCTGCGGTGCTTGCCGCATTGACGCCAGATGCACGCGCGCCTTCGGCCTTCATGTCGCCTGCGACCGTCACGCTGACGCCGAGCGCGACCCAGCAGCCGCAACGGAAATCGCCGCGATGCCGCTTGCATCGTCGCCAGTGGTGCCGACCGAACCTTGCACCGTAACATCTACGCGCCCGCCATCTCCTGTGGTGGCGCTGCTGGCCGCATTGATGCCTTTCGAACGTGCGCCCCCGGTAGAAACGTCGCCTGCAATATCGACTGAAACATCACCGCTTGTCGTGCCACCTGCCGACGCCACATCGACGCCAGTTGCATCCTCTCCAATGGTGAAGACGTTGGACAATGCCGATGCCACAACGCCGCCGGCTCCTTGCAGCGCCGACCAGCTTCTGCCGAAGATGCCGGCCGATCGACTGCCCGCGCTGGACACCTCACCGCCCGCCGTCACCGCGACGCCGCTACTGTCGGCGGTATCGCTGGTCGACTGCGCGTCGAGTACGTTTGCGTCATCGCCCATCGTTGCGGCAAAGCCGGCCGCTGCGACGCTGACATGACCCGAAGCACCTGACGCCGAATGGCTGCTCGCCTGTACGCCGCCGGAACCCTGTCCTTGGGTCGATATCGTACCGACCGCGACGGAAACGTCGCCGCTCGCCGCTCCGGCGCCATCGGCGCCAGCCGCACCGCCGTTGGTGCCCGGTCCGCCAGTGCCAGTACGACCCGCCGAGCTGCGGGCAATGACAGCCGTGGCACCCGCGCCGCTAGTGTTCTGGATCAAACATTTGATTCCCGGGTGGAGGTCGTCAAATGTTTGTGAATCCAGAACGCAATCAAGAGGTTGCCACGTGTTCCGGGCTGAGTGTTCCGGGCTGACATTCAGGTTCCCGGCAGGGAACCATATGTCAGAGCCGGAACACTAGAATCGCGAGATCGCTCGACGTCGCAAACCCGCCGATATCGATGCCGGCACTTTGGTTGCCGGCGCACGAAATGATCTCGACGCCCGGCACCGAGTTCGTGCTGCATGCATCCGGACCCGCGGCTGCCGGTGCCGTGAAGGCCGCAACCAAGGCGAAACCGGCAATAAATGCGATCGCGTAGGATAATCACCTGAATATACAAAACGCTTTCTTCTTGACCGCCATTTCCAACAAATCCCCCGCAATAGTGCCTTTAATAGGCAGTTTACTGAGGCAAGTGATTCGTACCCGGATCGTCGCATGTCATCTGATGAATGACGGAATTAAATTCGGCGGCATTGCGTTTCGGCACCAATGATTCAACAATTGAATAACAAATTCCGGCAAAACGCATGGATAATTAAGGATTGATACGAAATTCGTCACCGACAACTTTCACTGTTATCAGCGATTAGTCCACCCGGAATCATCTTGTCGATGCCTGGAATTTCAAATGTCCAGTGCCGGATTTGGCCCGCGGGTTATTTCCAGCGGAGCGATAATCGGAAAAACGGTATTCGGCGACAAGATACACGGATGGAGAAGGTCGGCCCGGCGGCGACTCAGGTTCCTCTCGATGCTGCCGCCGCATCGCTGAGCGCGTCGGCGGCCGCCGTCACCAGCCACCTGCCGCCGGTTTGCCCATCATCATCGCCTGCACCGCTCACCGGATGCCCGGGATACTCTTTCAAGCTGGACGCCGCGTCGAACTGGTAGCGCTCACGCGGGCTCCCGCCACTTGATGGAGCAACCGATCGAGGCCAGCTGCACAGCGGGGCCTTGACCCGATTCGGCGATCGACATCATCGCTTCAAAGAGTTCCCGCTTGAGTTCGCTGGAACCCGCTTCCTTGCGCGAGGCATCGAGACGTCCCCGGTACTTGAGCCGCAAATCGGCATCGAAGCCGAAGAAATCCGGCGTGCAAACAGCACCGTACGCCCGTGCGATCTTCTGGGTTTCGTCATGCAGATACGGAAATGAAAAACCGAACCCCTCGGCGAATGCCTTCATATTGTCAAACGAGTCTTCGGGATAGGCGATCGCGTCGTTCGAATTGATCGCAACGACGTTGACGCCGTGGCCCGCCAGGGCTTCGGCATCCCGCACAAGGCGGTCGGCAATTGCCTTCACGTAGGGGCAATGATTACAGATGAAGGCAATCGCCGTGCCCTTCGCGCCTGCGACGTCGGCAAGACGCAACATGCGCCCGTCGACATTCTTCAGGCTGAAGTTCGGAGCCTGCAATCCGATCTCGACGTCGGGTGCCTGTGCCGCCATGGTCTCCTCTTCCGCGTTCGTGCTCTCGATTGGTCGTCGAATTCCGGTCGGATCAGGCCGCCTTCTCCGCGCGAATAGCAGCGACGGCTGCCTCCCGGATAGCCCGGATGTTTTGCCCATAGACTTGCGGAGTGGCAACGCTGCCGCCACTGAATACCGCCGAACCGGCGACCAGAACATCAGCCCCCGCCGCCGCGACAAGCGGTGCCGTCTTTGCTGTTACGCCACCATCGATTTCGATATGAACCGGCCTGTCGCCGATCAGCGCGCGCAATCGCGCCACCTTCGCAACCATCGCCTCGATGAAGCTCTGGCCGCCGAACCCTGGGTTGACGGTCATCACGCAGATAAGGTCGATCCTGTCGAGGACGAACTCGATGGCTTCCGCTGGCGTTGCCGGGTTCAATGCCACCCCCACGCGACAACCTGCCGAGCGGATCGCCTGCAGGGTCCGGTCGAGGTGCGGCCCGGCTTCAACGTGAGCGGTGATCACATCCGCTCCGGCCTCCGCGAACGCTTCGATGTAGGGGTCGACCGGCGCGATCATCAAATGCACGTCCATCACCCCCTTGATGTGCGGGCGGATGGCCTTGCAGGTCTGCGGTCCGAACGTGATGTTGGGAACGAAGTGCCCGTCCATCACGTCGACGTGCACCCAGTCGCAACCCTGCGCTTCGATTGCCTCGCACTCGAGTCCGAAGTTGGCGAAATCGGCGGAAAGAATCGAGGGAGCGATCTTGATGTCGCGGTTAAAACCTTGCTTCGATGTCATGCCTTCGGGCTCCCTGGCTTGTCGCTGTCGAGGCCGCCGCGGAACACGCGGCTGGCACGAATATCTTGCTCGTCGATCGTGCTGAGTGCAACAGCGTCGAGCGGGCCTACTGCGCTTTCGAACAGGCGATTGGCCTGCCGCAACCTCGCCCGGTCCAGTGCGTTGCGCATCGATCGGGCATTGGCGAAGTGGGATTGCGCCCGCCGGTGCTCGATGTATTCGCGCATCGCCGCTTCCGCGTCCGGTGTGAACTTGTAGTTCTGTTCGCCGAGCATCCCTTCGGAGATCGTGAACAACTCGTCGTCGGTGTAATCGGGAAAGTCGATATGATGGGCAATCCGCGAGCGGAACCCCGGATTTGACGAAAAGAACTTGTCCATCCGGTCGGCGTAGCCGGCGAGGATCACGACGAGGTCGTCCCGGTTGTTTTCCATCACTTGCAAGAGGATCTCGATAGCCTCCTGCCCGTAGTCGCGCTCGTTGTCCGGCCGGTAGAGATAGTAGGCCTCGTCGATGAACAAAACACCGCCCATCGCCCGTTTCAAAACCTCCTTCGTCTTCGGCGCGGTATGCCCGATGTACTGGCCGACAAGATCATCCCTGGTAACCGAAACGAGATGTCCCTTGCGTACGTAGCCAAGCCGGTGCAGCAGGTTCGACATCCGCAGCGCCACCGTCGTCTTTCCGGTTCCAGGATTGCCCGTGAAGCACATGTGCAGCGTCGGCGTCTGATGGCTCAGGCCGAGTTGCTTGCGTGCCCTGTCCACCAGCAGCAGTGCCGCGGTCTCCCGTATCCGCTGCTTCACGGGATTCAAGCCGACAAGTTCCCGGTCGAGCTCGTCGAGGATTTCCTTGACGCCGGACTCGCGAAATTCGGCAGCAAGATCGACTGTCGCTGCCGGCGCTGTCGCCTTTTCCTCATCCATCAAGGTATCGCCTGCCTCTTGCATATCCACGCTCTTGCTTTGGCTGCGGAAAGAAGAGGGAGTTCTGTCCGGTAGGGCCCTGACGGAACTCCCCCAGTTTGCCCCAGGAGTAGGGGGGTTCACAAAGATCGTCTCGATGACGCCGTGCGCCTCACTCGCTCCGGCCGAATTGCCGGCGGTACGACAGCAAGCGTCACGCAGCGTTGGTGCTTGATGCTGCTTCCGGTCCCGGTCAGCCGTAACGCTGGCCTTCCGGTCTGTCAGACGCATAGGATTGAATCGTATATCGAATGGAACGCCCTTCCTTCTCCTCGCGGATCAGTCTGAAGCCGGGCTCGTCTTTCGGACGATTGACAATGAATGACATGCGGATCGATTCCCATCCTGGTGACGGGTCGAACGCGATAACGCGAATGTACTTGCTGTGGTGCGCCTTGCGGCACTCGTTGACCTCGAATACCGCCGCCGCGGCGTCCGGATTGTCGAACATGGGATGACCCCACATTTCCCAGTAGGTGTTCCGCGGATGCGGATCATCGGTGTATTCGACAGACACCGCCCACCCATTGTCGATGGCATATTGAGCCTGCGTATGGATCTGCTCGTCGGTGAAGTCGGGCAGAAATGAAAACGTTCCTTGTGTGACGCGCATTTTATATCTCCTGAGCCGGTTCGTTTATTGGGACACTTGGGGCGTCGGTGCAAAGTCCGGCGCATCGGTCGACGTGTAGTCGAATGTAACGTCCTTCCAGGTTTCAAGGGCCTGCTTGAGCGGCGTACAGGTACGTGCGGCATCCTTCAGGATATCGGGGCCTTCGTTCATGTAGTCCCGGCCCGCGTTACGCGCGTAGATCATTGCCTCCAGCGCCACGCGGTTGGCGGTCGCGCCGGCCTCGATGCCCTGTGGATGCCCGATCGTGCCTCCGCCGAACTGCAGCACGACATCCTCGCCCAGATAATGAACCAGCTGGTGCATTTGACCGGCATGGATACCGCCCGAGGCAACCGGCAGCATCTTGTTCAACGATGCCCATTCCTGATCGAAGAAGATGCCGTTCTCCAGGGCCATCGGATTGCGCTCTTCCCGGAAGATGTCGTAGAAGCCCTTCGTCGTCGCCGGATCGCCTTCGAGTTTGCCGACAACGGTCCCTGCATGCAGGTGATCGACCCCGGCAAGACGCATCCACTTGGCGATCACGCGGAAACTGACGCCATGCGAACGCTGCCGCGTGTAGGTCGAGTGACCGGCGCGGTGCAAATGCAGGATCATGTCGTTGTCACGCGCCCATTTCGCCATCGACTGGATTGCCGTGTAGCCGATCACCAGATCGATCATGACAATGACCGACCCCAGGTCCTTCGCGAACTCGGCGCGCTCGTACATCGCTTCCATGGTCCCGGCGGTGACATTAAGGTAGGTCCCCTTGACCTCGCCGGTGGCCGCCGAGGCCCGGCTCACCGCTTCCATGCAATAAAGGAAGCGGTCACGCCAATGCATGAACGGTTGCGAATTGATGTTCTCGTCGTCCTTGGTGAAATCGAGCCCGCCCTTCAGGGCTTCGTAAACGACGCGGCCGTAGTTGCGCCCCGACAGCCCGAGTTTCGGCTTCACCGTCGCGCCCAGCAGTGGACGGCCGTAACAGTTCAGCCGCTCGCGCTCGACGACAATCCCGGTTGCCGGACCCTGGAAGGTCTTCACATAGGCAACTGGCAACCGCATGTCCTCAAGGCGCAGCGCCTTCAGCGGCTTGAAACCGAAGACGTTGCCGATGATCGAGGCCGTCAGGTTGGCGATCGAGCCGGGCTCGAACAGGTCCAGATCGTAGGCGATATAGGCGAAGAACTCACCTGGCGAGTTCGGCACCGGATCGACCCTGTAGGCTTTGGCACGGTACTTTTCACATGCCGTCAGCCGGTCGGTCCACACCACGGTCCATGTCGCGGTGGAAGATTCGCCAGCCACTGCCGCGGCCGCCTCCACGGCATCCACACCGTCCTGCGGCGTGATGCGGAACAGCGCGATGATATCGGTTTCCTTAGGCTCGTAATCGGGCTCCCAGTAGCCCATCTGGGCATATTTCATAACTCCGGCGGAGTAGCGTTTCGCCCCTGTCACGGTAACGGGTTTGGCGTCGGCATTCATGGTTGTATTCCTTCTCGCTTGAATCATTTTTCCTGACGAGCGGTAAGGCTCATGCAGCGTGCGCGAAATCTACCGACGGATCGAGCGAACCCGCCGCATACCTTTTGGCCATTTCATCCATCGCGATGACCTTGATTTTGGAAGCCTGCCCGGCCGTGGAGAACGCTTCGAAGCGTTCCCGGCAGACTTTCCCCATCGCCTCCATCGCAGGTTTGAGGAATTTGCGTGGATCGAATTCCTCGGGGCTCTGCTGGGCGGTGCGGCGGAACTCGGCGGCGCCTGCGAGTCTCAGGTCGGTATCGATGTTGACCTTGCGCACGCCGTGCTTGATGCCGCGCACGATCTCCTCGACCGGGACGCCGTAAGTCTCCCGCATGCGCCCGCCGTGTGCGTTGAAGATCTCCTGCCACTCCTGGGGCACCGACGACGACCCGTGCATCACGATGTGCGTATTCGGCAGCTTCGCGTGGATCTTTTCGATGACATCCATGGCCAGCACATCGCCGGTCGGCTTGCGCGTGAACTTGTAGGCGCCGTGCGATGTCCCGATCGCCACGGCCAGCGCATCGACCTTCGTTTCCGCGACAAAGCGCATGGCTTCGTCCGGATCGGTCAAAAGTTGGGACTTGTCGAGCTTGCCCTCGAAGCCGTGCCCATCCTCTGCCTCGCCTTCACCGGTTTCGAGCGAGCCGAGACATCCCAGTTCGCCTTCGACGGAGGCCCCGACCATATGCGCCAGCCGCGACACCTCGCGTGTGATCGACACGTTGTAGTCGTAGTCGGCCGGCGTCTTTGCATCCTCCTTCAGCGACCCATCCATCATTACCGAGGTGAAGCCATGCCGGATCGCCGAAAGGCAGGTGGCGGCGTTGTTGCCATGATCCTGATGCAGGCAGATCGGGATCGCCGGAAACATCTTCTCAAGAGCCCCGACGATCGCCTCAAGCATGATGTCGCCGGCATAGCTGCGTGCCCCGCGCGACGCCTGGATGATCACCGGAGCATCCGTCGCCTTTGCGGCTTCCAAGATGGCGAGGCCTTGCTCCATGTTATTGATGTTGAAGGCCGGCACGCCGTAGCCGTGCTCGGCGGCATGATCCAGGAGTTGTCTAAGTGTGATGCGGGCCATCTCAGGCGGTCTCCCTCTTATTTGTTTTGCGAAACGACGTTGATGGCCGTCTCGACGACGGCCTCGGCTGTGATGCCGAAATGGTTGTAGAGATCGCCTGCCGGAGCGGATGCGCCGAACCCGGTCATGCCGACGAAAGCGCCCTCGGAGCCGGTCCAGCGGTCCCAGCCGAATCGCAGCGCCGCCTCCACGGCAACCCTCGGAGCAGAGCCCAGAACCGAGTCGCGATATGCCTTGTCCTGCTTCTCGAACAGTTCCCAGCACGGCATCGAGACGACGGCGGCGTTGAAGCCTTTTTCGACAAGTCGCTGAGCCGCCACGACCGCTATTTCCACCTCCGACCCCGTGGCCAGCAGTGTCACGTCGCGCTCGCCGATCGACTCCCGGATGACATAGGCCCCACGACCGACCAGGTTCTGATCGGTATGAACCATGCGCAGTGTCGGCAGGCCCTGCCGGCTGAGGCACAGGACCGATGGTGTATTCTCCAGATGCAGCGCCGCCTGCCACGCTTCAGCCGTCTCGATGGCGTCTGCAGGGCGGAACACGGCGACATTCGGCATCGAACGCAAGCTTGCCAGATGCTCCACCGGCTGGTGAGTCGGCCCGTCCTCGCCGAGCCCGATCGAATCGTGCGTCATGACATAGATGACGCGCTGCCCCATCAGCGCCGAAAGTCGGATCGCAGGCCGGCAGTAATCCGCAAAAACCAGGAACGTTCCCCCATACGGCACGAATCCGCCGTGCAGCGCGATGCCGTTCATCGCTGCCGCCATGGCATGTTCGCGCACCCCGTAATGGATGTAGTTGCCGGAAAAATCGCCCCGGCCGACCGGCGTCATGCCGCTCGTCTTGGTGTTGTTCGAACCGGTCAGATCCGCCGAGCCGCCGAGCATTTGCGGAATCGCCGCATTGATGATTTCGAGCGCTTTCTGGCTGGCAACCCGCGTCGCCAGCTTGGGCATCTCGGCGGCAAGCTTCGCCTTGTAGTCGCTGATTGCCGCATCGAGGCCCGCCGGCAGTTTGCCATCGATGGCGTCATTGAATTGCGAGCGCAGTTCGGACGCCGAGAGCTTTTGCTCCCACGCGCGCCGGGTCTCACCGTTGCGCGCCATGGCTTCGCGCCAGGCCGAAAGAATCTGCTCGGGCACGACAAATGGCGGGTGCGGCCAGCCCAGCACCGCGCGGGCGTTGGCAATCTCCTCCGCACCCAGCGGCGAGCCGTGAATACCGCTTGTGCCCTGCTTGTTGGGCGCGCCGTAGCCGATCACCGTGCTGCAGCGGATCAGCGACGGGCGCACATCGGCCTTTGCTTCAATGATCGACCGCTCGATCTGCTCCGGGTCATGCCCGTCGATTGAAACGACATGCCAGCCGGCAGCCTCGAAACGCGCCGGCTGATCTGTTCCTGTCGCAAGCGACGTCGGACCATCGATGGAGATCTCGTTGTCATCCCATAACACGATCAGCCGTCCGAGCCCGAGATGCCCGGCAAGGTCGATGGCTTCGTGACTTATGCCTTCCATGAGACATCCATCGCCCGCGATCACGTAGGTGTGGTGATCGACAAGGTCGCCGCCGAACCGCGCCTTGAGCATCCGTTCCGCCAGCGCCATTCCGACGGCCGTCGCAATCCCCTGGCCGAGCGGGCCCGTCGTCGTCTCGATACCCTTCGCGTGTCCGTACTCGGGATGCCCTGCGGTCCGCGCGCCGAGCTGGCGGAATGCCTTCAGCTGCTCCAGCGGCATGTCGTCATAACCGGCCAGGTAGTGCAGTGCGTATTGCAGCATCGAACCGTGCCCCGCCGACAGCACGAACCGGTCGCGGTCGGGCCACGATGGCGCAGCGGGGTCGATTTTCAGGACTTTCGAGAACAGCACGGTTGCGACGTCAGCCATCCCCATCGGCATCCCCGGATGACCGGAATTCGCCGCTTCCACCGCATCCATCGCCAGCGCCCTGACCGCATTCGCCATGTCTCTATGCGAGACTGGCGCGGCACCCGCGGATCTGACTTTTTCGGCAATGTTCGTCATCGGTGTTTTTCCTTGTTGCTGGTCTCAGCGCGCACGGCGGCCGTTTTCGACGAGGCGCCTGATCATCGGCGTCAAAATGAGCTGCATTGCCAGATCAAGCTTGTCGCCGGGAATGACGATCGAGTTCGCACGGCTCATCCAGCTGCCTTGGATCATCGAAACGAGGTAGGGAAAGTCGATTCCCTTCGGGCTTTTGAAGCGCACCACGACGAGCGACTCGCCTGCTGTCGGTATCCACCTGGCAACGAACGGGTTCGATGTGTCGACGGTCGGAATCCGCTGGAAATTGATGTCCGTTTCCGAGAACTGCGGACAGATCACACTCACGTAGGCGTGCATCCGCCTGAGAATCGTATCGGTGACGGCCCCGGTGGTGTAGCCGCGCGCCGACCGGTCGCGGTGGATCTTCTGAATCCATTCCAGATTGATCACCGGCACGACACCGATCTTGAGATCCGCCTTGCCGGCCAGATCGATGCTGTCGGTCTTCACCGCGCCATGCAGTCCCTCGTAGAACAACAGGTCGCTACCCTCGCCGATTTCCTGCCATTGGGTGAACTTGCCCGGCGCGACACCGTGCAGTTCGGCCTCTTCTTCGTTATGCACGTAGGTGCGCGACCGGCAGTGCCCTGTGGCGGCATAGCTTTCGAACTGCGCTTCGAGTTCGTCGAGGATGTTGGCCTCGATCGAGAAGTGGCTGAACGTTTGATCGCCCGAATCGAGCCAGCGCTGCATCTCCGCCTTCATGTCCGCGCGGTCGAAGCGGTGAAAGGCATCGCCCTCGATCATCGCGGCACTGATTTCGTCGCGGCGGAAGATCTGCTCGAAGGTGTGCTTGACCGTACTGGTCCCTGCCCCGGAGGAGCCGACGACCGATATGATGGGGTGCTTTGTCGACATGGGTTTCCTCAGGCGCTGAACAGTCCGCGCGTGTTGAACAACGGCGAGGCATCGCGGGTGAACCGGGGGTCGGTGTGATAGCTCTGCACGCGCCTGACCTTATCGGCCGAACCGAAGATCAAAGGCGTGCGCTGATGCAGTTCGCTTGGAACGAGTTCCAGGATCGGATCTATACCGTCGATGGCCGCCCCGCCGGCCTGCTCGACCAGAAACGCAATCGGAGCCGCCTCATAGATCAGCCGCAGACGCCCATTCGCATACCGGCCGCGCTTGTCCGCCGGATAAAGAAACACCCCGCCGCGCGAAAAGATTCGATGCGTCTCCGCCACCAGCGACGCCACCCAGCGCATATTGAAGTCGCGGCCTCTTGGTCCTTCCGCGCCGCCCAGGCAGTCATCGATGAAGGTGCGCACCGGATCCAGCCAATGGCGGTAGTTCGAAGCATTGATCGCAAACTCGCTGGTCGTCGGCACGATGCGAAGCTGCGCGTCCGCCAGCTTGAATTTCTGTTCTGCTGGATCGAGCACGAACAGTTGGGTTCCCGTCCCTGTCGTCAGTACCAATGCGGTATGCGGTCCGTAGACGAAGTAGCCCGCAGCGACTTGCTCGCGGCCGGGACGGAAGAAGGAAGCCGTGGCGCCATCATCCGATGCGCGGTAGATGGAAAAGATCGTTCCGATCGAGATGTTGACGTCGATATTCGACGATCCGTCCAGAGGATCGACGGCAACCGCAAGCTTGCCCTTCTTGTCCAGGGTAAGGATGGCCTCCTCCTCTTCGGAGGCGAAATAGCGAACCGATGCCTCTGTCAGCGCATCGAAGATCAGTTCGTTGGCGGTAACGTCGAGCTTCTTCTGCACATCTCCGTCGACGTTGTTTTGACCCGTGTCACTGCCCAGCGCACCGGCAAGAGGGCCCTTGCGCACCAGTGCAGCGATCCTGCCCGCGGCTCCGGCAAGAGCGATAATCGCCTCCGAAACCTCCAGGTGAACCTGCCCACCCCTTGAGCCGTCGCTGAGGAATTGATCGATTGTCAGTCCGACCCGCCGCACCGCGAGTGCTTCCATGTTTGCTTCCTCCTGACACGCTCTTTGGTCATGTCTTGAGAAACAGGGTTGCGCACATATTCAAAAAATGGAATTTTAAAAAAACGAAGCAACCTTCAGATTTATTGAATGTCAGATTTCCGCGCTCTCACCTTGAAGCACCTCCGCGCGCACGAGGCGACCGTCCGTCTCGGCGGCGTCACGGCGGCCGCGCGTGAACTTCTGGTCACCCCGCCGGCGATCACAGCTCAATTGAAATCGTTGGAAAATCTTGTCGGCGCGCCGCTTTACGACAGATCCGCCGAAGGCTTCACACCGACCCTGGTCGGCCAGGCCATTCTCGATACGTCCTATGACATCGAGCGGCTTCTCGCCCTGACCCAGGACAAGATCGACGCCCTGCGTTCAGGAGCCAGCGGCGTGGTTATCTTTGCCGCCGTCAGCACCGCAAAATACATAACCCCATCGATCGTCGCTGCATTCCAGAACGCGCATAACGGAATCAGCGTCAAACTGATCATCGGCAACCGGCGGGAGATCATGAGGGGGCTCGAGAGCAACGAATACGATATTCTGTTGATGGGGCGCCCCCCGGAACACCCGCCGATCGAGGCGCAAGTCCTTTGCGATCATCCCCACATCGTCATCACCGCTCCCGGTCACAATCTGGCATCCCGCAAGCACCTCACGCCGAGCGATCTGTCCGGCGAACGCTTTCTGAGCCGCGAGCAGGGATCAGGAACCCGCCTCCTGATGGAGAAATTCCTGGCACGGGTCTCCGCCCGCCAGACCCTGGACGTGATTGAGATGGGCACGAACGAGACCATCAAGCAGGCTGTCATGGCCGGGCTCGGAATCGCGTTTCTTTCGGCTCACACCTGCGTCAGCGAGCTTCGCGATGGCCGGCTGCACGCCCTCAGGGTCACCGGCCTTCCGTTAGTGCGGCAATGGCATCTGATCCACCGTTCGGATCGTGATCTGTCGCCTGCCGCGCGTATGTTCTCTGAGTTCGTCTTGACCAATCGAGCGCGCTTGATCCCCAACCCGGTCTCTTGATGCGGCCGGCGTCCGCACGTCGATATAGCCACTTGGCGGGCAGCTTTTTAGGGTCTCAGAAAAGGACATCGTTAATCTGACGCACGAAAAAGTGCCCGGCGAAACCCGCTTGCGGGCTTGACCGGATGACTGTCCCGGCCCATCTTTCCGCCACCTGCGGACTGAATCGGAAACCCTATGAGCCGGCTGCGAACGATCATCGGCTACACCTGCTGCGCCATCCTCGTCTGGATGAGCGTCGTTTCCGGCTTGTTTGCTGTTCCCTCGCTACCGCTCCAGGCCGCCTCCGCAGGATCACAACTGACGTCCCCAGTCCCGGCAGCCGGGCAAGTCCACAACGAACATTCCGCCGCTCAGGCCGACCGACACCACGACCAACACCTCGTACCGCAATTCCATCATCAGGATGCGGGCGCGGGCAGCCGCACCAATCCCGCTTCGCAATGCATATCAACGTGCCTCGAACTGTTCGCGGCCAAGATCGTTCCGGATGCATCCGCGGCAATCGAAGTTCCACTTCGGTTGATTGTTCCTGTCCGCTATGATGCCGGCGAGGTCGTGATACCGGGCCGCGACGGTTCCTCCGGCCGCGCCAACTGGTCGACCGGCCCACCGGGTCCTCGAGCCGCCTCGGGCAGCAACGCCCAGCGCCTCATGGCGTTGAACGCAAGACTGCGCATCTGAAAATCCTTTGAAGCTGCATCAATCGCTCCACGCACCACCGTGCGCGGGCGATTGCGTTTTCGCGCTTGCCTTGCGCGAATTGAATTTCCTTCAAGGACACCCGATGAAAAGCCTCCTGCTCTTCGCCACTTCTTGCTTGTTGCTTTCCGCAGCATTTGGACCTCCGCTTCTGGCCGCCGATCCCCCCGCCAAGGAACAAGGCGAAGCAAAGAAGGCAGACTTCAAGTGGACGTGCCCGATGCATCCCCATTACATCGCCGAAGAGTTCGGCGCCTGCCCGATTTGCGGCATGGACCTCGTCAAACTCGACATTTCCGGCGCCGCTGCCGGTTCCTCCGGCGGCCCGGATCGCCCCGCCATCGTGGTCCGTCCCGAAACCCTGCAGACCATGGGCGTGCGCATCGCCAAGGCCGAGCAGACGAGCTTCGGTCGCATAATCCGCAGTTTCGGCCTCGTCGCGGAAAACGAGCGCCTGCAGACGGAGATGTCCGCGCGTACCGAAGCCTGGATCGAGGACCTCCGCATTCGCGCGGTCGGCGATCAGGTGAACAAGGGAGATCTGCTTTTTTCGATGTACGCCCCCGAGTTCATCGTCTCGCAGCGCGATTATCTTGACGCGCTTAAAGGGCGCAGCGCCACCCGCATCCGCTCCATCAGGACCCGCCTCAACGCATTCGGTATGCAGGATCGCGCGATCGACGAACTGGAGCGCACCCAGGAGGTAATGGAGTTCGTGCCGTTCTACGCCGACCGCGACGGCACTGTTGCGACGATTGAGCTTCGCCCCGGCAGCTATGTCCAGCGCGGCACCATGCTGACCCGCATCCAGGACTACTCCCAGGTCTGGCTGATGGTCAGCGTGTCCGAGAAGGATCTCGGCTTCATCAAGGCAAGCACGCCGGCGCGCGTTACCTTCCCCAATCTCCCTGGCCGGGAAATCTTCGCGAAGGTCGAATACGTCTACCCGACAGTTGACCCGAAGACCCGTACCGGACAAGTGCGCCTCGTTCTCGACAACAAGGACGGCCATCTGCGCCCCGGCGCCTATGCCGACGTCGCGTTCGAAGTCGGCAGCGAACAACGCCTCGCCGTACCCACCGAATCCATCCTGAATAGCGGCGGCGTACGCTACCTCATTGCCTCCCTCGGCGAAGGACGCTTTGAACCCCGCGCCGTCACCACCGGGCTGACATCGGGACGTTGGACCGAGGTCAACGGTGAAATCGAACCGGGTGACGACATTGTCGTCTCCGGCCAGTTCCTGATCGATTCCGAAAGCGCCTTGCGCGAAAGCTTCCACAAACTCGAGCGGCTGCAACTGCCGTTGTCGCTGTTGAAGCTCGACGCCTCGCAATTTGCCATGGTGGATCATTTCATCGACGCAGCCCTCTACATGCACGAAGCCATCGTCGACGGTTACGACGTCGAGCCGAAGTACCTGGATCCCGCCGTCGAAGTCAAAACGCTGCTATGGCCCGCTTTCCAGCACACCAAGCTCGCGTTCGTGATGGAGGACGCCGTCAAGGCGATCGGGATGGCGCAGACCGCCAAGACGCAAAGTGAATTGCATGCAGCGCTCGCCGGACTCGTTGTCGCCCTTGAACCCTGGGTCCGCACAGGCGCGCCCGGCCATTACCGCGAAAAGAAGGTCGAGCTTCTGAAGGACGATGGGTCCGGTCGGCTCTGGCTGCAACTGGAAGGCAAGCCGCTCAATCCTTACGGCAACGGGTCCTCTACCAGGATCATGCTGCCCGAGACCGCCGCTAGCGAGCCCTCTGCAACTTCAGCTGGAACCGATGCCGCAGCGTCCGGCGCAGGCCTAAATTCAATGCCCGGCCACAGTCATTGACAAGCGCACCCGCGCAGGAGGCGCACCAATGGCACCAACACATGATTTCACCGGACACGACCCCAGCAAATCCGCTGTGGCGGGCGTCATCGAGTGGTCGGTCAGAAACCAACTCATTGTGCTCGTCGGCGCGCTCGCGCTCGTCGTTCTGGGCTGGCTCGCCATCCAGAAGACGCCGCTCGACGCAATCCCCGACCTGACCGATACCCAGGTTATCATCCGCACGGAGTTTCCCGGCCAGTCTCCGCAGATCGTCGAGGATCTCGTCACCTACCCACTCTCGACCACCCTTCTCGGCCTTCCGCGCACCAAGGCCGTGCGCGGGTTCTCCATGTTCGGAACCAGCTTCGTTTACGTGATCTTCGAAGACAGCGTCGATCAGTACTGGGCCCGCTCCAGGGTGATCGAGGCATTGTCGACGGTATCCGCCTCGCTGCCCGCAAGCGCTACCCCTCAGATCGGGCCGGACGCCACCGGCGTCGGCTGGATCTACCAGTATGCCCTTGTTGACAAGACCGGCAGGCGCGATCTGGCACAGCTGCGCTCCTTGCAGGACTGGTTCCTGAAGTTTGAGTTGGCAACCGTCGAAGGCGTCTCCGAGGTCGCTTCCGTCGGCGGCTTCGTCAAGGAATACCAGGTCCTCGTCGATCCCAACCGGCTGCGCGCCTACGACGTCCCGCTGTCGCGCATCCGCGAAGCGATCCAGGCTGCCTCCAGCGAGGTTGGCGGCCGGGTCATCGAGCAGGCCGAAACGGAACTCATTATCCGCTCGACCGGCTACATCCAGAACCTCGAACAGTTGAAAGACATTGTCGTCTACTCACCGGCAGGCGCACCGGTCCTGCTCTCGGATGTCGCCAACGTCGTCGAAGGCCCCGAATTGCGCCGCGGCGTCGTTGAGCTGAACGGTGAAGGCGAAGTCGTCAGCGGCATCATCGTCATGCGCTCCGGCGAAAACGCGCTGACCGTCATCGAGGGTGTGAAGAAAAAGATTGCCTCCTTGCAGGCCGGTCTGCCGGAAGGCGTCGAGATCGTACCGGTTTACGACCGCGCGCCATTGATCGAGGGCGCCGTTGCATACCTGACCGGCAAGCTTGTCGAAGAAGGCATCGTCGTCGCACTCGTCTGCTTCGTATTCCTGTTGCACGTTCGCTCTGCCTTCGTTGCGATCATCACCCTTCCGCTTGGCGTACTCGCCGCGTTCGTCGTCATGTCTCAGCAGGGCATCACCGCGAACATCATGTCGCTCGGCGGCATCGCGATCGCGATCGGAGCGATGGTCGACGCTTCGATCGTGATGGTCGAGAACGCGCACCGCAAACTTTCGATGATGCCGCCCCAGACAACGGCCCAGGAAAGGACCGAGGCAATCATTCACGCAGCCAAGGAGGTCGGCCCCGGTCTGTTTTTCTCCCTCCTCATCATCACGGTTTCGTTTCTGCCGGTATTCGCATTGACCGGACAGAGCTACCGCCTGTTTGCACCGCTCGCCTTCACCAAGACGTATGCAATGGCGTTCGCGGCATTTCTGTCCGTGACGCTGGTGCCGGTGCTGATGCTCTGGCTCGTGCGCGGCAGAATGATCGAGGAGATGCGCAATCCGCTCAACTGGCTGTTCGTCTCCGCATACCGCCCGCTGTTGCGGTTGGCGTTGAAGGCACGCTGGATCGTTCTCGTCCTGACACTGGCCGCAGTGGCGTCGATCTACTACCCGATATCGAAGACCGGCAGCGAGTTCATGCCGGCGCTTTACGAGGGCGAACTGCTCTATATGCCGACCACCCTGCCTGGAGTATCGATCACGAAAGCCAAGGAAATTCTGGCCCAGACCAACAGGCTGATCGGCACGGTGCCCGAAGTCGAGCGCGTTTTCGGCAAGCTTGGGCGCGCCGACACCGCCACCGATCCGGCTCCGATCTCGATGATCGAGACATGGATCAAGCTCAAGCCGCAGGAGGATTGGCGGCCCGGCCTGACGAAAAATGAACTCGTCGCCGAACTCGACCAGCGCACCAAGCTTCCCGGCCTCGTCAATTCCTGGGGTTACCCGATAAAGATACGCATGGACATGATCTCGACCGGCATCCGGACACCGATCGGCATCAAGATCTCGGGCGACGATCTGGCGACAATCGAGCGCCTCGCGCTGGCCATCGAGAGTGCAGCCAACACCATTCCGGGCACCCGCTCCGCGTTTGCCGACCGGGTCCAGGGCGGCAAGTACCTGGAGATCCGCCCCAACCGCCGCGAACTTGCCCGCCGCAACATCGACCTTGCTGTTTTCCAGTCCGTCATCCAGACGGCGCTCGGCGGCATGAAACTGGCCGAGAGCGTCCAGGGCCGCGAACGCTACGACATCATACTGCGCTACGACCGTCAGTTTCGCGAATCCGGGGACCAGATCGGCGACATTCTCATTCCGACACCTGCCGGCCAGCACATCCCGCTGGCTGAACTTGCCGAGATTGCCTACGTCGACGGGCCGCCGATGATCCGCTCGGAGAACGCCCGGCTGACCGGCTGGGTGTTTGTCGACATCCTCGACAGGGACATCGGCAGTTATGTCGCCGAAGCGCAGGCAACCATAGCGCAGTCCGTCGATCTGCCGCCGGGCTATGCAATCGCCTGGTCGGGCCAGTTCGAGCAGATGCTGGAGGCTCGCGAGCGTTTGACGATCGCCATCCCCGCCGTCATCCTCATCATTTTCGTCCTACTGATGCTGCATTTCGGCAAGCTCGACCGCACGCTCATCATCATGCTGTCGCTGCCGTTCGGACTGATCGGCGGCCTTTGGGCCGTATATCTGGCCGGTTACAATTTCTCTGTCGCCGTGGCGGTTGGCTTCATTGCCTTGGGCGGCATCGCGGTCGAAACCGCCGTCGTCATGCTGCTCTACATCGACCAGCAGGTACGCGAGCGCCAGCCGGCATCGTTGGTTGAGTTGCAGGAAGCGGTTGTGACCGGAGCCGCCTTGCGGGTACGCCCGAAACTGATGACCGTCCTGACCATCGTCGCCGGCCTTGCGCCGATCTTTTTCACCGAGGGTCTTGGTTCGGACGTGATGCGCCGCATTGCGCTCCCGATGCTGGGAGGCGTCGGTTCGACACTATTTCTCACGCTTTTCGTCATACCGGTCGTCTACCTGTTATGGGAAGGCCGCCGCTACCACAACACGCCTGCCACCCGGCCCCAGCCGGCCGCCGTCGAAAGGAGCCTTGCATGAAAACATATTTGCCTAACCGGCTTGCCGTTGTCGGCCTGCTGTTCGCCTTGGCTATTCTGCCAGCCTCGCCCGCCGCCGCCCACACCAAGGTCGACAAGAGCGTCCCGGCCGACGGCGCAACCCTCACCGACGCTCCACAAAGGATCGAATTGCAGTTTGCCGGCAAGATGCGCTTGACCGTCATAAAGATCACGCGGCCGGACACTGCCGCGGCAATCACCCCGCAATCGACGTTGCCGACGACGTTCGTGACCCGCGCCGACATCGAGATCCCGCCACTTGAAAGCGGAAGCTACGAAGTATCTTGGGTCGGTGTCGGCGAGGATGGCCACGTTATGAACGGCAGCTTCAAGTTTCACGTTACAACCGGCCAGTAACCGACGATGCACTTCGACGAGACGATCGTTACCAGCTTGTTGCGGGCTGTCATCTTGCTCGGCGCGCTTCTTGCCGCCGGCTCGGTGTTGTACGCCGCAACCGACCGTCAAACCGCAATTTCGACCCGACCGCAACTCCGCACCCAGATTCTGTTTGGTGTCTGCGTCGTACTGGTCGCGACGCCGGTATCCTTGTTCGTCTTTCAACTTGCCATGTCCGGCGGCGACACCTCACTTGCCTTCGGCCCGGACATGCGCTGGCTCGCATTCCAGATGCCTCAGGGGCAGGCGGCGATCCTACGCCTCTTGGGAATCATTCTGATCGCAGCCAACGGCCTGCGCTTGCTTCCATTAGGCCTCACTGGCGCCATCCTCACGATCGGATCGTTCACCCTGGAGGGCCATACCGCCGCCGCGGCCCACTCCTATCCGTGGCTGCCTGCGGTTCTGGTCATTCATCTGCTGGCGCTGGCCTGGTGGTTTGCCGGTCTCTTGCCCTTGGCAAATGCCCTCAGAAATTTTCCCGCCGACGATGCCGCAAATGCAGTCCATCGATTCGCCCGCATCGCAGTGCCTGCGTTCGGCCTGTTGGTCATTGCAGGTGTGGCGATGTTCCTGGCGCTGACCGGAGCAAGAATCGATGCCGCAAACAGGTATCAGCTTCTGCTTCTGGCAAAGACGGGCCTTTTCGCAGTGATCCTCGGCTTCGCCGCCTACAACAAATTCGTCCTCACCCCCGGACTGCGGACATCCCCCGCCAACGGGCAACAGAAATTACCAGTGTCGATCCGGTTCGAAATTATCCTCGCGGTCATCGTTCTGATTGTCACCGGCTTCCTCACTTCGACTTCACCGGGACACGAGACCTAAACCAATCCATCCACTAACCCTGCACTGCAAAAAAAGGAGTCGGAATTCAATGAAGAATACATCTATCGCCATGCTGGTCCTTGCCCTGATGTCGAGTCCCGCACTTGCTGAAGACAAGCCCATGGACCATTCCGGCCAAGGCCAGATGGATCAAGGAAAAATGGATCACGGCCAGATGGACCACGCAAAGATGGACCACGGCGAAATGAAAGCAATCGAAGCGCAGCCAGGCACCGAGGCCGCCGGTGTCGGCGTTCTCAATTCGCTCGATGCGGAAAAGTCCATGATAAACCTCACCCACGAGCCGATGCCGGATCTCGGCTGGCCAACCATGACCATGGACCTGCCCGTCACCAAGCACGTCGACCTCGGCGCCGTTAAGCCGGGCGACAAAATCGACTTCAAACTCAAACTCGGCCGCGACAAACAGTATCGCGTCATCGAAATAGCTCCGGCCAAGTAACAATTCGCCCAGGCGCAAAGAAACGGCAGGCCGCAGCATCCGGGGCCTGCCGTGCTCTATTTGTCGCCACCGCATCGCTCGGTCGACAGCAGCGATTCAGTTGACCTCGAGCGGCCTGCCGTCATCCCTCAAGACGATATAGATCGCCGGAATCACGAGAACCGTCAGCAGCGTCGAGGACGCCAGACCGAACAGCAGCGATATCGCCAGCCCCTGGAAGATCGGGTCGAACAGGATGACGACCGCCCCGATCATCGCCGCGATCGCCGTCAGCAGGATCGGCTTGAACCGGATTGCTCCCGCCTCGATCAGCACATTGCGCAACGCCACACCCTGCCCCTGACGATGGCTGATGAAATCGACAAGCAGGATAGAGTTGCGCACGATGATGCCCGCCAGCGCGATGAACCCGATCATCGAGGTCGCCGAGAATGGCGCCGCGAACAGCCAGTGGCCGAACATGATGCCGATCAGGGTAAGTGGAACCGGCGTCAGGATAACGAGCGGCACCTTGAACGAACCGAACTGGGCGACAACGAGGATGTAGATGGCCAGTAGCGCAACGGCAAATGCAGCACCCATGTCGCGGAACGTGACCCACGTCACTTCCCACTCCCCATCCCACAGAAGCGCCGGCTTGGTTTCGTCCTGCGGCTGACCGTTGAGACGGATTTCCGGCGCGCCTCCAGCCCCCCAGTCCTTCGCGGCGATACGTTTGCCGACTTCAAGAATTCCGTAGAGCGGCGCTTCGTAGGCACCCGCCAGTTCTCCCATAACCATTTCGGCCGCCCGCCCGTTGTGACGGAAGATCGGATAGGAAGCCGTCTCCCTCGAAACACTGACGACGTCGCCAAGCTCGACGATCGAGCGATCGCCCGGAACAGCGTTCGCAGGAACCGGAGTTGACAAGGCACGCTCCGAGATCGTCAGATCCGAGCGCGGCAGTTGCACGGCAATCTCGACCGGATGCCGCCCACCGCCGCGGTGCGAGTACCCAACCGGCACCCCGCCAAGCAGCGCGCTGATCGTGTCGTAGACGTCGCTCTGCTCGACCTTGTGGAACTCCAGATCGTCCTGCTCTATGGAGATGCGCAGCCTCGGCGACGCGATCCCGAAACTATCGTCGTCATCGACGATGAACGGGATTTCCTTGAAGATCGCCCGGACGTCTCTGGCAAGCTGCCGACGCGACTCCGGATCCGGCCCATAGATCTCCGCCAGCAACGTCGAAATAACCGGTGGCCCCGGCGGAACCTCCACCACCTTGATGACCGTCCCCTCCGAACGGATCAGCCCTTCCAGCCGCTTGCGCACGTCAATCGCGATTTCATGGCTTGAGCGGGCGCGTTCCGTCTTGGCAGTAAGGTTGACCTGCAGTTCCCCCTGCTGGGGTTCGCCGCGCAGGTAGTAATGGCGCACGAGCCCGTTGAAGTTGAACGGCGCGGCAGTGCCCGCATACGACTGGATCGATGCCAGCTCTTCGAGCCCGGCTAGACGCTCCGCCGCCAGCCGCAGCAAGCGGTCGGTCTCTTCAAGCGACGAACCGCGCGGCAGGTCCACGACCACCTGCAATTCCGATTTGTTGTCGAACGGCAGCAGCTTCACGGTCACGGCGTGGGTGTAGAACGGCAGCAGCGAAGCCAGCGTCAACGCACCGACGATGCCCAGAAACAGCCACGCGCTGCGCTTGGTTGCGATCACCGGTCGCGCAACCTGCGCGTAGGTTCGCCCCAGCCAGCCGCCATCGGACTCCTCATGATCATGGCCGCCATGCGCTTGTTTGCCCGCGAAGCGGACCATCAGCCACGGCGTAACCATCACCGCAACGAAGAACGAGATGATCATCGCCGCCGAGGCGTTCGCCGGAATCGGCGCCATGTAAGGACCCATCAGGCCCGAGACGAACAGCATCGGCAACAGCGCCGCGACCACCGTCATCGTCGCGACGATTGTCGGATTGCCGACTTCGGCCACCGCCTCGATTGCCGCCTGCACCCGGCTGCGTCCGTCCTCCATCGCCCAGTGGCGCGCGATGTTCTCGATGACGACGATAGCGTCGTCGACGAGTATCCCGATGGCAAAAATCAGTGCGAACAGGCTGACGCGATTGATCGTGTAGCCCATCAAATAGGAGCCGAACAGCGTCAGGAGAATCGTCACCGGAATGACGATCGCCACCACACCGCCTTCCCGCCACCCGATCGCGAACGAGACCAGGATTACAATCGACAACGTCGCCAATCCCAGGTGGAAAAGGAGTTCGTTGGCCTTCTCATTGGCCGTCTCGCCGTAGTCGCGGGTGACGATCACCTCGACGTCGTCGGGCAATTGGCTCTCCGCAAGGACCTCGATCCGGTGGCGTATTTCCTCCGCGATCGTCACCGCATTCGCCCCTGCCCGCTTGGCCAGCGCGATGGTGACGGCGGGTACCCGCTCCAGCCCCCCGTTACCTGATGCGCGGAAATGCCATGCACGGCGCTCAAGCGGCTTCTGCCCGACGACGACACTGGCCACATCGCGCACGTAGACAGGCCGGCCGTCGCGCGTCCCGATCAAGAGCAGCCCGATGTCCGGAATGCCCTCGAGGGTATGGCCCGCCGAGACCGTCAGGCTGCGGTTCCCCTCCATGATCCGCCCGGTTGGAAACGACCGGTTCGCTTCGCGGACCTTGCCGATCAGCTGAGCCATCGTCACGCCGTAAAGCGATAACCGCTCAGGATCTGGCTCCACTCGGATCTGGTCAGGCCGGCCGCCAACGATATAGCTGAGACCGATGTCTTCGAGCTTGGCCAGTTCGATCTGCAGGTTTTCGGCAAGATGATAGAGCGTGTTGTCGGGATACCGTTCGGCGGCTTCCGGCTTGGGGGCAAGCGTCAGCGTCACGATTGCAACGTCGTCGATACCCCGGCTCAGGATCAGCGGCTCCGGTATCCCGATGGGAATCCGGTCGAGATTGGCGCGAATTTTTTCATGCACCCTCAAAATGGCGTCATCCGCGGTCGTCCCGACAAGGAAGCGCGCGGTGACCAGAACGCGGTCATCGGAAGTGTTGGAGTAGACGTGCTCGACACCATTGAGCGCCTTGACGATCGTCTCCAGCGGTTCGGTCACCAGACGCACGCCGTCCTCGGCCTTCAGGCCGTCGGTGCGCACATGGATATCAACCAGCGGCACCGAGATTTGCGGCTCTTCCTCGCGAGGCAGTGCGAGAAGGGCAACGATGCCCAGCGCGAAAGACGCGATGAGGAACAACGGCGTCAACGGCGATTGAATGAACAATCGCGTCAGGTTGCCGGAAATCCCAAGCCCTGGCGGCACTGCCGGGGAAACCTTACTCATAATTCGCCACCGGCTTCACGATTTCATCGCCCGCCTTGAGGCCAGCCAGAACCTCGCTCATGGAACTGCGCCCACCGAGCGATGCCTTCCGGCCAAGCTGCACGATGACGTCGATTGTCTTACCGTCCTTTTTCTTCAACCGGGCAAAGTCGAGCCCGAAACGCTGAAAGACATAGGCGGAGG
The DNA here is from genome assembly GCA_018830445.1 of Alphaproteobacteria bacterium. Classification (GTDB taxonomy): domain Bacteria; phylum Pseudomonadota; class Alphaproteobacteria; order Rhizobiales; family Hyphomicrobiaceae; genus Filomicrobium. The sequence goes on along the minus strand of JAHJSN010000079.1, from coordinate 1,042 downwards.
GAACCACGATCGCGCGGCGCTTTCCAGCCGAGATCCACACCCTTGCGCGCTCTCCGACGAAGTAGTCGCTGAGGCGCGGCACTTCGGCATCGGCAACCAGACGACCCGACTCGAGTTGCGGATAGACCTGGGTGATACGGCCTTCGGTCGCCTGGTTTTCGTCGCCCGACAAACCCCGCGCGCCGACCTTGATGGCATCGCCGACCTTCATGAACCGGGCATGTCGCTCGGGCAGTTCGATCCGCAGCAGGAATTCGTTGGCCGCGATGGTGGCAACGCTTTCACCCGGCATTACGACGCTACCCACCGTCAATGGCACCTTCAGCACCCGCCCATCGGCCGGCGCAAGCACCTCCCCCTCGCTGGTCTGGGCTTCCGAAACCTGCCGTTCCGCTCGCGTCGCCGCCAGTTCATTGACCGCCACATCGAGAGTCGTCTTGAGCTGATCGATCCTGGCCTGCGGGGTCACACCGCGCTTTGCAAGCTGCAATCCCCGGTCGTAATCGGCTTGCGCTGTCGCCACGCGCGATTCGAGCGCCACGATCTGCGCATCGAGCGCCTTGATCCCGAGTGCAATCTTCGGATCGGCCACAACCGCAATAACTTCTCCGGCCTTGACCTCCGCGCCCTCATCGACCTTCAACGCGATCACCGTACCGGGCGTCCTGACGCGCGCTTCGGTAAGATCCTTGGTGCGCACGGTCGCGAACACGGCCTTTGTGTCCTCGACATCGTTTTCGCTAACGCTATAGGACTCCTCTGCGACCGCTGCGAAGACCAAACCGCCTGCCGCGTACTGTACCGTAGCTGCGGCGAACGCGAGCAGCGCCACGAAGCACGCGGTCCGCGGAAACAACCCCTTCGAATTGGCAAGCATTCAACCGTCCCTTAGATCCAGAAAACCTAGTGTGGCGTCGCGCCTTAATTGACCTGTTGGTGCCGCACAGGAGTTGTCAATTGAGGCGCGCTGAACGCCACACTAAGCCATTGTTTTCGCTAGTGGCCTTCATGTCTCGCCTAAATCGTCAGCGGTTGCGGCCAG
>JAHJSN010000078.1 GCA_018830445.1 Alphaproteobacteria bacterium | reverse complement strand
GGCCTCCGCAGCGCTTGACGGAGACGACAGACGCTGACATCAACGAACTCACCCAACGGTGCCGTGCTCAGGTGGCCGGATAGTCCGGAATGAGTGGCCGGATGTCACCGGAATAGGTGGCCGGATGCGTCGGAATGCGCAGCTTGATGCAGGCCGATGCCTACTCCGGCTACAACGGCCTCTACGTTGCAAACCGGAAGCCCGGGGAGATCGTCGAAGCTGCGTGCTGGGCACATGCCCGTCGCAAGTTCTTCGAAATCGCCGAGCTGCAGAAGGCGCCGGTCGCAATCGAAGCCGTGCGCCGTATCGATGCACTCTTCGCCATCGAACGCGAGATTAACGGCAAGCCACCTGACGCGCGCATTGGAGTTCGCGCGGAACGATCACGCACACTTGTCGATGACCTTGAAACCTGGCTTCGCAGCGAGCGACGAAAACTCTCGTCGAAACACCGACTGGCCAAGGCTGCCGACTACATGTTGAAACGATGGCCAGCCTTCACGCGGTTCCTTGATAATGGCCGGATATGCCTGTCGAACAATGCTGCCGAACGCGCCGTGCGTGGCATCGCGGTGGGGCGGAAGAACTGGACGTTCGCAGGCTCAGACTCAGGCGGCCACCGCGCCGCTGCGATCTACACGCTGATTGAAACAGCCAAGCTCAACGACGTTGATCCGCGCGCCTGGCTCGCCGATGTCATCGCACGCATCGCCGATCACCCTATGAACCGGATCGACGAACTGCTCCCGTGGAAATGGAAGCCCGAGGGTCATGCGCAGGCCATCGCGGCCTGATCCAAACCGCGCCCCGGATGCACTGCGGCCTTCGCCGGATGCGTACGGCCTCGTGCCGTCTGTCGGCAGTGTTGGAGATAGCTATGACAACGCGCTCGCCGAAACGATCAACGGGCTCTACAAAGCAGAGGTCATCCATCGGTGCGGACCGTGGAGGTCACTGGAAGCCGTCGAGTTTGCGACTCTCGAATGGGTCCACTGGTTCAACAACCGCCGCTTGCTCTCGTCGATCGGGCACGTACCACCAGCCGAAGCCGAAGCCGCCTACTACGCAGCAAACGAGGATTTGAAAATCGCCGCCTGACTCAAACCAAACAGCCTCCGGAGAAGTCGGTACGGTTCAATCTGTCTCTTACCGATCCCACAAGGCGGTCGTCACCGGATGCTTACGTCATGGCGTTCAAGTCCCCCGTCTCAATTTGGGGGCAATCGAAAGGCTCACCGGATCCTTACGGTTAATCGCCGACCGCAACGAAGCACGAAATTCTCAGCCCTGTTATTTGTTTTGTGTTCCGCTAGCTTCTGCGCCGTCGAGCGACACGAGGAAGGCAACGAGATCATCGCGCTCAATTTGCGTGAGGCCTAACGGTTTGATCAACGGGCTAAGACTGCGGTCTTTGCGGAAGCCGCCCTCGTTGTAATATTCGACAACCGCATCTAGCGTTCCGATCGAGCCGTCGTGCATGTATGGTTCTGTTCTGGAGACGTTCCGCAACGTTGGCGTCCTGTACGCCCAACGGTCCCGCTCGTCGAGCGTAATTGCAAACCGGCCGATGTCATTCGGAACCGGACCGCTGATTGCATCGACGTAGCGGGATTCAACCTCGACCACGACGCCGGCCGCCAACTGGATATTATAGGACTCTGATTTTTGAGTGAGCGCGCGGTAGCCGATCCCCGTATTATAATAAAGCGAGTCCGAAAATAGCGCATGCGCGTCATCGATGGTGTGGCACGAGGCACAGTTCGCCTTGCCTGCGAAAAGTTCGAAGCCCCTCTTTTCCGCCTCCGACAAGGCATTCTCTTCGCCGCCGAACCTCCAGCGGTCGAATCGCGAATTGCCTGACAACAACGTTGATTGAAAGGCGGCAAGAGCCTCCCCGAGAGTCATCGGATCTATACCACGGCCTGGAAAAGCTTGGGCGAACAAGCGAACATAATCCGGATCGTCTTTGACCCGCGCGATGAGGTACCCGATTGATGGGTTGGCCATCTCATCGGGATGCAAAAGGGGGAGCCACGCTTGTAGCGCAAGACTTGTCTCGCGCCCGTCGTGAAATAGCATCTCCTGAAAAACAACATTCAGAAGTGTCGGGGCGTTTCTCTGCAGTGTCCTGCCTTCCATGCCAACCGAACGAGCCGACTGCGTCGATGCAAACGCATCTTCAGGCAAATGGCACATGCTGCATGAAAGGGTGTTATTGAAAGACAGCCCACGGTCGAAGAAAAGTTTGCCGCCAAGCTCAATCTGGGAAGTCGTGACTGTCGAAACCCACTTCGGCAACCCGGGCAGACCAAGAGGCAGGCTTTGGGCCTGAGGCGAGATGGCATTGGAATCGGCGGCGCGGAGCAGAGACAAGGGCGCAACTCCGAAACAGGTGATACTCACCAGTATGAAAAGGAAGGGAAAAAAAAGCCGCAAGCGCCGGAAGGCCTTTTGCAGCGACTTTAGCACTTGCCATTCGCTCTGATTTACACGGGTCATTTTGTGCTTGTCTCAGTTCAATCAGGCTTTCCCGTTTTCTTCTCTTCGAGAAGTAGGGTTTTGATATCGTTCAGCGCCACTTCCGGACTGAAGAAACCTGATGTGTATATCTCGCGCACCCACGATGACTCATCGATCAAAAAAAACTTGACCTGATGAGTAATAAACTGTGTCGGCTCGCCATACGCATCTAACTCACGGCCGGCGGCTTGCCCAAGCTCCTTTAGAATCGGAGCAAGATAGCTCTCTGACCACGTGGTCAAAAAATGCCACGGTGCATCTTCGTGGGTCGATCGCCGGGCGAAGGAAAACAACTCGAGCCGTTCCGGCGTATCTAAACTGGGATCCAAGCTGATCATTACCAAGCGGACTTTTCCGTGAAGCTTTGGATCGTCCAGGATTTCCGCATGGATTGTTTCAAAACTTGACCAGATAACCGGGCAACCGGTTGGGTCGCGGCAAGTCGCGTAAAAGAAGCTTAGCAGCGTCACCTTTCCGCTTGCATACGTCGATAGGGAGCGTGGCCACCAAGAGCTATGCTCAAGAACGTAAGCATCAGGGACCTTCTGTATCCGATACAGCTGATAGCTGCCCGGCTCGGGAAAAGGAGAGCCGGCGGAATCTGCTTGTGCGATTCCCTGAAACGCAAGCAGGGAACAAAGCACAAGCAGGATTGCAGCGTAGCCGGCCCTGAAGGGGAAGGGGTTGGGGACTGCCAAATAACCCTTCAAACAACCTGCTCCTCAATTCGAGAGTAGTGACTGATATGTCTCGGAGGTCGAGCCAAGCGCCGACGAATTCGGTTTTGCCGAAAACTTCATGTGGTGGGCACGTCCGAGCCCTTCCTTGACGAAATCAATCGCGAATTTCTCTGTCAGCTCCTTGCCATCCCAGTCATAGGCCTTCAGGAACTGGTCGTTCTCCCTGCCCTTTTTATCCCAGTTGGCCAGTAGCGACGTCGTGAAATAAACGCGCTTGCCGTCCCAACTCTGGGAAACCATGTTCACTTGATTTCCAATCGTCTTGGAGTAAACCTCCTTGGGGTTCTCGATATCCGAGATGTCGAAGAAGCGGGTCGTACCGTCCAGGAAGGTATTGACCCACAGGCCTTTGCCATTGGCCGTAATAGAGATATCGACCGGAAGCGGAATTTTGGAGGGATCGCCGATATCGGAAACCGCCTTGGCCTGCCACTCACCCTGGTCATCTTTCTTGATGAGCCAAAGCTTCGACGTTAGCGCGGTCGATGTCAGGGCCCAGTCATCGCCCGGACGCAAGGACCAGCGGATCTCAAGTGGCGCACCGGGCACCTTCAGAACCTTGATCGGCTTCATGGCTTTGAAATCCCAAACAGCCATGGTGTTGCCGAAGTTTTTCATGGCGACGGGGTCTTTCACCAGCGCACCGAAGTCCATCATGTAGTTGGTCCAGCCCGTGAAGCTCGACGTCAGCATTGTATTTTGGTTGGGATTGATTCCGATGTCGTAACCGTAGGCGTCACCTCCCATATCGTCGCCGGGCATGTCATGCTGAGAGACGATTTCGCCGTCATTCGTGTAGACGACAATGCCCGTCTTCCCGCCGTGATCCATCGTATTCGACAACCCCTGGACAATCATACGACCGGGTATTGCATAGAACGTGTGGGGACCAACGTAACCGGTCCGATCGGCAAAGTCCTCGATGACCTTCACCTTCTTGGGCTCGGCCGGTTTTGAGATGTCAAAGATTATAATCTTGCTATCGTCCAGGCGGCCCGCCCACAAGAAGCGCCGGTCATCGGTGAACCCCGTGTGGTGAGCCTCGCCCCGGCCTCCTACCGATAGCGAGTGGATAACCTTTCCATAATTGGACGATTTGGGATCGACATCGACAGTCACCAGCTTGTCGGATTCATCCCCCACGCCTACCATCCCGAGGGTCCACACGTGCATGAATTGCTCTTGGCCGGTCACGAGCGCCGCGGTGAATGGTGAGTTGCAGGTTTCGTCCGCGTGGAGAGCCTGCGGGGCAGCCAGGACAAGGCCGGCAGCAAAAATTAATCCGGATAAGAACTTCGACTTCATGTGCTTCCTCCTTTTTTCGACGCCACATTGCAGGCGTGCCATCCTCTTGACGCAGGTAATTTCTGAAGTTTGAAGCTACTCGACCATGCCTCTGAGTGACAAATTCTCACTGAAAATCGATACTTTGGCCTCATGCCTATCCCCTTAATTCCGGCGTAATCCTAAGTCATTGAAGCTGCAGGAGGACCTGGACATGACATCACCTGCAACCGATGAGCAGCAGACGGCGAACGATCTGTGGCGGGATTTTCCCAGAACGGTGACCGAGTTCGAGGCACGGTTCGCCACCGAGGCGGACTGCCGCGCCTACTGGATCGAGG
>JAHJSN010000077.1 GCA_018830445.1 Alphaproteobacteria bacterium | reverse complement strand
TGCTGGCCGCAACCGCTGACGATTTAGGCGAGACATGAAGGCCACTAGCGAAAACAATGGCTTAGTGTGGCGTTCAGCGCGCCTCAATTGACAACTCCTCTGCGGCACCAACAGGTCAATTAAGGCGCGACGCCACACTAGGTCGAAACGAGTGAGCGCTAAGTGCTCTCCCGCAGCGTGAATGCCGCGCCATGTCCGGCTGCGCCGGTCGCAACGCAGACGGCGCCCGCGTACCCTTCGCCGGCTTCGAAGTTTTCAAGGCAATAGGCCCTGCCGGCCTCGTTATCCCCATCGATCGAGAGCACCCGCGCCGCTTCGTCCGGGGCGACACTCACAGTAAAGCTGTGAAGCCCGCGCCGGATACCCTCGCCGGTTGCTTTTACGAAAGCTTCCTTTCGTGTCCAGCAGCGAAAGAATGCTGCCAGCCGTTGGGCTTCCGGAAGGTCGGCGATACCCTCTGTTTCCGCACTTGAGAAGTAACGCCGTGCCAGCCCCTCGCTCACCGGGCGGACCTGCTCGACATCGATGCCGACTTCCGCCGTCCGGCACACCGCGATGGCCGCGACTTCGCCGCTGTGGGTAAGGTTGAAGTGCAACGGGGTCGCCTCCGCCCTCCGGCCGCAAAGATACGGTTTCCCGGTATCACTGCGTTCGAATTGAAGGATGGCAGGCAAACAGCCCGCGCAACTTGCCAGGATCTCACGAAGCCGTCCGTGCGCGACAATGAAACGGTCGCCATGAATGGGCGCAATGAACCGCGAAGCCCTGTCGATCTCATCCGCAGAGAGATGCCTGCGCAGCTCGCTCAGTTCGCTGCGATTTCGATTGAGCGAAAAACACCAGATATCGACGTTATGAATCTGCCCGGCAGTCTGTGACCGTGCTGCGCCTTGTTCGCTCCGGGATGTCATCTCACGTCCGGTGCGCCAACGCCTGAAGCCCCTGCCCCTGGCGCATAGCCCCCGGCGGGTTCACCGGCTGCGTCTATTTCGTGAGCCGGGTAGCTGCTGCTTTTCCACGGCAGTTCTTCGGAACTGCTCGGCATCATCGGTCCCTGCGCGGGCTTGCCTTTACCGGCAGCCTTGGGAACGGCGGCTGGCTTCTTTTTCGACTTCGGCGGGCTCTGTAGAACCGCCGGCGGCCTCTTGGTCCGGTCGCGGGCTTCCGGCGCGACCTTGGTAACCGGCGGTGCGGCAGCCGCGATAGCCGCCCCGCGACCGTCGCTCAATTCCGAGATGGCGCCATAAAATGGCATCAGTCTCGGCCGCCGCTGGCTCTTGGCGAGTTTGGTTGCAACCTGTTCGGCAAACCCTGCGACGAGTTCGCTCTGCGCCACGACGGGCTTCCCGTACCGCAGGTGTACGACGCGGTATCCGCGTGCCTTCAGTCCATCGAGGATGGCCTGCAGCGCCTTCGCGGTCGCCGGCTTGATGTCGTGGAAAAGAAGTATGCCGCTACCCTTGTTGTCGAGGCGCTGCAAGGTGATGCGAGCCAGTTCGTCCGGGCTGGCGATGAAACTGTCGTCGGAGACGACGTCGACTGTGAACGTCGCGATGCCCCGCTCCTGGAGGTAGTTCAGCAGCGGCGCCGAATCGTTCAATCCGGTGAACCGGAAGAACGGCGCGATGCCTCCTCCGGTTGCTGCCTCGAGCGCCGCAAATCCGCGCTCGATTTCGTCTTTCGCCCGTTCCGGCTTCATTTTCGGCAGTTGCCGTGGATGCGACCAGGTATGGCCGCCAAGCGTATGTCCGCGCACCAGAATGTCGCGCGCCACATCCGGGTAGGCGACTGCCATCTTGCCGACGGCAAAGAACGTGGCTTTGGTGCAGTGGCGCTCCAGAGTGTCGAGAATTTTCGGCGTCACCCACGGGCTCGGACCGTCGTCGAAGGAGAGGACGACTTCCTTGTCGTTGAGAAAGGTCGGTTCTTGCTGCTGCGATGTCAGGCCGCCGAACAGCGCGCCGGTGCTGGCATCGATCTCGATGACCCGCTCAAGTCCAATCGCCGTATCGAGATAGGCGCACTCTGCTGCGTGCGCCGGCTGAGATGCCAGGCCCGTCAGGGATCCCGAAAGTATCATGGTAGCGATCAGCAGGCTGCGCATGCAACTTCCGTTCGGGTGCCAGTACCTATTCGTCGTTTGCTTTAGAAGTCGAAACCGGCAGTCACCACAAGCGCCAAGCCGATAGTCGATTCCGTCTCATCGCACTCCGGTTAAACGTTCGAAAAGGCCGGTTGATGGCGCATCGCACCAGCGAAAGCGCCGCAATCGACGATTATATAGGTCTTCTGCCGGAACAAAACCACGCCGACCATGCCGCAGGGCGATATGCGGGGAAAACCGTTGGCCTCCCAATGCTGCGGCCGATCATTGTTGGTCGTAGGGCTGCGAACGTCACCCTGGGAGTGCCGTCAGTTGCGGAAAATAGTGTCGCGCCAGTCCTCTGTATCCGGCCGTTCCTTTGCAGCCGGCTGTTCCGTCTCGCTTTTTGGACGCTCGGAGGCATCCGCGCGGCGTTCGAGCGACTCCGAAGCAGTATCGGACTGGTTCCCCACCTGCGGTTTCGCGATGCCCGAAGGTTCCGGCAACGGCCCCTTGAACAGCCCGCGCGGCTCGATTTTCAACGGCTGAGCGGCTGGAAATTCGCTTGCCGACGAGACCGGCCACACGATCGAACGCGCGGCCAATGGCCGGCTGTCGACGTACTTCGTGCGCCGCTGGGCCTCTTGTTCGGCCATTTCGTCGTAGTCCTTGAGCGTGCCGGCAGGCGTTTTGGATACCAGATGGACGACTTTGTATCCTTCACTCGCCAATTCATCGAGAAGATCGGAAATCCCGGCAGCAGTGGAGCGCTGGATGTCGTGCATCAGGATGATGCCCTTACCCTGCCTTTTCAGCGTGCTCATCACGCGGTTCTTCATCGTCGCGCCGGAGCGGGTCCGAAAATCCAGTGAATCGACATCGATTGAGAAAATGCCGTGGTCGCGCTCCTTGAGGTGCGACTGCATCCGTCCGGGATCGCTCAGGTAGGGAAAGCGGAAGAACGGCGCCACCGGCTTGCCGAGTGCCAGCGACACGGCACTGACGCCCAGTTCGACTTCCTTTTCGCCGCTGGACTGAGACAGGCGGCCCTGCATTTTGTGCGACCAGCTATGCGTACCGATCGTATGCCCGCGCCGGTCGATTTCCTTGACCATGGTGGGGTCGTCGACCGCCATCCTGCCGACCATGAAGAAGGTCGCCTTGGTGCAATGAGCTTCCAGAGCATTGAGAACTGCCGTCGTATTGGCGCGCGAGGGGCCGTCGTCGAATGTAAGGACGATTTCGCCTGGTTCCAGGAAGTCGACGTCCTTATACTGCATGTTGCCGAAGCGCAGCCCGCCCGCTGTGTCGATCTCGACAACGCGCGACACTCCCAGAATGCCCTTGCGTTCGGAACATGCCTGCCGTTGCTTGTCCGCTACCGCCGCGCCGGTTCCCAAAAGAACCACGCCGACCGCAACAACAATAGCTGCGGTAATGTAGGTCTGCACAACCCGCATCATTCGCCCATCCTTTGAATCCGAGCCCACCGGGCGACAATAAAGCGCCATGTATGCTCCTAGTGCGCACTTTACGAACGAACTCTGAACGAAACACAGCTTTTCGCGAAGCAATCCGCGCTTTCCATGACCCGTGATGCGTCACAGCCTCATATATATGTTAACGGAGCCACACCGTCGTTGACGAGCGTCAGTCGGGATATGCTGCGGTGCAGCAAAATGCTATGAAGTGAATAAAAGGCCCGCCACGCATGGATCCGCTTACTGAAGACGCCGCCGCTCAGAACCCCGATAAGGCCGGTGAGACCGGCGAGAAGGACCGTGACGATGTAATCGGCGAACTCGTCGGCGCCATCTCGGCCGCGCTCGAATCGGTCGACCGTGACGCTATCCGCAAGTTGACCGCCAGCCTGCGCGCGCCCGACTTCGCCGAGGCCATCGAACTGCTCGACCGGGATGATCGTGTCGCCCTGATCAATATCCTGGGCGATGACTTCGACTACGACGTCTTCTCCGAGCTAGACGAGACGGTCCGTGACGACCTTTCCGAGCAACTGCCCAACGAACTCCTTGCCAAGGCCGTCGCCGAACTCGACACCGACGACGCCGCCTACCTCATCGAGAACATGGCGGAAAGAGACCGCCAGGAGATCTTCGACCGGATCCCGTTTGAGGACCGCGCCGCCCTCGAACGCAACTTCGAATACGAGGAAGACACCGCCGGCCGCATCATGCAGTCGGAGTATGTCGCCGTCGCACCATTTTGGACCGTCGGCCGCGTCATCGACTACATGCGCGAGAGTGACGGACTGCCGGACACGTTCTCGGAAATTTTTGTCGTCGATCCCGGTTTCAAGGTGATCGGCGCGATCCAGCTTTCCCGCCTGCTCCGCACCAGGCGCGGAGTCCCGGTCAGTGAGATCATGAATCCTGACCGCTTCCAGATTGCCGCGACCGAGGACCAGGAGGAGGTCGCCCGCAAATTCCGCAAGTATGACCTCATGTCGGCTCCAGTCGTCGATGAGAACGAGCGCCTCGTCGGAGTCGTCACCGTCGACGACGTCGTCGACGTGATTCAGGACGAGGCCGAAGAAGACATGCTGGCGCTCGGCGGTGTCGGCGACGAGACGCTGACCGACAGCGTCTACTGGACGGTTCGCTCGCGCGTGCCGTGGCTGGTTGTCAACCTAGCTACCGCGATTCTTGCCTCGCTCGTGATCCAGCAGTTCGATGCAACGATAGAGCAGATGGTTGCGCTTGCCGTCCTGATGCCGATTGTGGCTTCGATGGGCGGCAACGCCGCCACCCAGACCATGACAGTGACGGTCCGCGCGCTTGCAATGAACAAGCTCTCCCGCGTCAACGCCTCCAAGATCATCGGTCGCGAAACCTTCGTCGGTCTCGCCAATGGCATGATCCTCTCGGTGATCAGCGCGGCCGTCGCTTATCTCTGGTTCGGTTCGGGAATGCTGGCTTTGGTCATCGCCCTGGCGATGGTCGTCAACCTGCTGGTCGCCGCCGTCTCTGGCATACTGGTGCCGATGCTGCTCGATTACTACGGCCTCGACCCGGCCCCGGCTTCTGGTGTCCTCATTACCACCGTCACCGACGTCATAGGTTTCTTCGCCTTCCTCGGCCTGGCGTCGCTTTGGCTGTTCTGACCTGATGAATTTCTGCGCCCTGCCATTTCTGCGCGCTGCCCCTGTCTTCTGCGCGCTGCCCATGTCTTCTGCGCGCGCCTCGCTCGATCATTCGAACTCCATTGACCGGAAGATGCGGCCGGCGTTTTGCAGGGCCAGAAACTCGAACGTATCGAGGTGCTTATAGGCCGACTGGTCGATTGCGTAGGCATCCTGATCGCTGCCGCCCGCGTCGACCACCTTCTTGATCTCTTGGCGCATATAAACCAGATAGTCGCGCGTGTATTTCGCGACCGTCTCGTAGTCTGTCGGGCCGCCGTGTCCGGGAATGACAATCTTCGCGCCGAGCGCCACGAACTTCTCCCAGCTCTCGATCCAGCCCGCGGTATCGGTATATTCGAACACCGGCAGCAGCCTCACATGAAACGCCATGTCGCCCGCAATGACCACGCTCTTGCCGGGCAGCCATACGCTGATGTCTCCAGGACTGTGCGCCGGTCCCAGATGCAGGATCTCGATTCTCTCGCCGCCCATTTCGATGACCTTCTTGTCGGTAAAGGTCTCATCCGGCATCACCACTTTGGTCCGGAAGAACTTGTCACGCAGGCTGCGCTGCGCGGAGTCGAGGATCTCGTCCTTCTTCTTCTTTATCTCTTCGGCCGCATCCTCGTGCGCGATGACGGTTGCGCCCTGCTCCTGCCAGTAGCTGGAACCGAGCATGGCGTGCCCCTGCCCGTTTTCGAGCACGACGTACTTGACCGGCTTGTCGGTCAACTTTTTGATTTCAGCATGCACAGAGGCAGCAAGCAGGTAGCTGCCGCCGGCATTCACCACCAGCACGCCATCCTTCGTAATGACAAACGACAGGTTGTTGTTGTGTCCGGAGTTCTCATAGGTTGACGGCTGGGTCGCGCCGATCGCCGACCATACCCCTTCGACCACCTCGATCGGCTTCGAAAACAGGAACGATTCCTGCGCGGCATCGAGCGAAGTAACAGGCAGCCCGGCCTTCTTCCACTCAAAGAAACCGCCCGGATAGTTCATCACATTGGTGTAGCCCATGCGGGTCAGCGTATCGGCGGCCAGCGGGCTGCGCTGGTTCGTGCCGCAATAGACGACGATCGGCTGGTCCTTGTCGGGAGCGACGTCCGCGATGCGGAACTCGAGCCACCCGCGCGGAAGCATGACTGTCCCAGGCGCACCGACCATTCCGCCGACGATACCGATTTCCATTTGCGTCCGAACGTCGATGACGACCAGGTTCCGGTCCTTGGCCAGCAGTGCCTGCAACTCCTCGGTGGAAATATTCTTGATCCGGGCATTGACGTCGGCGAGGAGTTTTTCGCCATAAGTGCCCTCAGCCGAGGCGGCCCCCGCCGAGACCGGCACACCAGTAAGCAGCAGGAGGAACGAAAACATCTGCGCCAAGGGGGAACGAAACTGCCGCATGAATCCAACCTTCTTGTTGCTCTTGAAACTCGCTTCGTCGATGCCACCGCACTGGATTGCAACGAACGCCAACGCTCCTTTGAGCGCTCGCCGTTGCTGCGATCTGGTCCTGACAACGCACATTCTGACGCTTTGAGGTGAAATCAGGAAATGATTTTGCCCCATATCATAGAACTTCGCATCAGCTTTGCCAGATGCAGCTTCGATTGCAACCCGCCAGTGGCTGGTGTGCTGGTGTTCTGGATCAAACATTTGATTCCCGGGTGGAGGTCGTCAAATGTTTGTGAATCCAGAACACAATCAGAAGGTTGCCAAGTGTTCCGGGCTGAGTGTTCCGGGCTGACATTCAGGTTCCCGGCAGAAAACCATATGTCAGAGTCGGAGCACTAGGTCATCAGTCCGGGCTGATAGCGAATTGACATCGCCGGTATTGTTCCAGAAGGAACATGTAACGGGAAACTGA
>JAHJSN010000076.1 GCA_018830445.1 Alphaproteobacteria bacterium | reverse complement strand
GACATATGGTTCCCTGCCGGGAACCTGAATGTCAGCCCGGAACAATGTCAGCCCGGAATACTTGGCAACCTTTTGATTGTGTTCTGGATTCACAAACATTTGACGACCTCCACCCGGGAATCAAATGTTTGATCCAGAACATTAGCGGGTTCTTCGAAGCGGCCAGACCACCGGCGCCAAGAAGCAAGCCGATTTCGACAACTCGATCTGGCCCGCCGCTCTCGTCAGGACGGGGGGGCTCAACGGATCGCGACCTTCGTGTGCCGCCAAGGCAGGATGAAGTGCCCGACCGTCATTGCCGCCGCCGTCATAACGATGACGGTTCCGAACTGCCAGACGATGAGCATCATACTGGTGTCTTGGGTGTGAAACAGCCGCAGTCCGGCAGCGGCAAGCGAGGTTGCCGCCAGCGCTCCGAGACCGGCGGTAGCCAGCGGGGCGATCGGAGCGCCTCTGCGGACCATGGCGAACATGATCGCGGCGGGCAGCAGGCTGAGAAGAAGTATCTTTTCCGAGCACGCCCAATCCATGCCGAAGCCGCTCGGCCCAGCACTCTGCGTGATCTCGCGCCAGCAGCCTTCGCCCAGGCTGAAGAGCCAGACCGCCAGGAATGGCAATGGGGCGAGCCGCTCCCAGAGCGGACGGCCCGGACATCCCGAACAGAAGGCAGCCGCAGCTGCCATCACGCTCGTCAGGAACGCGGCGGCGACCTCGGCGATGAAACGCGGCTCGGCAAGCTTGGCGGTGAGGTCGGCCCGCAGGCCGAACCAGAAGACAAACATTGTCACGCTGGCAGTCGCAAGAAGCGTCCACAAAAGCGCGCGCCACACGGGCTGCGGCAACCGTTTCACCGGTTGAGCATCCTTTGCCAGGGCTCGAATCAACTCTTCGGTTTCGATAGTCTTCAATTCCTTTGCTCCAACGATTGCCTTAGCGCCTTCAAAGCACGATGCACGGTGACTTTGAGCGATGCCACGCTGCGGCCAGTCCTGATCGAAGCCTCTTCGAGCGAAAGGCCCTCGATCTTCATCAGCTGTACGGCTTCGCGTTGACTTGGCGAAAGTTCACTCAGTGCAGCCAGGAGTTCCTGCCGGTCATCGCTGACATCCTGCTCATTCTTCGTGTCATCCAGGCTGGAAGTTTCAGGCATTATTTCTACGGTCGTTTCATTTGCCGAGCGGGACGAGCGCCGTCGCGCGGTGTCGGCGATGCGGCGGGACGCGATCGTCATCAGCCACGGCATGAAAGGGCGGCCAGGATCGTAGGTATGCCGGACGGAATGCACCGACAAGAGAATGTCCTGGACGATATCCTCGACATCCTGCGGGCTGCGCCATTTGCGCCCCACCACTCTGCGGAGAAGCGGAAGTAACTCCCTCAGGAGCATCGCATAGGCAAGCTGGTCGCCTCGCTGCGAGCTTTCCATCAGGTCCCGCCACCTGCTCTCTCGCTCGGGCCTGTCGTTCACTTCTGGACCTGCTTGCATTTTTTGTTGCCTTCAGGATGATGCTGCTAATCGGGCCGTATACGCAGGTATGTTCGCACGGAACAGGCTGAGCACGCTAATCATTCGCTGTTGCATCCAGGGATTTGTTCCGTCAAGCAATCACCAAGAAAATCACGAAATTCTTGGTGTGCGCAACGCGCGGATCGCGGTAACGTGACAGCTGTTTCATCGGGGCAGTAGTAACAATCGTGGCGCATTCGCGAACTGGGTGCAGAAAGTCTCAATCCAGTTTGGGATGCAACGGTAGGGTCACACCCAAAATTGACGGATTTGAATTTCAGCGGGGCGGGAATGACAAGAACCGGTCGTCTTGTTCTTGTCACGATGGCCGTCGCATTCATTCTAGCGGGCTGTTCCACGGTTCCTTGGAAACAGGCTCTTAGTCCGGCACCGGCTTCCCAGGTCGACCCGACGACGCGGCCAACCCCGTCTTCGGATGAGGTGTTCGTCGTACTCGCATTTTCTGGCGGTGGCACGCGCTCGGCCGCCTTCTCCTACGGGCTCCTGGAAACGCTGCGCGATCGAACGGTGAAAATTGACGGGAAGAGGCGTCGACTGCTTGACGAGGTGGATGTCATCACATCGGTATCTGGCGGCAGCTACACTGCGGCCTACTATGGGCTTTTCGGTGAACGCACCTTTTCGGATTTCGAAGACCGGTTCTTGAAGCGGGACGTCCAGGGAGAACTCGCCTCAATACTCCTCAATCCGTTGGCCCTGGCTTCGCTGGCGACGCCTGCCGTGAACCGCTCGGATCTGGCGGCTGCCTGGCTCGGCGACAATATTTTCGAGAACAAGCGTTTCGGCGACATGAGCGGACATGGCGGACCGATGGTGATCGTCAATGCCAGCGACCTCAACACCGGCTCGACTTTC
>JAHJSN010000075.1 GCA_018830445.1 Alphaproteobacteria bacterium | reverse complement strand
TGTTCTGGATCAAACATTTGATTCCCGGGTGGAGGTCGTCAAATGTTTGTGAATCCAGAACACAATCAAAAGGTTGCCTAGTGTTCCGGGCTGACATTCAGGTTCCCGGCAGGGAACCATATGTCAGAGTCGGAGCACTAGAGGCTGTAGATGTAGGCGAAGATCGGCAGGAACAGCGGCTCCGTCATCCCTTTTGGCAAGGAGATCTGCAGCAGCACTTCAAAGAAGATAAAGGTGGTCACCGGCACTACGATCGCCGTGATGATCGTTGCAATCCAGCTGTGGCTGCCGATCACCTTCAGGTAGAAGATGATGAAAAGCGGCAGCGCTCCGTAGAACCCGATCCCCCGGAACCCTCCGATGCCAGCGACTCCTTCTACGAGTGCGATGCACGCCGTGAGTGCGAAAGCCACCATTGCCACCGGCGTGAACATGCCGGGCTCGAACAACGGCTCCTCGCTGGTGGCAATGGGTCCGACCCTGCGCACCCAGTTGAAAAGAATCCAGACCGTCGACGCCAGCATCACCGTTGAAAGCCAGAAAGGCCACGAGCCGCCCCCGGGCCCAACTTCCTTGACCCAACCGATCGGCAACTCGGCGCTCTTCCACATGAAATATGCGGACAGCGCTGCCATCGCCAGTCCCATTAGAAGTTCAGCAGTACGCACAGTCATGGCTCTAGACCCTTGAAGCAATTGTCCGGAATTTGAGTGCCGGCCAGACAACCGCCATCATTCGGCGCGGGACACTCCACGCGGACGGGCAGGCACATCTAGCTCGTGAATTAGATCCCTCGGACCCGACTATATCGTCGGACCAAGGCCCCGGAAGATCCGGTGGTCCGGCCCCGGTTTGGAACCCGGCCGGACCATTGCGGTGATAGAGCGATTACTTGATCTCGCCCATTTCCTTCAGCATGCCGCGGTGGATTTCGTTCTCATTCTTCCAGTACGCCATCAACGCGTCGCCGGAGAGAGCATCCCCCTGCAGCTTCTGCTTTTTGCGGTACGCCTGCCAGTCCTGGGAATTGAACACCTTGGTGAACAAGTCCTGATAATAGGCGGCTGCATCTGCGCTCATGCCGGGAGCCCCGACAACGGAGCGCTGCATGAAGTAGACGAAGTCCTTGCCCTGCTCCTTGAACGTCGGAACGCCATCATAGATCCGTTCCGGCGTGAAGCATGCAAGCGGTTTCGTCTTGTTGCTGGCATCGCCCACCTTGAAGAACGGCTCCTGTTCGGAGGGGTTGTTCACCGTGGAATTAGCGTTGTTACCGGCCAGTTCCTTGGCAACCGCCCCACCGCCCTTGTAGGGGACGTACTTCATCTGCAGGCCGTAGGCGGTGTTGAGGAAATCGGTCAGCAGGTTGTCCTCGGACGCCTTGCCCGTGCCGGCCATGATCCAGTCTTTGCCCTTCTCTTTGGCAGCCTTGACGAAACCATCCACGTCATTGATGCCGGAGTCCTTGTTCACCCAAAGGCAGAACGTGTCTTCAGCCATGCGCATCACCGGCGTGAACGTCGAGATGTCGACACCAATATCAGGCTGCCGAAGCGGAGTCGTATAGAACGAGTTGAGCGTGAACATGATCGTATGATCGTCGCCCGTCTTGCCCTTCATGTAGACCAGTGCCTCTGCACCCGATCCGCCGCCCTTGTTCACCGGAATCACCGGGACGCTGGCGAGGTTTTCCTTGGCCATGATGGACTGCAGGAAGCGAACGGCCTTGTCGGCCCCGCCCCCCTTGCCGGCCATGACGACAAATTCGATCGGCTTCTGCGGCTTGAATTCTGCCATTGCGGCCGAGGTAGCCCCTGCCACGAGAGCAGCAGCCCCCGTCATTCCAAGGGCAAGCCCCAGCATACGTCCATTGCGTTGAAGCATCAAAATTCCTCCCTTTTGCGCTTCGCTCTATTTCAGACCATCACGAGCTATACGTTCGTCGGGCCTGTATCGTCTTTGTTGCGCTTTTCAACGGCGACAACAAGGTCGTGCGAGAATTGTTTTACGTCTTTTTGGGATACAATATGCCAAGAGGTTGGCCAGTGCAACAGAGTAACTCGCGCGACCATGAAGAAAAGCAACTTGGCCGGGCAATCCTGGGAAAAATGGATTAGGTAGGACGCATCGGATGCGGGCACCTGATCCTGAGTGTCATGTTTGGTCTGTGCCAGAATGTAAGAGGCCGCGTCAAACCAGTGCAATCCGGCCCGGCAAGCAATACAAACTGAGAGGGTCAGGGGGCAACGCGATTATGCAACTGCACGAATTCCAGGCGAAGGAACTCTTGGAACGCTACGGCCTGCGAATTCCACGCGGCCGGATTGCCGGTGACGTCGAACAGGCGCGCCGCATCGCGTCCCGCCTTGCATTTTCGCGTTTTGCGGTGAAAGCGCAGAGCCGAACCACCGAACGCCTCACCGAAGGCGGAGTCCGCTTTGCGGCTTCGCCCGACGGGGTCGCTGCAACCGCTGCCGCCATGCTCGGCCACAGTCTCGACACCGGCCAGCAAACCTCGAACCGGGAAGTCGTGCGCTGGGTTCTGATCGAAGAGGCCGTGGCCTGCGCACTTCAGCTCTACGTGGCCGTTGTGCTTGACACCTCATCCGGCCGGCTCGTGCTTTTGACCAGCCGAACCGGCGGCACCGGCATCGAAGCGCGTGCAGCAAACGAACCCGACCTCATCAGCAGAACGCCGCTGACGATAGGCCCCGACACCTTGCAAGGCGACTTCGATGGCGCAGCAGCGAAACTTGGACTACCCGAAGCGGCAACCGCGAAAGCTGCTGAAATTCTGCGCACTCTGGCACGGATAGCCATGGCGCTTGACGCCCTTCAGGTCGAGATCAACCCGCTTGCATTGTCCACCGACGGCGAACTCGTTGCCCTCGATGCCAAGTTGCAGATCGACGACAACGCCTTGTTCAGGCATCCCGGCCTGGCAGCTTTCCGCGCAGCCGTAGCAAGCGAGGAAAGCGACCCTCACGAACTCGGCGCGGATCGCCATCAGATCAATTACGCCGCTCTCGGCGGCTCGATCGGCCTGGTCGTGAACGGCGCCGGTCTGGCGCTGGCGACCATCGACATGCTCGCCGACGCCGGCTGCGAACCGGCCAACTTCATGGATATCCGAACCACCGCCACCAGCCTTGACATCGCCTACGGCGTCGAACTGGTGCTCAACAATCCGAATACGAAGTCGCTGCTTGTCAACGTTCACGGCGGCGGAATGCAGCGCTGCGATACCATCGCCGAGGGCATAGCAATTGCCGTGAAACGATCCCCGCGTCAGGTTCCCATCGTCGCGCGTTTTGCCGGCAACAACGCCGATTTTGCAACCGTGCGCCTGAAGAGTGCAGGCGTCGCCTTTGAAGCAGCAAAGGATATGAAAACCGCCGTCGGCAGGATTGGGGCGCTTTCCGGATCGAAGACTTAGTCGGGAGTCGCGTCGCGCCCACTAGCGACGTTTCGACGTTTTGACGCAGCCGTCCTGGTGGTATACCAGCCCGACAGAACAACATAAGGAACAGGGGAGCGAAACCGATGAAGGTGTGCATTTACGGAGCCGGAGCCATCGGCGCCCATTTGGCGGTACTGCTGCACGGTGCAGGCGTCGATGTATCCGTGGTCGCCCGTGGGCCGCACCTGGAGGCCATCAAGGCGAACGGCCTCAAGCTCATCATGGGCGGCGAAGAGAAAGTCGCCAAGCTTCGCGCCGCCAAGAACCCGGAAGAACTGGGTCACCACGATTATGTCATTGTCGCCGTAAAATCGCACCAGGCCTGGGACGCAGCCGAACACATGCTGCCGCTGATCGGTCCCGAAACCCACGTGGTGACCGCTCAAAACGGTATCCCTTGGTGGTACTTTCACGGCCTCAAGGGTCCCTGGGAAGACAAGCAGCTTGCAAGCGTCGACCCGGGCGGACGCCAGTGGCGGGCGATAGGCCCGCAGCGCGCGATCGGCTGCACCGTTTACCCAGCCGCCGAAATCACTGAACCCGGCGTCATCAAGCATACCTACGGCGACCGCTATAATCTCGGTGAGCCCAACGGCGAAATGACCCCGCGCGTCAAGGCGTTGGCTGACGCACTCGAAGCATCCGGCCTCAAGTGCCGCGTCTACGAACAGATCCGCGACGACATCTGGCTGAAACTCTGGGGCAACCTCTGCTTCAATCCGATTTCGGCGCTGACCCACGCGACGCTCGACGTCGTGGCGACCGATCCGGGAACTCGCTCGGTAGCTCATGCGATGATGACCGAGGCCGAGACCCTGGCCCGCAAGCTTGGAGCCGACTTCCGCGTCGACATCGAACGCCGCATCAATGGCGCGGCCTCCGTTGGCGCCCACCGCACATCGATGCTTCAAGACCTTGAGAGGGGCCGCAAGCTGGAACTCGATGCCTTGCTCACCGTCGTTGCCGAAATGGCCCGCCTCGTCGAGGTCCCGACGCCAACCATCGATACCGTACTTGCCTTGACCCAGCAGATGGGCCGCGTTGCCGGTGTTTACCCGGTCTATCCGGAACTCGAAGGCGGCGCCTGATCGCTTACTGATCCCGTCCCCGGAAGCACTGCTTCAACGAAAACCATTGAAAGGGTTTGCACTGCACAGTGCGAACCCTTTTTCGTTCCCCCGGCAGTCGCTGCTGGGTTGGGAAAAGTGGCGAAATCTGTGCAAAAAAACAGTCGCGAAATCGTTGCCAAACTGCCACAAAAGTTCGCTCCGGCAATCGGCTTGGACACCCTGCCCAGCTCCGCTGAACCGTTTCCGAACGGATTAACAGCAGGCCACGCAAACGCTGAGCCGCAGACCTTAAATCGTTTCCATCAAAAGGAAATAACGGCACCCCGAAAATCGCGGTTGCAGCGCGTTGCGCGAACTCTACACGCCCGCACACAACCTCAAACCGCAAGCCCGCCGCCACGCAACTTCGCACCTGCACAACTGCGCCCCAACAAAACGTCGTTCAACGATTCTCAGGCCTTGAACGCAACTGCGAGAAGCGGCAGTTTCTGAGACGTCACGCGTAGCGCCCGGTCCTGAGGGCAAAACTGGATTGGGAAACCATCGCTTCGTCGTTTTGACGTTTGGGTCCTGCGGAACATCCGAACCAACGGTTGTGACTTGCGGCAACGCAAGCCAGGGCAAACTGCGGGGAAAATCTAAGGACTGTCGGCACTCAGCTGGCAGTCCTTTTTTCCTTCTTCTAATCCACCTTGCAACTCGCTGCGACCGCGTCGCCGCCGTCCCGCATCAAGCGTTGCCTCGACCGGACCGATCGGCAGGGTATTGCCGATCACCCCTGCGGCGGTGGCGGAACATGCATCGCCACCACGGCCTTTTCTCCCTTCAGCTTCACTTCCCGGCGCGTCACGTAGACCGACGCGGCAAAGATGATGAACCCGCCGATCCAAGTCGTCATGCTGATCGACTCCTGGAACGCGAAATAACCGAACATCACCGCGAACGGCAGCCGCACGAATTTGAATGTCATCACCAGCGAGGCATCCATCGCCGCATAGGCCCTGACCAGCGCCAGGTGCCCGAGCACCGCCACAAGCCCGAGTCCGATGAGATGCGGCCAGAACTCCGCTGGCGGCCAACTCCACACAAACAAAGCCGGTATCAGCGAAAGCGGTGTCAGCAACAGGTTGGTCAGGAACACGACCCTGTCGGCATCGTCTTCATGGGTGAGTTTCTTCACCAGCGGGCCGATGAGGCCCATCACGCACGCCGTGGTCAAGGCAAACGCCTGCCCCACGCCGAGCACGCTCACCCCCGGCTGCAGAATGACCAGCGCGCCGAACAGCCCCACGATCATAGCCATCCAGCGCCGCAGCCGGACTTTTTCTCCGAGCAGCACAATCGCGAATGCCGTTCCCATGAGCGGCGCAAGAAAGCTGATCGCGGTAACTTCCCCGACGGGAATTCTCGCCACCGCCTGGAACATCGACGTCATCGCGATGAAGCTCAACGCGACCCGCAGTCCGTAAAGCTTCAGGTTCTTCGTGCGAACCAGCGACGGCCCGCGATAGAAGAGCAGCGGCAGCATCCACACGACGCAGAAAAAATTCCGGAAGAACACGACTTGTAGCGGATCGATCCCGGCCTTCGAGAGATAGCGGCCAAGCGTTATGAGGGCGGCCAGGAAAGCCATGGCGGCTACCACCCAGAACACGCCGGCCAACGGCTGGTCGCTTCCCCCCGCACGCCCGCTTTCGGCCACAACGCCCTTGAGGGCTGACAAGCGCGCAGACATCTTCCCAGCAGTCGGCTTTTCCGGCGGACCATCCATCTCGGGAAATTAACTCATTCCATCGAACGCATTTCAGGAAATCGCAGGCGCTGCCTGCGCTGTTTCAGTCAGAAAGACAGCAGCCAGCCCCGACTTACGCTTCAAACGCCCTGACCGCAATCACAGTCGCGTTGTCCTGATGCGGATCGCGCATCGCCTCCACCGACCTGATCAGGGCACTGGCGACCGCTTCTGCGCCATCGGTGGCATAGGCCGAAATGATCCGCTCGATCTCGTTCGTGCGCAAGGTGTGCAACCCGTCGCTCGCCAGGATGACGTAATCTCCATCCTCGAGCACCAGCGGCTTTCGCGACAGGTCGATGAGATCAAGTTCTTCCCCCGTGACCGCCGAACGCAGCATATGCCGCCTTGGGTCCTGGCGGGCCTGCTCTTTGGTGATTTGCCCCGCTGCCGCCATCCTGTCGAGTTCGGGAGCCAGTGAATGGTCCTCGTTGAGCAGCGCCACTTCACCTCGCCGGTACAGCAGCAACGGGCTGTCTCCGACGCTGACCCACTCGACCCCTTCATTGGAGAACGCCACGCCGACAACAGTCGATCCCATGCCGCTCAGGACGGGATCGGCCGCGATCTGACGCGCGATTGCGGCATTCGATTCTTCCAACGAGTTGAGCAGCTTCTTGGCCACCGCCCCATCCGTTTTGCCAAACGATACGATGAAGCGGTCGCAGATCATCTTGCTTGCGAGCGCTCCACCGGTATGCCCGCCCATACCATCGGCCAGAACGGCAATGAGATCCCGGCAGCCGTCCGCCGGCGCGCGATCTTCGGCCGCCGCACCTGGCTTCACCGTCGCAGCGTCTTCCTGGTATTCGCGGGCGCCCTGCGTAGCGCGCCGACCGTATTCGAATGCAAGCATGGACCCTATTTTTCCGCAATCTCGGACCAATCGAAGTCCTTGCCGCAGAACGGCACGAACACGATCTGGGTTCGGCCCATGACAATCACGTCCATTGCGTTGAGTTCGACAGCACCTGTCGGCCGTGCGTTATTCACCGAAACGACGTTGGTCTTGGCAAGATTTGGCACGAACAGAAACGACCGGTCGCTTGAATCGTAGCGAATATAGGCCTGCTCTTCCGAAGAGATTGCATCGTCTCCGAAATCGATCGGGATGCGCTGGGTAAGCGCGCGGCCGATTGAGTTGTTGCCTTCGTACACCGGCCGGAACGCGCCGATTCCCGGGCCGCCGACGATCACCAGCCAGCCAACCACCGGGTCGCAGCCGAATTGCCCGCGTTGAACATCCACCTTGCCGCGCACCAGTTGCGTCCGTCCGGCGTCTTCCTCTTTCGCTACCATTTTCTTCGCCACCCGAGTGGTTTCATCGACTTGTTCAACATCCGCAGCCACTGTTTTCAGCGGCGCCGTGCCTCCACGCGCTTCGCGCGCCGCGTCGGCGGCACTCAATCCGCTTGTTTTCTGCGTCATTTCCGGCTCAGCCTCCGTCCCCGGGTCAACTTCGGCACTTTCTGCCACTTCTGCCTCAACCGAGGCCTTCGGTAAAGGCGGCGGCAATTGCATCGGCTCGGGCGGGCTCGCGGCTACGACCGGCGCTTCGTTCTGCGGTTGGCCAGTATCCTCGCGGCTGGCGGCGGCCAGCGCTTCCTTCAGCGTCCCCAGAAATCCGGTTCGCTGCCCTGGCGTTGAACTCTTGTTCTGACCCATCTCTTTTTGGTCCTCCCGGAAGTATGGCGCCCCAGCCAATCGCCTTCTTGTTTCAGTAGCCCGTTGTGTCAATAGCCCGTTGTGTCAGTGGCCCGTTGTGTCAGTGGCCCGTTGTGTCAGTGGCCCGTTGTGTCAGTGGCCCGGCTGCGGTCGCGCGCCAGCGGTTCCCAGGCGCACATCTGTAGTTCTCAAGCCGAGTATGAGGATCGCAGCGCCAAGAGCAAGTCCGCCGCGTAAGGTTTCGCCAGCGTTTCGAACGGCTGCGACCGCCTTCCCATACTCTTCCTTACTGCGTCAAACCGAATCGGAGCCTTGCCGCACCCAGCTTGATCTCGTCTCCATTTGCAAGCGGAGCATTCAAGACCTTCTCGCCATTGACGATGACACCGTTGCCGCGAGCATCCGACAGGTCGGAAATCTCATAACCTGCCTCGAAACTCCGCCGGATCAGCGCATGATAGCGATGCACGGTCGGATGCTTCAGTTTGATTTCGTTATCTTCCTCGCGTCCGATCCGCACGATCACGGCGGCCCCGAATTTGAAGGGTTCGTGCGGTCTGTCCCGATCCCCATCGACATCGGCCTCGATTTCGATCACAGCCTGCGAATAAGCCGGAGCCGACCGCTTTGCGGGGCTGCCTGGTGAAGCGGGTTCATCGGAATGCAGACCCTTCACCCGGGTTGTTTTGTCGGCACGCACCGTACGATCGGTCGTTGCCGCCACCCTGCGCAACAGCGCTCCCCCGGCCACCAGCACCGGCAGCGCGGCGATCACCGTAAGCCCGAGCATCAGCGCCGGAGCGGTTTCGAACCCGGCGCCGAGCATCTTCGCTACCGTCGCGAATGCTTCGGCAAAAAAGGAGCTTAAATCACTCACCTGGCCAGGAATCAGCATAGGCTCACGTCCCAGGTAGGCCGCACGGCAACACCGCGGAACGTTTCACATTCCGTAAGCGTTTTGAGGCGGCTGACGGCGTTTTGCAACAAGCGAGGCGAACGCACCCTCAAACGCCACATTCATGCTGCAAAAGTGGCATCAGAAAGGTGTTCACCAAACTGCTTCGCATCGCGCTTGGTATAAACACTGGTAAACGTCGCCTGCGAAGCCACGGACCGGGGAAAATGACCAACATCATAGCGCTTGCCGAGGGAACCAACCTGGTCGGCGACTACACGGTCGAGCGGGTGCTTGGCGCGGGCGGGTTCGGAATCACCTACCTGGCTCGCGAGAGTGCTCTCGACCGTCTGGTGACCATCAAGGAATACTTCCCCAGCGACTTCGCCGCCCGCAAGGACGGCCTCGAAGCCGTCCCCCGCTCGCAGGACAGCTCCGGCGATTACAAATGGGGCCTCGAACGCTTCGTCGCCGAAGCCCAGACGCTCGCCCGCTTCAAGCACCCCAACATCGTCGGCGTGCATCGCTATTTCCGCGCCAACAACACCGCCTACATGGTTCTTCATTACGAGGAAGGCCAAAGCCTCAAGAGCTGGCTCAAGAGCCTCGGGCGTGTCCCGCGCCAGGCCGACCTCGACCGCGTTGTCGCTCCCCTGCTCGACGCACTGGAAGTGATCCACGCCGCCGATTTCCTGCATCGCGACATCGCCCCTGACAACGTCATCATCAACAAGGACGGCATACCGATCCTGATCGACTTCGGCTCGGCACGAGGCGAGGTGGCGCGCGATTCGAAAACCATCTCCGCCCTCGTCAAGCCCGGCTACAGCCCGTACGAACAATATGCCGAGAAGAATTCCCGCCAGGGCCCCTGGACCGACATCTACGCCCTTGGTGCAACGCTATATTTCGCGGTGACCAAGAAACGCCCGCCTGACTCCATTCTGCGCGTCACCAAGGACGAGTACCGCCCCGTCGCCGAACTCGCGATGGGCTCCTATCGCAAGCGTTTCCTGCGCGCCATCGATGCCGCGCTGGCCGTCGACATCGGATCGCGGCCGCAGTCCGTCGGCGCCTGGCGCGGCGAGCTTCTCGGCCCCGACAAGCCCAGAAAGAGCTGGCTCACCGGCCGCGCCGAACCCGACCCGCATGCCGAGCTTCTCGAATCCGGCCTCGACGACGAGCCCGATCCCGTACCCGGCAACACCCGGCCCCTGAACGACGTGCCGCCGCCGCCGGACGCTCCAGGCCAACGCGGCGGCATGCTCGATTTCGTCGATCGATTGAAGAAGCCCGCGCACCGGCCGCTGGCAGCCGCACTGCGTGGCGAAGCCCCAGGCGATGCCGCCGTCAAGACCAACCCCAACCAGCGGCATGGACCAGAAGCCGCCCCCCAACCTGTACCTCCGCCTCAGTCGGAACCCGAACCGTTGCCCGCGACCGTCAAGGTCGAGGCGCCGATGCCGACGCCATTGTTTCCAAAGCGCCGCAAACCAGAGCCGGCGCCGCCGCAGCACCATCAGCAGCACCCTGCCGGCAACGCCAGACTCGACGCCAATCCTTCCGGCGGCAAGTCGGACGCCAGGGCCGCAAAATCCAAGTTGCGCGCCGAACCGGAATACCGGCTGCCCGCGATCCTCGACCAGCAGCGCAAGCCGCCGCAATTGCCGCGCGATACGATTTTCCGCCGCGTGTCCCGTTTCGTTTCGAACGCAGCCAAGCTCGCCGCGCTCGGCCTCATCGTCTTCGGCCTCTTCACCTACCGCGACAGGCTTCCCGCCGTCGACCTGACCGCGCTCAACGAATTCATGGACAAGTTCTCCGGCCCCTCGGCAGCGACGAAAGCGCCCGTCGAGACCGCCGCACGATTGCCCGCGCGGCAGCCCGCCCGCGAGGTGCCGCGCACCACCGCCTCGATCGAGCAGCCGGCCGATAGCAAGACCGCCCGGCGCGCGGCGCCGATCGCCGTGCCGCGCCCCGATCTTCGCGTCGCCACCATCGATGCTCACGGCGGCGCAATCGCCGCGATGGCCTACTCCGGCGACGGCAGCCAGATCGTGACGGCGGGGACCGATGCGACACTGCGCATCTGGACGGCGTCAACCGGCGGCGCGGTCCGCATCGTCAACCTCGACCACGGCTCGCCGACCTCCCTTGCCATCCACAATCGCTACGCCGCCACCGGCCACCAGGATGGCACGACGTCCGTGTGGGATCTCGAAGCCGGAACCAAGATCGCCGACCTCAGACGCAACGAGGCCGCCGTCTGGTCGCTCACATTCACGCGCTCTGGACGCCTTGCGGTCGCCAGCCACGACTGGACCGTGAGCCTGTGGGAAGTCCGCAAGCCTGACGCCCCGATCCACGTTTTCGAAGGCCACGACAACCCCGTCCAGGCGGTCGCACTGTCGAACGACGGCAACCTCCTGGCTTCCGGCGGCGCCGACAAGCAGATCCGGCTATGGAACCTCAACACGCTCGATCTCATGCGCGAATACCGCGAGCAGGGCGACTTCGTCACCGCGGTCGGCTTTTCACCCGACGACAGCCTGATCGCGTCGGGCACCTTGAGCGGCCGCATCGCGATCTACCGCGCCAAGTCTCGCTCGCAAATGCGCCGTTTGACTGGCCACGACGGCGAAGTCACGTCGCTTGCCTTCTCTCCCGACGGCAATCTACTCGTCTCCGCCAGCAAGGACGGCACCTTGCGCATCCGCGAAACCAAACGCTGGCGCACCGTCAAGACGCTCCCCGACCACCAGGGCGCGGTGACCTCGATCGCCTTCTCCCCCGACTCCCGCACCTTCGCCAGCGCCGGCACCGACGGCAAGGTGCGCATTTGGGCGACGGGCGCGTTTGAGTAATTTCTAAAGGCCTCAGCAGCCTCCTGCCTGACTTCCCCCCCGCAACGTCATCCCGCCGAAGGGCGGGACCTGTCCAAGCTTCAAGAGGCGAACCCGCTTGCTTTTACTAACCGGCCGCTCCGGCTCCAAAATTCGAGCCGCCGACCGCTTCCCAAGCTGCAACGGTTGCGCTCCCGGATCGGTGGACAGATCCCCGCCTTCGCGGGGATGACGGTTGGAGGTGAGAGGCCCCCGCAACGTCATCCCGCCGAAGGGCGGGATCTGTCCAAGCTTCAAGAGGCGAACCTGCTTGCCGTTAC
>JAHJSN010000074.1 GCA_018830445.1 Alphaproteobacteria bacterium | reverse complement strand
TGCTGGCCGCAACCGCTGACGATTTAGGCGAGACATGAAGGCCACTAGCGAAAACAATGGCTTAGTGTGGCGTTCAGCGCGCCTCAATTGACAACTCCTGTGCGGCACCAACAGGTCAATTAAGGCGCGACGCCACACTAGTGGCCTGTCTCGCCTAAATCGGTGTGCTGGCCGCAACCGCTGACGATTTAGGCGAGACATGAAGGCCACTAGCGAACACAATGGCTTAGTGTGGCGTTCAGCGCGCCTCAATTGACAACTCCTGTGCGGCACCAACAGGTCAATTAAGGCGCGACGCCACACTAGTGTCAATTGGGCCCGCGCGGTCGCGCTTTCACGGGCTGGTCCCTCAGAACTGGCGCCAATCTCGCGCACTCACACGCCGGGCTATCCACCGCCCTCCTGGAAAACACCTGCCATCAGTAAGTCAAGGTTGACGCCAATAACCAGCAGTGAAAGCCTGCCAACGGCGGAATCAATTGCCCCGGACCCGACTTTCCCGGAGTACGATGAGAATCACATTCAACAACTGAGCGCTTCGCGCCAAGGACAGTTGCGAAAATGACGACCGACCTGCTCCTCCCCAGACCGACCGCGAGGCCGTGGCGCTCCGCGTTCGGAACGCTACCCGCGCTCACTCTGGTTGTATCTCTGACTTCGCTGTCCGCCGCCCACGCCGCTGGCACCCCTGCCCGCCCCGGGGCACTGGTCGTAGAGCCGCCATCGAAGCAACGCACACTCGTCGTCGAGACTCGCTCCAGCAGCCAGGGCATCGCCGTGCTCGTCAACGACGACCCGATCACGAACTACGAAATCGAGCAACGTCAAAAATTGATGGGCCTCGGCGCGGGCGACATCCAGACGAAGGCCAGCGAAAAGTTCAAGGCGCTGATTTCAGCCAAAAGCACAACCGAGAAGTTGCGCAACATCTTGCGGGAGATCATCAAGGCAAATCCGAACAAGTCCAAGGACGAGGTCCTCGACATATTCGAGCAGCGCAAGAAGGAATTTGCCCAGTCCCTGCAGAAGCAGGCGGTATCGAGCGCGCGGTCTTCCATCCTGCCCGGACTTCGCAAGAAGGCCATCGACGAACTTATCGAGGAGCGCCTCAAGCTGCAGGAGGCCAAGCGCCTCAACGTCCTTGCAGACGACGACGAGATCGACCGCCTCGTCAGCGGTATTGCCGGTCGCAACAAGATGGATATCGAAGGCTTCGGCAAACATCTGAAATCGATGGGCGCCGACATCAGTTCGATGCGGGCACGCTTCAAGGCGATGATCTCCTGGAAGAACGTCATCCGCCGCCAGTTCGGTCACCAGATAGCGATTTCGACGCGCGATCTTGACCGGGCCGTCGCCAGCACCGAAGGCGACGACAAGACCGAGCTGAACGTGCAGCTGATCACACTGCTTTACGACAACAACCTGGGCCAGGCCGAACTTGCCAAGCGCCTCGGCCAGGCAAGCCAGCTTCGCACCAAATTCACCGGCTGCGACTCGACCAGCACGCTTGCCAAGGAGGCAGGAGGCACCCGCTTTATGAATCTTGGCCCGACCGAATCCGGCAAAATCCCCGAGCCGACCCGAACCATGCTGACCAACGCCCGCGACGGCGAGATGCTGCCGGCGACCGTCGGCGACAAGGGCGTCGAACTATGGGTCGTCTGCGGGCGCAAGACGGTTGGCGCCGACGACGCCAAGCGCGACGCTGCTGCCGAGGATCTGCGTCAGCGCGAATTCCAGGTGCTTGCCGAACGCCATCTGAACGACCTTCGCCAGGACGCCCACATCGAGTACCGTTGAGTGCCAGATCGAGCCCTGTACGAATTGACGACTCCACCGCCGGCGCCAAAACCGCTTGCCCTTACCATGGGCGACCCCGCCGGCATCGGCCTCGACATTACCCTGGCCGCCTGGCTGGCCCGTACCGATCGTCGGCTCCCTGCATTTGCCGTCTACGCTTGCCCCGACTGCTTGGCCGCCCGCGCCGACCAACTTGGCATCGACGTAAAGATCGAGACGCTGGGGCTGATCGAGGAAGCCCCCGTGCGCTTCGACCACGCACTCCCGGTCATGCCGGTTCCGCTGGCCACGCGTGCGGCACCGGGGGCGCCTGATGGCGCCAATGCCAAGTCCATTGTCGCCTCTATCCAGCAGGCGGTCTTCGCCACCGCGCATGGACACGCCGCGGCTGTGGTGACCAACCCGATCGCCAAATCCGTACTCTACAGCGCCGGGTTCCCTCATCCAGGCCACACCGAATACCTCGCCGCTCTCGCTGAACAGCTGGACCCCTCCAACCGTTACACGCCGGTCATGATGCTTGCCAGCGAGGAACTGCGCGTCGTCCCGCTTACTATTCATATTCCACTCGCCACCGTCGCCAAGGCCATTACATCCGAGCTGATCGAAGCGACACTTCGAATTCTAGCTGATGCGTTGCAGAACGAGTTCGGCATCGACGCCCCCCGCATAGCTGTCGCCGGGCTCAATCCCCATGCCGGCGAAGACGGCAGCCTGGGACGCGAAGAAATCGAGATCATCGCACCGGCCATCGAACGGATGCGCCAGCAGGGATTCGCCGTGACCGGCCCACTACCCGCCGACACCATGTTCCATCAGGCCGCCCGCCGCCGCTACGATGCGGCACTCGCCATGTATCACGACCAGGCCCTCATCCCGATCAAGACCCTCGCCTTCGATCGCGGTGTCAATGTCACCCTCGGCCTTCCCTTTGTGCGCACCTCCCCTGATCATGGCACCGCCTTCGATATCGCGGGCACGGGTGCGGCGTCGCCCGAGAGCCTGATCGAGGCGATCAAGCTTGCATCGCTGATGGCGATGCGCCGCTCGACGGCAAAAGCAGCCCGATGACACACGATCCCGATGAAATAGAAAATGAACCGGACTCGGAGTGCGTGGGATCCCCCGCACCAGCGACATCAGACGGCCTCCCGCCGCTTCGCGAGGTCATCCGCCGCCATGGCCTCAACGCCCGCAAAAGCCTGAGCCAGAATTTCATTCTCGATTTGAATCTGACCCGCCGCATCGCTCGCGCCGCAGGCCCGCTAGCAGGCAACACGGTCGTCGAAGTCGGTCCAGGCCCCGGCGGACTGACGCGCGGCCTGCTGATCGAGGGCGCCGCCCGCGTTATCGCCATCGAACGCGATGCCCGCTGTGGTGCCGCATTGAACGAAATATCGGATGTCTACCCTGGCCGCCTCGACGTTCATCTGGCCGACGCCCTCGACGCGGACTGGCCCAAGCTGATCGGCAACGACACCGGCGAAACCATCATCGTCGCCAACCTTCCGTACGCAATAGCCACGCTGCTCCTGGTCGGCTGGCTTGAGACCGAACCCTGGCCGCCGTGGTATGCGCGCATGGCGCTGATGTTCCAGAAGGAGGTCGCCGACCGTATCGTCGCCCAACCCGGGACCAAGGCTTACGGCCGTTTGGCTGTTCTGTGCCAATGGCGGAGCGAACCAAAGGTCGTCATGCGGCTGAAGCCTGAAGCCTTTACCCCGCCACCGAAAGTCTCGTCATCCGTCGTGTTGTTTACCCCGCGCGTCGACCCGACGCCCGCCGCATCCGTCAAGACGCTGGCCCGTGTTACCGCAGCCGCCTTCGGTCAGCGCCGCAAGATGCTGCGCCAGAGCCTCAAGACCCTGACTCCCATGCCGGAACTGTTGTTGGACAAATGCTCCATCGACCCGCGGGCGCGCGCCGAGGACCTGACAGTCCAGCAGTTCGCCGAACTCGCGGTCGCCTACGATGGCGGCCCGGCGTAATCAAAGCCGGACCCGCCCGGCGCCAATCGTTTCAGTCGAGTTCGCGTTGCAGTTCG
Organism: Alphaproteobacteria bacterium; assembly: GCA_018830445.1. Taxonomy (GTDB): domain Bacteria; phylum Pseudomonadota; class Alphaproteobacteria; order Rhizobiales; family Hyphomicrobiaceae; genus Filomicrobium. The sequence goes on along the minus strand of JAHJSN010000074.1, from coordinate 20,678 downwards.
AAGACAAAAGCGCCGAGCCCGGTCCGCCGGACCCGCCGCAGCCGCTCCGACTTCAGGATTGATTCGAGCTGCGCGATGCTCGCCTCGACGTCGCTGTTGATGATCACGTAGTCGTACTCGTCCCAGTGACCGATCTCGTCGGAAGCCTTCGCCATGCGCTTCGCGACGACATCGTCGCTATCTTGATTGCGAGAGCGAAGCCGCGTTTCGAGCGCCTCCGCGCTGGGCGGCAGTATGAACACGCGCACGACATCTTCCGGCAGGCACCGCGCAAGCTCCCTCGCCCCCTGCCAGTCGACGTCGAACAGCATGTCCTGCCCGGCCGACAGCGCGCTTTCCACCTGCGCGCGGGGCGTGCCGTAGAAATTCCCGAACACTTCCGCGTATTCGAGCAACTCTGCGCCATCGCGGAGGCCCGCAAAGCGATCGTGATCGACAAAGTAGTAGTCCACCCCGTCAACTTCGCCAGGCCGCGGCGGGCGCGTCGTCACCGAAACAGAAACCTTGAGGTCTTCACCTTCCGCATCAAGCAATAGCTTCGCCAGCGTTGTCTTGCCGGCCCCCGATGGCGATGACAGCACCAACAGCAGTCCGCGCCGCGCGACCATCGCTGAAACCGTCTTGTCCATCGTCCTACTCCAGGTTCTGCACTTGCTCGCGCATTTGATCGATTCTGACCTTCAGTGCCAGACCGGCCTCGGTGATGGCCACGTCGTTCGACTTCGAACACAAGGTGTTCGCCTCGCGCTGGAACTCCTGCGCGAGGAAATCGAACTTGCGCCCTATCGCCCCTCCGGCGTTCAACAGGTCACGGCCCGCCGCGACATGGGCACTGAGCCGCTTCAATTCTTCCTCGACATCCGCCCTCGTTGCGATCAGCACCGCCTCCTGATGCAGTCTGTCCGGATCGAATTTCTGTTCGCTGCCGGCAAGCCGCACCAGTTGTTCGCCGATACGCGCGCGGATCGCCTCGACACTGCGCGCCGGCGAGATCTCCACTTTTTCAGTCAACCGTTCGATCTCATCGATCTGATCTGCAACGATCACTTTGAGCCGCTCCCCCTCGCTTCGCCGCGCCACCTGCAATTCACCAAGTGCACGCGCAAAATCCGCGATCAGCGCTTCGCCCTCTATTCCGGCCAGCGCGCTGCCGGCTTCGGTTTCAGCGATCTCCAAAACACCGCGCAATCCCAAGAGCGACGAGGTATCGGGCATCGTGCCGCCTGTCAGTTCGGCCGCGCGTTTGGCGGCCTTCACAACCTGCTGCAGGACGGCTTCATTGAGCCGGACCTCGACTGCACCTTGCTGGCGGGTCATCGTCAGCGAGGCATGCACCGTGCCACGCGTAAACCGCTCGACCGCCAGCGCCCTCAGCTTTGGCTCCAGCGCTTCAAGTCCGGGCGGCAATCGCAAGCGCAGGTCGAAGCCCTTGCCGTTGACGCTTCTCAATTCCCAGAACCAGGATGAAGCTTCCCCCGCACCTTCGGTGCGTGCGAACCCCGTCATGCTGGAAACGGCCATGGCGACAAACCTTTATTCTGGTAAAACAACACGACAGTGGAATGAAACCCTCGGCCGGTCCGGTCGAGCCGGCCGCGCGCAATCACCTACGACACCTGCACGGAAACGACAAACCGGATGGTCACAGGCTTGCGAATGTTGTGGCTGGGAAACCCTCAGCGAGGCTTGCGCTGCGGCAACGGAATGTCGCTTGAAACTTGACCATCGCCCGGTGCAGGTACGCTCTGTGTCTGCGGCACCGCAACCGGGTCCTGTCCGGCAACCGCCACTTCGGGTGCAGCCTCACCGGCAGCCACCGCCACGGGTTCCGGCGCGGCCCCACCGCCCGCCGGCTCACTTGGAACCGTAACGACAGGGCTCGCCGCGGCGTTCTCCGCCGCCTGCTTCAGACCTTCCCGTTCGATCTTCCGCCACTCGGCAACCGCCGCATTGTGTGCTGCCAGCGTTTCCGAAAACGTATGGCCACCGGTTCCGTTCGCCACGAAGTAGAGCGCCTTAGTGGCCGCCGGATTGAGCACCGCCAGGATCGCCTCCCGGCCCGGGTTGCAGATCGCAGTCGGCGGCAGTCCATTGATCGTATACGTGTTGTAGGGCGACTTGGCCTGGATATCGCTTTTCAGAATCGGCCGCCCGAGACTGCCCTGACCGCCAACGATCCCGTAGATGATCGTCGGGTCTGACTGCAGCCTCATGCCTTTGTGCAGACGGTTCATGAATACCGCCGCCGTCAACGCCCGCTCCTCTGCGACCGCCGTCTCCTTCTCGACGATCGAAGCCAGAATGATCGCCTCCTCGATGCTGTTGATCGCCAGACCTTCCTGGCGCTTCTCCCAAAGTCCGTTGAGGAACTCCTTCTGTGCTTCCACCATCCGGTCCAGAACGCTCTGGCGGTCCGCCCCGCGGGAATAAGGATAGGTATCCGGCAGCAACGACCCCTCCAGCGGAATCGTGGAAATTTCTCCAGTCAGGTTCTCGTCGGCCTGCAACCGGGCCACCACCTGCTGACTGGTCAGTCCCTCAGGGACGGTAATTTTGTACTGTACCGACTTACCCTCGACCAAGGTGCCAAGGACATCCTCCATGCTGGCATGCGCGCCGACATGGAATTCGCCAGCCTTCATGTCCAGCCTGTCGCCATTGAGCGCCGAGCGGACCAGATGATTGACGATGAAAATCCAGCGGTTGGCAATAATGCCTTCCTTTTCGAGCCGCTCCGCGATTTCCAGCCGTCCTTCACCGCGTGGGATAATGATCGTGCGGTCTTCAAGCAGAGGCCCGGCGTCGGCGAACTGCGATTGGACGACAAACCCGCCCGCCCCCAGTACGCCAAGAAGCAGGAACACACCCGTCAACAAGCTGCTGAAAAAACGTATCCAGCGACTGAACGCTCCCGATTCCTTGCGGCGACGCCGCCCCTTCGGGCGCGCGGGGGCACGTGATGGTTCGAGCATCTCGGCCGGACTTCGTGGCCTGATCGAGCGCTGCCCGCCGGGCAGTTCGGGCTCAAATCTCCGCACGCTCATCGCAAATTCCTTCGCTGATCGCGGCATCGCCGGTTTGTATGACCCAGGCGAATCTTATCGTCTGCCTGAACATAAACTATTCGAAACTGCCCGGTGCATCTATCCCAGCCGGTGAGCGCTTCGTGGATCCTTCGCTATCCCCGCCGTAATCCGACACGCTGGCGACAGCACTGAGATCCCGAATTCGCCGGCGATTGGAGCGCGAGAATTCCGGCATGAAAAAGGCATCGGCTGCCTCAGACGCACACCATTACGGAGAAGCTGCCGGCTACACCACGCGCTGCAGGATGAGCGAGGCGTTCGTCCCCCCGAAACCGAAGGAATTCGACAGTACCGTATTGATTTCCATCTCGCGCTTCTCCTTCGGCACCAGGTTGATGGCCGTTGCGACAGATGGGTTGTCGAGATTGAGCGTGGGAGGCGCGACATTGTCGCGAATCGCCAGCGTCGAGAAGATCGCCTCGACAGCTCCCGCCGCCCCGAGCAGATGCCCGATAGCAGATTTCGTCGAAGACATGCTGAGTTTGGCGGCCGTATTCCCGAACAGGCGCTCCACGGCACCCAATTCGATCTCGTCGCCCATCGGCGTCGAGGTTCCGTGCGCGTTGATATAGTCAATGTCGCTGGTGGAAATTCCGGCGCGCTTGAGGGCCGCCTTCATGCAGCGGAAGGCACCGTCTCCGTTTTCCTGCGGCGCAGTGATATGGAAGGCATCGCCCGACAGGCCATACCCGATCACCTCCGCATAGATCTTCGCTCCGCGTGCCTTGGCATGTTCGTATTCCTCAAGCACGACAATCCCTGCGCCTTCGCCGATCACGAAACCGTCGCGGTCCTTGTCGTAGGGCCGCGAAGCCCGCTGCGGATCGTCGTTGAAGCCCGTCGACAAGGCGCGGCAAGCCGCAAATCCTGCCAGCGCGATGCGGCAGATCGGGCTTTCGGTGCCGCCTGCCACCATCACTTCTGCGTCGCCGTACTGAATCAGCCGGGCAGCGTCTCCGATGGCGTGCGAACCGGTCGAACAAGCCGTGACCACAGCGTGATTCGGGCCCTTGAGTTGATGCCGGATCGACACGTAACCCGACGCCAGATTGATGAGTCGTCCTGGAATAAAGAACGGACTGATGCGGCGCGGTCCCTTCTCCTTCAACAGGATGGAGGTGTCCGCAATGCCGCTCAGGCCGCCGATTCCCGAGCCGATAAGGACCCCCGAACGTTCCTGTTTTTCGACCGTGTCGGCCTTGTACCCGGAATCTTCAAGCGCCTGATCGGCGGCTGCCAGCGCATAGGTGATGAAAGCGTCGACCTTGCGCTGTTCTTTCGGCTCCATCCAGTCGTCGGGATTGAACAGCCCGTCGGCGGTTGCCCCGCGCGGCACGAAACAGGCGATCTGCGAAGCAATATCGTTGACTTCGAATTCTTCCACGCGGCGCGCGCCGTTCCTGCCTTCCAGGAGCCGGCTCCAGCTTGCCTCCACACCGCAACCCAGCGGCGTGACAAGACCCAACCCTGTAATGACGACACGCCGCATGGCTTAATTTCCCTGTGCGTAAACTCTGGCCCAAAGCCTCTCAGGAGGCACGACGCGGTCCTGACCGTGCCGACCCGGTTCTGGTCTGCCAAAACGCTTGAAGCCGCGCAATCAAGCACGGCATCAAACCAGGGTCGAGGTCATCCGTAAATATTCAGACGGTCACAAGTGCCCGTCACCCCCGTGTGCTCGAAACGACATTCTACCGCGAATTAGGCGGCGTTCGCGTTCTTTTCGAGGAATTTCACGGCATCGCCGACAGTCAGGATGTGCTCGGCGGCATCGTCGGGAATTTCGCAACCGAACTCTTCTTCGAAGGCCATGACCAGTTCGACGGTATCGAGGCTGTCAGCGCCAAGATCGTCGATGAAGCTTGCCGATTCGGAAACCTTGTCGGCCTCGACACCAAGATGCTCGACGACGATTTTCTTCACGCGCTCTGCGACTTCGCTCATTTTCTGTGCGTCCTCTTCTAGTTTGACGACTTGCGGAAACCGGATGGCCCCGACAAATTCTGCTGTATTTCCCTCGCTCCCCGATCAGCCGACCTGCAGAGCGCAACCCGTTTCCAAGGTGGCCGTGAGTGTGTGGGCTTCTGGGCATTACTACCGGTACACGGTCCGAAGCCCCGTATCCTTGGGGCTCCGCGCCGGTAGAGCGAAGGCTCGTTAACACACTTCATCGGGCTTGACCAGTTGCCGGGAGCCGCAGGGGCAACCGCCCACAGGAACCCCGGCCAGCCGCGACGCGGGCCACCGCAAAGTGGCCCAAAGCGACTTTCGCCCTTCGAGGTTACACCATCGCCATTCCGCCATTGATGTGCAGGGTCTGCCCTGTCAGGTAACCGCCTGCGCCACTTGCAAGATAGAGTGCGCCAGCGGCGATATCGTCGGCCTCGCCGAAGCGCTGGGCCGGTATCATCTTCGAAATCTCTTCAGTCTGCTTCTCGTTCAGAGCCGCCGTCATTTCGGTCTTGATGAAGCCAGGAGCAATGCAGTTCGCCGTGATCCCCCGCGAAGCCACTTCGCGTGCCAGCGATTTCGTCATGCCGATCATGCCGGCTTTCGAAGCCGAATAGTTGCCCTGCCCCGGGTTCCCGAACACGCCGGAAACCGATGAAATATTGATGATCCGCCCGAATCCCGAACGGTTGCGCATCATGTGACGGGCCGCCGCGCGCATCAGCATGAACGTCGCAGTGAGGTTGACCGCAATCACATCGTCCCATTCCTGGTCCTTCATCACCATGAACAGGTTGTCCCGCGTCATCCCGGCGTTGTTGACGATGATATCGAGCCGGCCCATGGCCGCTACCGCTTCGTCGACCAGTTTGCCGACTTGTTCCCGGTTCGCCAGATCACAGGGCAACACATGCACCCGGTCGCCCAGCTCCGCGGCGAGTTGATCGAGCTTTTCCTTGCGGCGTCCGGAAATCCCAACCGTTGCCCCGGCCTTGTGGTAGGCCCGCGCAATTGCCTCGCCAATGCCCCCGGTCGCGCCGGTAACCAGCGCAGTTTTTCCCGTCAAATCAAACATATCAGTCATGTTGTCCCTTTCAGCGGCGGTGGCGCGATGGGTTGTGTCTCAACCAGTCAGCCCCGCCAGGTGGGCGGCAATATCCTGCGGTGCGCCCAGGCTCGCGGCATTGAGGTCCTTTGCGGTGCGCTTGACAAGCCCGGCAAGCACCTTTCCAGCGCCAATTTCATAGACATCCGTTATCCCGCCGGCCGTCATCGCAAGAACGCTCTCGCGCCAGCGAACGGTGCCGGTCACCTGTTCGACGAGCCGCTTCGCAATCTCGGCGGGATCCGAGATCGGCGCCGCCAAAACGTTCGCAATCACCGGTACCGCGGGCGCCTTGAACGCCACCTTGGACAACGCCTCGGCCATTGCATCGGCGGCAGGTTGCATAAGCGCGCAATGGAACGGAGCGGAAACCGGCAACGCAACGGCCCTGCGAACCCCATGAGTTTTGGCGATCTCGGGAACCCGGTCGAGGGCGGACTTGTCCCCCGACAACACAACCTGGGCAGGATCGTTGTCGTTGGCGACCTGACAGATGTCGCCCTGCGCCGCCTCAGCGGCAATTTTCTCTGCCACTTCTAGGCTTGCCCCCAGGAGGGCCACCATCGCCCCCTTGCCCACGGGAACCGCCGCCTGCATCGCCTGCCCCCTCAGCCGCAGCAGTTTCGCGGTGTCCGTTATCGACAACGCCCCGGCCGCCGCCAAAGCCGAGTATTCGCCAAGCGAATGACCGGCGACATACTTGACCTTGTCGGCAAGCACGAAGCCATGCTCGGCCTCCAGCACCCGCATCACGGCCATCGAAACCGCCATCAGCGCCGGCTGCGCATTCTGCGTCAGCGTCAGGGTCTCTTTCGGCCCTTCCCACATGATCTGGGACAGCCGCTCGCCCAGCGCCTCATCCACTTCGTCGAAAACGGCCCGTGCGCTGGCGAATTCCTTCGCCAGATCCGCGCCCATGCCGACGTCCTGGCTACCCTGACCGGGAAATACGAATGCAGTGCTCATGGCGTCCTGACGATGCGCTAGGTTTCTCGATTTTTAAGTGATGGCAGCGCCAAGAACACAGCTTCGCGCATCAAGTCAAGCAGGCAACCGGCATTTGCAGTGCCCAGCCCTCGACCCATCGCAATTACTCCCCAATAAAGCGAAGCCTGACGACGCAGCAACTCGGCGCGGCGCAGAAAGCGACGTCGGGCATCAGCCCAGCCGCGGCCAAAAAGCCCGGAAACCAACGCCGATACTGCTTGCAACCCCGGCAAATCGAGCTATAAAGCGGTCTTCCCGTCCGGTTGGAGGCTGAACGGAAGGCCATGCTCGCGTGGTCAAGGCAATATTTGCCGTTTTCCCGTGTCTCCGCTCTCGTGGGTATCCTGGTGGGCCTTTCACCGCACGCCGCCGATTTTCGGCGGTCGCGTCCAGGTCCGCAAGGGGCTATGCGCCGGGCGAACAATTTGGAAATAGAAACGAAAGGCCACACGCATGCCGCTCTATGAGCATGTCTTTATGGCGCGCCAGGATGCTTCCAGCGCCCAAGTCGAGCAACTCACCAAGGAATTCTCCGATATTCTCGCAGAGGCCGGCGGCAAGGTCGCCCGCTCTGAATATTGGGGCCTCAAGACGCTCGCCTACAAGATCAAGAAATCGCGCAAAGCCCATTACACGATGCTCAACATCGACGCTCCATCGGCGGCCGTCGATGAAATGGAGCGCCGCATGCGCATTTCCACCGACATCATCCGCTTCATGACGGTGCGCGTGGAGGAACACGAATCCGAGCAATCCGTGATGATGCGCAAGCAGGATCGCGACGAGCGCGGTCCGCGTGGCCCGCGTGGCGATCGAGGTGACAGGGGTGATCGCGGCGACCGCGGCCCGCGTGGCCCCCGCGGCGATCGTCCCGACCGTGGCGATCGTGGCGACCGTCCTGACCGTGGCCCGCGCCCGCCGCGTCCCGACCGCGAAGCCCGCGACACTAACACCGGGGGAGAATAAACCATGTCAGCAGCAGCACGCCGCCCATTCAACCGCCGCCGCAAGACCTGCCCGTTCTCCGGCGATAACGCCCCGAAGATCGACTACAAGGACGTGCGCCTTCTCAGCCGCTACGTTTCCGAGCGCGGCAAGATCGTGCCGAGCCGCATTACCGCGGTATCGGCCAAGAAGCAGCGGGAACTTGCCCGTGCCATCAAGCGCGCGCGGTTCCTCGGCTTCCTGCCCTACGTCATAAAGTAAGGCAGCTCCGTAACTTACCGGCCGGGCCAGGCATGCGCTGCCAGGCCCGGCCGGCAGACATTCTGGTTGGGACGTAGACCTCCAACAGGGGGCGCGTCTCTAACCGCGCCAACCGCGGGACAGCTGAACGGCCATGAATAAGGGTTTTCTCGTCGGCATTGGAGCCGGCCTCGTTTCGTTCGTCGCCCTGTTGTCCGCGACAACAGGCGTTCCCCTCCTGCAATTCACGCTATTCCTGATCGCGCCGCTGCCTCTGTACCTTGCAGGGCTCGCATTCAGCTGGCCGGCCGCAGGCATTGGCGCTGTGACGGCAGCCATAGGCATTACGTTGATTGCCGGGCCGCTGGTTGGCTTCCTTGCCGCCGCCTCTCAATTCGGCCCTCCGGTAGTCCTGACCTATCTGGCGCTGCTCAACCGCGAGGTGAATAACTCCGACGGTAGCAAATCAGCCACCGAATGGTATCCGATCGGCCGCCTCATTCTCTGGTCCGCAGTCCTGGGGACTCTGCTGTCGGTCGGCTTCCTGATGATGCTCGGCAAGGATGCCGCCGAAGTCCAGGAGACCCTGACGAACGTCCTGCGTGAGGCGTTCACGCAGTTCCGTGCGCAATCCCCCGACGCAACGCCCATTCCGGAAGCCGATCTGGAGGCGATGACCAAGGTTGCGCTGGCTTTCATACCGGCCGCCTCCGGCATGTTGATGACATCGATCCTGCTGATCAATCTCTACATTGCCGCGCGCGTCATCGAGGCATCCTCGCTTTTGACGCGGCCCTGGCCGGACCTTGCCGCCTTCACCTATCCGCCGGGCACCCCGCTGGTGCTCACCGCAAGCCTTGTCCTTACGCTTCTCCTGTCGGGCTTTCCCGGCATGGCCGCCGGTGCCGCCGCTGGCGCCTTCTACTTTGCCTATGTGCTCCTGGGGCTGGCTGTCATCCATTTCATCACGCGCAGCAATCCGGGACGCTTCGCCATTCTCTGGGCCGCCTACTTCGGCCTCGTCATCTTCAACACCATCGTCTCGCTCGTGCTGGCGGTTATCGGCCTGACGGAACCCTTTTCACCGCTGCGGCGCGATTCTTCGAAGCCGCCACCAGCAAGCCCGCCGCCGGGCCCGGACTGACACGAACGAGCAGCGCCCAAGCCCGACCAGCCGACAGCGTCCGCTCCCAACAAGTCAAACCCTTAAGCACACACAGAAAAATAGCGAAGAAGGAGTTCAAACCATGCATGTCATCCTGCTCGAACGCATCGGTCACCTCGGCCAGATGGGCGACGTCGTCAATGTCAAGAACGGCTATGCCCGTAACTACCTGCTGCCGCAGAAAAAGGCGCTGCGCGCGACCGACGACAACAAGAAGCTGTTCGAAACCCAGCGCGCACAGCTCGAAGCCACCAACCTGGAGCGCAAGTCCGAAGCCGAACAGATCGGCGAAAAACTCAACGGCAAGTCCTTCACCGCCATCCGCCAGGCCGGCGATACCGGACAACTCTACGGCTCCGTCTCCACCCGCGACATCGCCGACGCCATCACCGCCGGCGGTTTTACCATCGAGCGCCGCCAGATCATCCTGAACAAGCCGATCAAGGACCTGGGCGTCCATGACATCGAAGTTTCCCTGCATCCCGAAGTGAACGTGACCGTGATGATCAACGTCGCTCGCACCGACGATGAGGCAGAACGCCAGGCCCGCGGTGAAGACGTCACCGTCATCAAGGACGAGGACCTCGGTCTCGAGACATTCGATCCTGACGCCGAGGATCGTGGCTTCGAGGAAGAAGCCGCCGAGACCGGTGCTGGTGAAAGCGAAAACCCAGACGAAGCCAGCTAAGCCCCGGCACGCCCTCTCCCCGCATCGACCCAGCCTTGGGACATGTGGCAACGCACGTTTGCGGGGAGAGATTGCCGGGGGCCCTGCCCGGCTGAGGCCGTTCGAAGAACTGCAAGTCGCCGGTGGCCGACACCCAGGTCCACACGACCATGGCTCGTCAGCATGGCGCGGGCTTGTGCTGAGCATTGGACGTGTGGGCCAACCAAGACCGGCCAGCGGCAACTGAAAGCGCCAAGAAAGCTGCCGCCCATGTGCATATCTTGGATAAGCTTCGCTTGACGCCTCCGAATCGCGTGAGGACTCACTCACCAAGGCTTATCCACGAGGGCATGACACAGACCGCCCTTACCGCCACCGAAAAGCTCCACAGCGTCGCCAAGGCGAGCGAGCCCGTCACCTTTCGCCAGGTGCCCCACAACATCGAGGCCGAGCAGCTCCTGCTCGGTGCGATCCTCGTCAACAACGAGGTGATGGACCGGATTACGGATTTCCTCCGCGCGGAACACTTCTACGATCCCCTGCACGCCAACATCTACGAGACGATCTCGCAGTTGCTCTCCGCCAACAAGGTGGTGAGCCCGACGACACTCAGGACCTTCTTCGAGAACGCCGAGCCGATCGACTCGGACCTGACTGTCCCCGAATACCTCTGGCGGCTTGCCGAAGGCACCACGACGATCATCAACGCGCGCGAATACGCCCGCACCATCCATGATCTAGCGACCCGCCGCCGCCTCATCCTGATCGGCGAAGACATCGTCAACACGGCCTACGACAGCCCCGTCGACATGCCGCCCAAGGTGCAGGTCGAGGAAGCCGAAAAGCAACTCTACCAGGTCGCCGAACAAGACAAGTACGGCCAGGGCTTCTTTGACTTGAAGTCGGCGATGACCCAGGCGATCGACGTTGCCAACAACGCATTGATGCGGGGCACCGACCTGTCCGGCCTGGCATCCGGTCTGATCGACCTCGACAACATGATGGGCGGCCTCCAGCCTTCCGACTTGATCATCCTTGCCGGACGCCCGTCGATGGGCAAGACTGCGCTGGCAACCAATATCGCCGTCAACGTCGCTACCCAGAAACGCCTCGCTCGCTTCCAGGAAAACCCGGACGGCCCGCCCGAGCCCGCCGTCGTCGGCTTTTTCTCGCTCGAAATGTCGGCCGAACAGCTCGCCTCCCGAATCCTTTCCGAGCAGGCCGAAATCGCCTCCAACAAGATCCGCCGCGGCAAGATCACCGACGACGAGATGGCCAACCTGATGGCCGCCTCCGTCGGCCTCAGCAACGCCCATCTCTACATCGACCAGACCGGCGGCATCTCGATCGCCCAGCTCGCCGCCCGTGCCCGCAAACTCAAACGCCAGCGCGGTCTCGACCTGCTGATCGTCGACTACATCCAGCTCCTGTCCGGCTCGGCTGCCAAGGCCGCCGGCGGCCGCGTTCAGGAAGTCACCGAAATCACCACCGGATTGAAGGCGCTCGCCAAGGAACTCGAAGTCCCCCTGATTGCCCTCTCCCAGCTGTCGCGTCAGGTCGAACAGCGCGAGGACAAGCGCCCGCAACTCTCCGACTTGCGCGAATCGGGCTCCATCGAGCAGGACGCCGACGTTGTGCTGTTCGTTTTCCGCGAAGAGTATTACATTCAACGCGCCGAACCCTCGATCAACGAGGTCGAGAAGCACCAGAAATGGCAGGTCGAACTCGAAGCTGTCCGCGGTATCGGCGAAGTGATCATCGGCAAGCAGCGTCACGGCCCGACGGGCAGCGTGCGTCTGAGTTTCACCGGCGAATTTACCCGCTTCGACAACCTCGACCGGGACCACCCGTTGGCAGGCAAAACGGATTGATGAGCAGCTCACCACCAGCAACGCGACAACGACTTCTCGAACGACTCGACTCTCCGGTTCCGGCCGACGCTGCCGGGATCGTACTCGTCGACCTCGATGCACTTGCAGGCAACTGGAAGTCGCTGAACCGGCACGTCGCACCGGCTGCCTGCGCAGCGGTCGTCAAAGCGGACGGCTATGGGCTCGGAGCCGCCCGGGTGATTCCAGCCTTGCGCGAAGCCGGCGCCGACACCTTTTTCGTAGCCACGCTGGCGGAAGCCCGTCAGGCCCGCCACCTTGCACCCGAGGCGACGCTTTACGTTCTCGACGGGGTTCTTCCTGGAAGCGCGCAGGCCCTCCGCGAAACCGGCGCCTTGCCCGTCATATCGAGCCTGCCGGAAGCCAAGGACTGGGCCGCACTTGCCCCCTCGCGCAACCAACCGATGCAGTGTGCCTTTCACGTCGACACCGGCCTCAACCGCCTCGGGCTCAGTGGCCTCGAAATCCGCGCGCTCGCCGCCGATATGCACACCATGGACCGCCTCGACGTTCGCCTCGTCATGAGCCACCTCGCCTGCGCCGACGAAGCCGGAAACGCAAAGAATACCCAGCAGCGCGATGTCTTCCACCAACTGCAACCGCTGCTGCCCAGCGCTCCATTGAGCCTCGCTGCATCCGATGGCCTGATGCTCGGCGCAGATTACCACTTCGACCTCGTCCGCCCCGGCTACGCCCTTTATGGCGGCCAGGCCCTTCCCGGCCGTATCACGCCGGTCGAACCCGTCGTCGAAGCCTACGCCCGCGTCCTGCAAGTCCGCGACGTCGCTCCAGGCAGCACGATCGGATATAGCGCCGCCTACGTCGCCGAACGCATGATGAAGGTCGCCGTGATCGCAGCCGGCTATGCTGACGGCACGCCGCGCCACCTCAGTACAGCCGCCGGAACAATTGGTGGTTATGTGGCCTTCTCCGGAAAACCTGCCCCAATCGTCGGTCGGGTCTCGATGGACCTCATCACCGTCGATATTACCGATTTGGAAGACAACATCCCCGAGCGCGGCGACTGGGCGGAACTGATCGGCCCCACGATAACTCTCGAAGATGTCGGCATGGCCTCCGGCACAATCGGCTACGAGATCCTCACCCGGTTGAGCCCGCGCTTTGCACGTTTCTACCTGGGCGGCCCTCAACCGGCAGCCCGTGGAATCTGATGATGGCCAAGTCCGCAAACAAGTCCTCGAAGTCCCAGTACGTCTGCCAGGCCTGCGGCGCCTACAGCTCGCGCTGGGCCGGCAAGTGCGGCAGCTGCGGTGAATGGAATACTCTCGTTGAGGAGCTGACTGGCGCGCCGCCGCCGGGCAGCGGTTTGTCGACGGGGTCGAGGGGCCGCGTCGTCAATCTCGAAGGCCTCAAGGGCGAAACCGCCGACACGCCGCGCATTCAAACCGGTATCGTCGAACTCGACCGGGTAACCGGCGGCGGCTTCGTGCCTGGCTCCGCCCTGCTGATCGGTGGCGAACCGGGCATCGGCAAATCGACGCTGCTCCTGCAGGTCGCTGCCGCGATTGCCGAACGCGGGGGGCGGGCGCTCTATTTCTCAGGCGAGGAAGCCGTCGCCCAGGTAAGACTCCGCGCCGAACGCCTCGGCCTCGCAGACTCGCCGGTCGAACTGGCCGCCGAAACCAACCTGGCCAATATCCTAGCGACCCTGTCCGAAGGCGCCCGGGCCGACCTCGTCATCATCGACTCGATCCAGACCTTGTGGGCCGAAGCCCTCGAAGCCGCCCCCGGTACGGTCAGTCAGGTCCGCGCCGCGACCCAGAGCCTGATCCGCTACGCCAAGCACGCCGGTTGCGCCCTCATCCTCGTTGGCCACGTCACCAAGGAGGGATCGATTGCCGGACCGAAGGTGATCGAACACATGGTCGACACGGTGTTGTATTTCGAAGGCGAGCGCGGCCATGCCTTCCGCATTTTGCGCACCGTCAAGAACCGGTTTGGCCCGACCAACGAAATCGGCGTCTTCGAGATGGCCACCAAGGGGCTGCGCGAGGTTCAAAACCCATCCGAACTCTTTCTCGGCGACCGTGAGAGTGGCGCCCCTGGGGCGGCGGTGTTTGCCGGAATGGAGGGCAGCCGCCCGCTTCTGGTTGAGATCCAGGCTCTCGTGGCCCCCTCCCCTCTTGGTAACCCGCGCCGCGCTGTTTTGGGCTGGGATTCGAACCGCCTGTCGATGCTGCTCGCCGTCCTCGATGCCCGCTGCGGCGTCTCGCTTGCCCAATGCGACGTTTATTTGAACGTTGCCGGCGGCCTGAAAATCAACGAACCCGCAGCCGATCTTGCCGCCGCAGCCGCGCTTCTATCGTCGTTTTCGGGCGTTCCACTCCCCGCCGACCGGGTCTATTTCGGCGAAATTTCGCTATCCGGAGCGGTGCGCGCCGCCTCCCACATGCCAGTCCGCCTCAAGGAAGCCGAGAAGCTGGGGTTCAGTTCCTGTGTTATACCCGCCCAGGGTGAAGTCGAAAAGACGCCCACAACCCTGGAAATCGAACGCATCGGCCATCTGAAACAGCTTGCCGAGACGTTCTCGCCATGCCAGTGAAAATCGTCGCTGACTGGCCACAGGAGCCGCACGAATATTAGGAGACCGGAAACCGCCATGATCGGCCCGTTGACCTACCTCGACCTCGGCGTCCTAGCCATCGCCGCGATATCCGGCCTGTTGGCGCTGTACCGTGGGCTGACGCGGGAACTCCTGGCAATCCTTTCGTGGATCATTGCCGGGCTTGCAGTGCTCTACTTCCTGCTGAACCACCGCAAATTCGCCGAGGAAATCGCCGTTCAGATGGGCTTCAATCCGGCCGAATCCTCAACCGGTCTATACCTCGCTCAAGGCGTCGTCGGTATCATCATCTTCGTGATCATGCTGATCCTTGTTCATCTCATCACGATGCGCATTTCCGACACGATCCTCGACAGCCAGATCGGCATGATCGACCGGATCCTCGGGTTCATCTTCGGATTGGCGCGCGGATTCGTGATTGTCGTCATTCCCTATATGCTGGCGCTCCAGTTCTGGCCCACCATCGACACCGAGTGGCCGGTACTCCGCGACGCCAAGACCCGGCCCTACATCACGTCGACGGGCGAATCCCTGAAAAGCTTCCTCAACGCCTATATCGTGCCGATCATCGAGCGCGAGAAGAACAAGGAAGAGGCCTCCGGTCTGATGGCCCCGCAGGTCCATTCGCGCCGTACCTGAAGCACCACACTGTGGGCAGAGACGATTGGCCACTGGTATCGCGCGCGATGCAACGTCATATAACTGCCACGAAAACACCGTCCCCGGGCGTCTGCGTTCCATGGGGAAACATGATTTTCAACTGGTGAACGCGTTGGCCGGAGGCATCGATGACTGAGCGTAATCGGTTCACATTCGAGGACGGCGTTCTACAGCCGGACTACGACGACGATAAGCTCCGTGAGGAATGCGGTGTCTTTGGCATCTTCAACCACCCCGAAGCGGCATCGCTGACGGCGCTGGGTCTGCATGCCCTGCAGCATCGCGGCGAAGAAGCCTGCGGAATTGCTGCGACCGACGGCGAGGAATTCCACCTGGAGCGCCATCTCGGCCTCGTTGGCGAGAACTTCCACCGCCGCAGCGTTCTGGAACGTTTGAGCGGCCACGCCGCCATCGGCCACAACCGCTATTCGACGACCGGCGATACGATCCTGCGCAATGTCCAGCCGCTGTTCGCCGAGCTTTCGACCGGCGGCTTCGCGATCGCCCACAACGGCAACCTCACCAATCACCGTATTCTGAAGAGCAATCTCGTTTCCCAGGGCGCCATCTTCCAGTCGACTTCGGATACCGAAGTCATTTTGCACCTGATATCGCGTTCGCGCGAACGCCGCCTGGTCGATCGCTTCATCGACGCCATCCGCCAGATCGAGGGTGCTTTCGCGTTTGTCGCTCTCACCGATGACATGCTGATCGGCGCCCGCGACCCCGTCGGCATCAGGCCGCTCGTCCTCGGCAAGCTCGAGGGCACCTACGTGCTGGCGTCCGAAACATGCGCTCTTGACATGATCGGTGCGAAGTTCGTGCGCGAAATCGAGAACGGCGAGATTGTCGTCATCTCCAAGGACGGTGTCGAATCTCTGCGCCCATTCGATTCGAAACCGGCCCGCCCGTGCGTGTTCGAATACATCTACTTCGCCCGGCCCGACTCCATTGTCGGCGGCCAATCGGTGTATGAGGTCCGCCGCAGGATGGGTCGGCAACTCGCATCCGAAAGCCCCGTCGACGTCGATGTCATCGTGCCGATTCCCGACTCCGGCGTTCCCGCCGCCCTGGGATATGCCGAACAGGCCGGCGTGCCGTTCGGTTTCGGCATCATCCGCAATCACTATATTGGCCGCACATTCATTCAGCCCGAACAGCGGATCCGCGAGTTGGGCGTTAAACGCAAGCATGCCGCCAATGCCGGTGTCCTGCGCGGCAACCGTATCGTCCTCATCGACGACAGCGTCGTGCGCGGCACCACCTCGCGCCAGATCGTTCAACTCGTGCGCGATGCCGGCGCAACCGAAGTGCACATGCGGATCGCTTGCCCGCCGATCATCCATTCCGACTACTACGGCATCGATACGCCACGTGAGGAAGACCTGTTTGCAGCGCGTTACACCTTGGATGAGATGTGCAGGTCGATGGGCGCTGACAGCCTTGCATTCCTGTCGGTCGAGGGAATCTATCGGGCGATCGGTATCGCCAGCGGCCGCAATGCCTCCGCACCCCAGCTATCGGATCACTGCTTTACCGGCGACTACCCGACAGCTCTCGCCGATCTTGAGGAATTCGGCGTGATCGGCTCGGGTTGCTGAATGAATGGCCGTGATCTCGCGTCAATCCGGGAAGCCGCGTGCCTTGCGCTTGCCCACGCATTATCCGACGTTGAGAACCATGCCACACAACGGAGAGTTCTTTTGCGAAACATAGCCCTTTTGACGTCAACCATACTTTCCCTCGCCGCTTCGCTTCCCGCCTCGTCCGCAGAATTTACGATCAACACTGGCGGCGACAATGGCGCTTATCACAGCCAATTCTGCCCGGCACTGGGCAAGCGCCTGTCCGAAGCTGGTATCAAATCGGCATGCAAACCGAGCGACGGCACCACTGAAAACATGCAGCGCACCGCCGACGGCGCAGATCAACTCGGCTACGGCCAGCTCGATGTGCTGGCCTTGAAGGCGAAGGAATTCGGCGGCGCCTCCAACTTCCAGCGCCTCAGGATCGACGACGTTCGTGAATGCATCTTCGCCGTCACCAAGGACAAGGCGATTTCAAGCTACGGCGAAGTTGCCGTCCGCTCCGACGAACTTCGCTTCGTCCTCCCGCCCGAGCGCTCCGGCAGTGCGGCCACCTTCGACTACCTGAAAGCCATCGACCCTTACGGTGTCGGTCGCGCAGCCGACGTGATCCACGCCGCCAACACCGATGAAGCGATCAAGATCGCGCTCAATTCCGAAAACTCGGTGGCGCTCTTCGTGCAGTTCCCTGATCCCGACAATCCGCGCTTCAAGCTGATCCGCGAAAAAGGCGGCCATATCATTCCGGTCATCGACCGCACCATCCTCAGCCAGAGGATCGATGGCCTCCACGTCTACTTTCCCCAGGAAACCCAGGTCGAGAACCCCGGCTGGATTTCGAGCGGCACCAAGGTGGTGACCGCCTGTACACCGCTGGTCGTCTTCACGGGACAGTCGAACGCCATTACCGATGAGGCACGCCGCCACGAGCACGAACGCATGGCGAAGACCGTGCAAGGGCTGCGCGGCGATGTCCTGATGCCGGAAGAAGGTATCTTTGCGACAGTGCTGAAGCGAACTCGCGAACTCACCGCCACCGGCGCCGAAAAATTCGTCGCCATCTCCGAGAAGGCCCGCGAGAAGGCGGCGCCACTGTTCGAAAAAGCCCGCGAAGCGGCCCGCAAGGCCGTGCAAGGCGGCCACGCCACAGACAAACAAAGCCACCCTGCCGAACCGCCGACAGGCCCGGCGGACCTCAAGGAAAGCGTTCGCTGATGTCGGAAATGGCCATCGATCTTGATGGAAGAATCGCCCTCGTCACAGGCGCCAGCCGCGGCATCGGACGCGCCGTCGCCGTAGCGCTGGGCGCCGCTGGCGCGCAGGTCGTCCTGCAGGGCCGCGTTGCCGGCGCCTTGGAGGAAACCGACGATGCGATCCGCGCCGCCGGCGGCAAACCCGCAACCATCATCCCTTTGAACCTGACGCAGGCCGAACGCGTCGACGGACTCGGCCCCACGCTCTACCAGCGCTTCGGCAAGCTCGACATCTTCATCGCCAATGCCGGCGTTCTTGGGTCCCTGAGCCCGCTCGCCCACGTTACCGACAAGGTCTGGGCAGACACGCTGGAGGTCAATCTCACGGCGAACTGGCGGCTTGTCCGCACCCTCGACCCTCTCCTGCAACGCGCCGAAAAGGCCCGCGCGGTGTTCGTCTCTTCCGGCGCCGCCAGCGGCGAAAAGGCCTACTGGGGACCTTACGCTGTCACCAAGGCGGGCCTCGAAGCCCTTGCGCGCACTTATGCCGCCGAAGTTGCCAGCACGAATATCCGCGTCAACCTCGTCAATCCCGGCCCCGTCGCCACCGCCATGCGCGCCAAGGCTTTCCCCGGCGAAGACCCCGCGACGCTCCCCACGCCTGAAGACATCGCCGCGTTGTTCGTAGAGTTGTGCGATCCCGCCCTTGAAGCCAACGGCCAGCTCTTCGCCGCCCGCGACTGGCTTGCCGCACGCGGCAAGTCATCCCGCTGAGAGAGAACCGTTGCTCCCCCCTCCCCCGCGACCTATTCGAACCGGCCGTCGAATTCGATGGTCATGCCGTCATAGGCCGGCTCGACGTGTTCGGGTAGCGACCGCTTGAGCGCGTCGTAATCGAGTTCAGTCGTCATGTGGGTCAGGATCGCCCGCTTCGGCTGCAGCCGCTCGATCCACTCAAGCGCCCGCTTGACGTGGAAGTGGCTCGGATGCGGCGTGTTCCGCAATGCATCGACGATCCACACATCGAGATTCTTGAGCAGCTGCTCTGCCCCATCGGGGAACCCGGAAATGTCCGGCGAATACCCCAGCTTGCCGAAGCGGAACCCCAGTGAGGCAATCTCGCCGTGCTGCTGCGGAATGGCCAGCGCCTCGACAACACCGCCCGCCCCCTCGATCCTGACGCCCTTGCCCGCTTCAATCTCATGCGTGCGCAGGATCGGCCGGTAGCTGCTTGCCTCCATCGTCTCGAAGCAGTAGCGGAAGCGCGGCACCAGGCTGTCGCGTGTCGGTTGATCCATGTAGACATCGACCCGCCGCTTCATCTCATAACAGACCATGCGCAGGTCATCGATACCATGCGTATGGTCGGCATGATCGTGCGTAAAAAGCACGCCATCGAGCTTGGCGACGCGCGCGTCGATCAGTTGTTCGCGGATATCCGGAGGCGTGTCGATCAGAACGCTTGTCCGGCCCTGCGTGCCGAAGCGGTCGACCAGCACCGCGCACCGCCGCCTGCGGTTCTTCGGATTGCTCGGTTCGCATTGGCCCCAATCCGGCCCGATCCGCGGCACCCCGCCGGACGGTCCGCAGCCGAGTATCGTCAAGCGCTGCTTCATTCGGTGCCCATGTCGGCCACCAGCGGCACATCCGCCGGCCGCTTTGCCTTGCTGTAGAGGCGGAAGAAATTGTCTGTCGTCGCCGCGGCCAGATCGGATAGTGCCATGCCGCGTGTTGCCGCCACCACCCTGGCGGTATGTGCGACGTAAGCCGGCTCGTTCGTCCTGCCGCGAAATGGCACCGGGGCCAGATAGGGTGCATCTGTTTCGACCAGGATCCGCTCCAGTGGAACCTCGGCGGCAATGGCCCTCAGGTTCTCGGCTGTCTTGAACGTCACCACACCGGAAAACGAGATGTAGAGGCCGAGATCCATCGCCCGCATCGCCAGGTCGCGCCCGCCGGTGAAGCAGTGCAGCACGGCAGGAAAGGCACCCTTGGCATGCTCATCTTCGAGGATGGTGGCGGTATCCGCGTCGGCTTCGCGCGCGTGGATTTCCAGCGGCAGCCCGGTTTGGCGCGCTGCTGCGATGTGCCGGCGGAACCCTTCCGCCTGCGCTTCGCGTGGCGAATGCTGATAATAGTAATCGAGACCCGCTTCGCCGACGGCGACACACTTTGGATGCTGCGCCAGGCGGACGATCTCGTCGAGCGGAATGTCGAGTTCCTCGTGCGCGTTGTGGGGGTGCGTACCGACCGAGAAGAAGATGTCGTCATGGGCTTCGGCAATCGCCCGGTAGGTATCGTAGCGCCGGATATGCGTCGAGATCGTCACCATCGTCCCGACGCCAGCCGCGCGCGCCCGCTCCACTACGCCGTCGAGATCCTCGGCGAACTGTGGAAAATCGAGATGGCAGTGATGATCGACTAGCATTCCACTTCCAGGTTTTGTTGCGGCTCCGCCATCAACGGACCCGATCACGGTCGCTAGTACCCACTATCGCTGATGCGTGAGTCGTGATTCAAGGTTGCGATGAAACGCATCCCGGAAGCGACCCCAATCATATTGACGGACGCGGAACGCGCCGAGCTTGAGGGCTTGATGCGTTCGCGAAAGACCGAGCATC
>JAHJSN010000073.1 GCA_018830445.1 Alphaproteobacteria bacterium | reverse complement strand
GCTCAGCGTATCGCCGAGACCGAGCTGCTGGATCGCCGCCTGGCCGTTCGCCGCCGCATAGCTCCAGTTGCCCGAAGCGTCGATGGTCAGATCGCCATAAGTCCCGGTCACCGTCTCCGCATTGAACACGGCTTCGCCCGAGTCGGCATCCGTGATCGTCAGCACGCCTGTATCCGTCAGGTTCGGACTCGAAGCATCTTCCGTGACGCTGCCGATGTCATCGCCGCCGATCGCCGCCGCATCGTTAATCCCGTTGATGGTAATGGTCACCGTATGCGTCGTGCCGTCGGCGGAAGTGACCGTGAACGTATCGCTCAGCGTGTCGCCGAGGCCGAGCTGCTGGATCGCCGCCTGGCCGTTCGCCGCCGCGTAGCTCCAGTTGCCCGACGCGTCGATGGTCAGATCGCCATAAGTCCCGGTCACCGTCTCCGCCGTGAACACGGCCTCACCCGCATCGACGTCGCTGATCGTCAGCACGCCCGAGTCGGTCAGATTCGGACTCGATGCGTCTTCCGTGACGCTGCCCGCATCGTCGCCGCCAATCACCGCCACGTCGTTGACGGGATCAACAGTCAAAGTCAGCGTCCCGGTATCCGTGCCGCCGTATCCATCCGATACTGTGTAAGTAACCACCGGAACCGAGCCATTGTAGTTACTGGAAGGAACGAACGTATAGGAACCGTTGGCCAGAATAGTCAGGTCGCCGATACCGACGAGCGAAGCAGTGTCACCCGCAGAAAAAACGGTGGCGCTGCCGGCTACAGTGAATTGCGACACGGAGATTGCATCACCGTCCGGATCGACATCCCCCACGAGCAACCCCGAGCCGGCCGCGACGTTCAAGGTCATATCTTCGTTCGTCGATGCCGTTTCATTGTCGGCGACCGGAGCACTGTTTGGAACGATGGAAATCGTCGAAGTCGCAACGTTCGAGGCAAAGCCCCCGTCGCTGACCGACACATGGATTGTGCGGTCCGTTGCGACCAAGGAACTCGAAGAGAATTGAATTGCCTCTATGGCCGCCTGATAATCCGCGATGCTGGCGGAACCCGAAAGCGTCAGCGTACCGGTCGCCGCACTGTACGAACTCGCCGTGATGCCCGTAGGCAGCGAACCGGCAACGGTGAGCAGGTCACCGGCCTGGTGATTGGCAATCACGATCGTCGCCGATAGCATGTTGGCGCTGTCGGCATCGGTAATCGCCGTATCGGCGCTGGCGATCGCCACGGCTCCGACTTTCACGTCATACGTCGTCGCAAAGCTGGTTGGCTCAGGACCAGGCACCGTCGCCGACACCGCGACATTGTCGAGGAAGAAGACGTCGGAATTGCCAAGCGAACTCGAAGTGACGAATCTGATCGTGGTCGTTGCGGAAATGTAGGCTGTGATATCTTGACTGAATGTGAGATAGTTTGCGTCGGTAGCGCTTCCTGTGAAACGCCCGATTTCGACGAACCCGCCAGCACTCGAAGTCGAGACCTCGATCGCGACGTAATCGGTTGCGTTGTCGAAGGAATCACGCCGATAGTCGAACGAGAGGATTGCCGCCGTCGCCCCGCTCAGGTCCAACGTCCGTTGAACACGAACGCCGTCGTCTTTGAGGCTGAGGGAATTGTCGCCGCCGTCGCTGGCAATTTGCACATCGCCTGAACCACCGCTGCCGGTAAAGCTCGTGGTCCATGCCGTACTCCAGCCGGTTCCACCGGAAAGTCCGCCGGTTTCAAAGGTGTTGGATGCCACATCCAAGGTGACCGGCGTACCCGAATCGGTGGAATCGAGGTCGAGTGTCGGCGGCGCATTCATTGCCACCTTGATGGTGGTTACCGAGATATTGCTGGAATTCGCGCCATCGTTGACAGAGAACGAAACAAACCTGTCGCTGGTAGTAGGTGTCCCCGCGACGTTATTGTAGGTCGTCGCAGCGAACAGTGCCTCCAGAGCTGCCACCGGCATCGTGCCGCCACCGCTCTGCGTGATCGTGAACGTGCGCGAACCAGCCGCATAGGCGATGCTGAACGTCGTGCCCGAAACCGTCACGGTCTGCGTCTGCGACGTAGCCAGTTGGAAGCTCACCCCGTTGAAGATGAGGCGCTCGTTATTGCCGTCGGGGGCCGAGAAGAGAGAGATCGAAGCCGACGACATCGCCGTGCTGTCGCTGTCAGCAATATCGATCCCGCCATCGGCAATATTGACAGGTGTCCCGACAGCAGTCGAGAAATTGACCTCGTAGTTGCCGTCGTCACTTCCCCCGGAGTTGTTCGACGGGTCGAGATTGACGGTCGGAATATGGGACAGATCGGCAACCGTGATCGCGATACTGCCTGTGTCGTTGAGAGCCCCCCCCGAACCTGTATTGCCCAGGTCGTCAACGACAACGTTCAGGGTATCCGCGCCCGTGAAGCCGGAGTACGGGGTGTATTCCAGCGAGTTCAGCGCGTTCTTGATTTGGATAACCGGTCCGGTGAAAGTCAGCGTGCCTGTTCCATTTCCCGAAACCGTGAGGCCGGCAAATTCGGTGACCGAGATCGTTCCGTTTGCAACCGTCGCCGTTGCCGTGACGTTCGAATAACCGGCATCGATGTCGAAGAGATCGAACCCGCTGATTCCTGTCGGCGAATTGGAATCGACGGTTTGAGCGCCCGGAACCGTCAGCACCGGCGCGTCGTTGACCGTGTTCGCAATCGTCACGACGCCGACCGACTCATTCGCGCCATCGGTGATCGTGTAGGTGAACGCGTCACCGGTCGCACCATTCGTCGGAGCCGTCACGTGCAGCGTCTGGTCGGCATTGAGCGTAACGGTCGCTCCCGATGGTAAAACCACCGGCACTCCGACTGTCGCCGAACTCCCGTTGATATGTGAAATGGAGAGAGGCTGGTCACCTGGCGCGATCGCCACCGGGTCGCTGTCGTTTGCAAGTACATCGACCGTCGCCCCCAGAATCGGATCGGGAACGACTACGTCGGGCCGCGCAATCGGACTTGTCTGCAAACTGTCGCCGCGCAACAGTAGCCACGAGTCGTAGAGACCATCGGCGGTATCCGCCAGTGCGATGCGGATCGTGTTGACCTCGTTCGCGTTCACGTTGGCGATCACCGACATCGTGATCGTGAAACCGTCCGCGGCAACGTTGTAGGTCGAAGTGCCAGATGTCACCGATGGGTTGTTCACGTACAGCGACTCGTGGGCCGACTCGAAGATGCCGTCACCGGTGTTGTGGCCGGGGTTCGGGTCGTTGGCGTCTGATCCGAAGGTCGGGTTGTACTGAGCTGCATCGTTGACGGTATCGATGCCGAGCGGCAGATTATTCGGCGCCAGGGCGATGTTGACACCATTGACGAAAATCGCCCAAGTGTCGTTGAATCCACCATACACGAATTCGCTGTATTCTTCGGAACCGAAGACGTACTGCATGGTGATTTCCGACTGGGTCGGAATGAAACTGATCTCGAGGATTGCCGCATCCTGAGTGGCCTGCCCTCCTGGGTTCAACGCATCAAGTGCGGGATCGCTGCCACTGGCTAGATCGCGGCTGGTGCTGTCCGAAGTGTTGTTGCCAAAGAAGTCCGACGCATAACCCGAGGTGAGGATTACGCCACGGTCGAATCCAACCGCGCCCGGCGCACCGGTCGACGGGTCGAGTGCCCCTGAGAAGATTGCGGCCTGTTGCTGGACACCACTGAAACTTGCACTCAGGATTGTGACGCCGTCGCCGACGATCTCCTCGGCCAGGTCGAGCGCAGTAATACCGGTCGACATATCGTTGACCGCGAGTGGCGCCAGCGTCGCGTGCCAGCCTTCCGAAGCGAAGCTATCGGCTTCAATGGCGCCGACCTCGGTCTCGAGATCCCAATCGCCGCCAAGATCGGCGTGCCCGGTGGCATCGACCGAAGCCGCGATATCGGCTCCCGTGATTGAGCCGAGCAGGATCGCCGCTTCAAGGCCCGCCTCGCCTCCGGTGAAATCGCACCCGTAGATCAGGATGTCGCCATCCGCCGACAGGGCGTCGCGAATTGCGGTCAATTCGTCGAGATGCTCGCCTTGCATGCTGGCCGCATCGAGCACGTCATTGCCGAGGAACAATTTGCCCTGGTCGCCATGCGACAGGATATGGATGGCATCGATATCGCTGCGCCCCTGCAGCACAGCAGCGATCTGTTCGACACCGTCGGCATTGGGATCGAGAACGACGATCTCGACGGACGGATCGATGCCCGCAATGAGCAGTTCGATGTCGGCGACGTTGCCGTCAACAAACGCTATTTCTGTCCGGCCCGGTACTGCCGCAATCTGCGCCGCGGCATCGCCAAGGTCGCCGCTCGCGGATTGATCAACACCCGATTCGCTCGCGGCAGCCTCCGTTTCGGCCGCTGCGGCATCCTGTTCGTGCATCTGATCGCTGGTCGCGTCCGCACTGGCAACCCCCGCGGCATCGAACACCATGCGCGGCTCCAGAGCATGCAGCCCGCTGGAACCGGCGGCATCCAGCAGCTGCTTTTTGCGCTGCCGCGCCCGCTCGAGCCTGCGAACGGCGTTCTGCGCAATAGCCTTCCTCGCACGCCGCACCCGCCGCCGCATCACCACAAGCCGGCGCTTGAAGAAGCGGCTGAGGCCGAGCGCCCTGATCATTCCCCGGAAGAAGTCTGAAATAGCTGCCGAGGATTGCGCAACTTTCCCCAGATCATCTTCTTTCGGGATCGAATAGACTTCGCGCGAACCGGAATTCAGCGCCTTTTCCCGGAAAGTGCTGTCAACGCCTCTCCGGAACGTCTTTTCGGACCAGCGTGGGTTGTTGAGCATACTGAGTGCCTCGGTGTCGCAAAACTGGATCAACCCTCACAATTAGGCATTATTGGTAAATGTGCCGTTTCCGAACAAAATCAAAATTGCCTTCATTCGGGAAAAATAGACATTCGAAAAAGAAAAAGTTAATGCCGTGAAAGGAATTGACGCGAAAACAGTCAATATACATTAACTACACATACCTATCCCGTTAGCACGGGAACGGCGGCTAACCGGCCCACTCCATGGCCGGTCTTGAACCGGCCATCCAGGGGCGGCATCCGTGACGGCCTGCGAAATTCGCCCTGGATGGCAGCCCTCGTGCCGGGGGCGCGGCTTCCCCACGACGGGCGGCCATGGAGTTGTTTGTTCAATTGCGCAGGAAAGCCAGGATACGATGCGCCGGTTTTAAGCGGATAGGCATGCATTAACTACTGGCGGCATCGATTGCTGGATTGCCGGTAATTAGGAAAAGACACTTCCTGAACGCCCGATGCAACTATAGATTGGCTTCGCGCACGACGACGCGCATGATCTGCCGCCATACGCCGGCAGCGAGGCTTTGCGCCTCGCCTTGAACGTGCACGATCCCTCGCAGCACCTTGTCGGGCGCAACCGCTTCGGTTGAAAATCTTACCAGATGCACACCTGACACCGGTTTCATCTTGCCGTCGGATTGCCGCTCCACCGCAATCGATCCGCCGTGAATGGAAGCCAGATATTGGTTTTGCAGTTCCCGCTCGCCGGCGACAGCTACTTCCATCAGCTCAACGGCGACCGCCGCCAGGGCCGGATCGTCGGGAATGAACGTACCCTTCGCTCCCCCGGCCACGCGAGACACATCGTCTTCGCTCACGACCCCGCTGAGGCGCGCGCCGTTCCCGTCGACCACACGGGCTACAAATGCATCCTTTTTCAACCATCTGCCGGCATGCAGCCGCCCATCCATATCCCGGACAAAGCCGTCGGCTGGCGACTTGATCGCCAGGCGGCCTTTTTCGCGCTCGTAGCCCCGCGCCTCTTCGTCGAGTGCTGCCAGTTCTGTCTCGAGCACAGCGCTATTCATGAGCTCCTTCGCCCCGCCTGCCACTCTTCTCAGGCGTTCGCGCGCGAGAGTGATCTTGCGTTCGACAAGCCACTGCATCTGGTTCAGATCAGGCGATTCCATCTCCAACAGCAATTGACCCTTCCGGACGGGTTCTCCCTCCCGAACCAGAACCTTGCCGATCCGCCCCGCCGCCGCCGAAAATACGCTCGTCTCCTGTTCGGCCTCGAGCACAGCAGGAACCTCGACGATGCCCCGCCACGGAACAACCGACAGGCAAATGACCGCAACGACCACGGAAAGCGAGACTAATGCCCGTCTCGAAGTCATGATTTCATCCCTCAAAAGCCACCAGGACCGCAACTCACTCAAGATAGGCCAGACAATGAAATAGATTATTTCGATGATGAATAGGACTATCCCGAGCGCCTTGAAGAAAATGTGATAGACAAGCAGGGCAATGCCGAGAAACAGGAAGAATCTGTAGAGCCAAACCGAGAAGGCAAAGATTACCAGAAGGTTTCGGGTGTCTTTTGCAAAGCGGTCGGGCGGCGGATGTCCGATCCGAAACAACGCTTCGCGCAGCCACCAGCGGCCGACAGCGAATGAGCGGCTCTGCAGGTTGGATATGCCCCACAAATCCGCGAGCAGATAATAGCCGTCGAAACGCATCAGCGGGTTCAGGTTGACGGCCAGACTGAGTATCCAGCTGCTGGTCGCCAGCGTGAAGGCGATACTTTTCACCGGACCAACCGGCAGGATTGCCCAGGCGAGGGTCGCGAAGCACGCTATCGCCAGCTCCATGACGATGCCTGCGCCGGCAATCTCAAGCTGCTGGCGTCTGGATTTGAGTTTCCACGCATCGGTCACATCCGTGTAGAGAACCGGAAACAGCACCATCAACGCAATGCCCATCGTCGGCACCCGCACGCCGTATTTCGTCGCCGTATAGGCATGCGCCAGTTCGTGCAGCGTCTTGATGAAAATCAGGCTGACCCCGTAGTAGACCGCCCCCTCCATCGAGAAGAAGTGCAAGAACGTGTGCGTGAACTGATCCCACTGCCGCGACACCAGGTATAGCCCGGCAATCCCCGCAAGCAGCGTCAGCCACAGCATGGCTCGGGAGTAGAACGGTGCCACCAGCGCAACCGTCGCCTTGAGAAACCGAGCCGGCCTGAACAGAGGAATCCTGATGAACAGATAGCCGTGCACGCCCTTCATCAACAAGTTCTGCTTCGACCGTTTGGCCAGGTCGAGGTAGGCGCGGCTGTCCCCGCCGGGTGGTCTATCGGTCAACCCGTTCGTTTCGAGGAATTTGACCAGGTCCAGAATTTCGCCATCCTCGACGATGCGTTGGCATCTCTCCAGGACGAGGCCCCTGACGGTCTGAACCGATCCAACCTGCCAAACCGACAGCAACTCGAACGCAGCTTCTGGGATCTCGAAATATTTGTGCCGCACCGGATCGTATATCAGCCAGCGCGGCTCGCCGTTGATCGATGGCGCTCCCGGTTCCAGCCGCAGATCCTCGCGGAGTGCCGGCAGCATGTTTTGCGTGGCTCCGTCCATGACGACTAGAACCCGAAATTCTGCCGCACGGCGGCAATGGGGCGCCTGAAAAGGAAGAACGCGAGTGACGTCTCGCCACCGAACACTTGCGCCGTACCACGCGCGCCGATGCGCGGGACGTCTTGCAGCTCACCGGAAAACTCCGCCGTCAGCTTGTAGGAAAGCTCCCCCGAGGGCTGCGCCTCCGCCTGATAACTGCCTCTCACAATCCGTCCTTCGAGCGCATGCAGGGGATCCGCATCCAGAAAGACTCGAACGAAGGCGTTCTCCCTAAGCACGATGGCGTCGGCGACTGGCAGATTGATCTCGATCTCGACCTTGCGTGGATCGGCGATCTGCATGACCTCTTCGCCTGTTACAACCGGCCGTCCCTCCAATTCGCTTTTGTCACGGAATATGGCGACACCTGCAACGGGAGCCTTTACCGCGGTCTTGTTCAAAAGCTCCTGGGCATATTTCATTTCCGCCTGCTTGAGCGCCCGCTCCGCACTCGAAATTGCAAGCTGGTAACGCGCCTCCTCACTGAAAAAGGCCGACTGGCGGGTCTTGTGATAGTCCGCTTCGGCGACCTTCACTTCACGTTCGGCCAGCAGCATCTTGTTGCGGAAGGTCGTGTCGTCGAAGCGCACCAGCGTTTCACCCGCTTCGACGCGCGCATTCGGTTCCTTGAGGACGCTGTCGATAACGCCATCGAGCGGAGCTGCGATAACGAAAGGTTCTTTCGCGACGATTTCGATCGGGGCAATCGAGGTCATCGGCACCGGCAACGCGCCGGCCAACACCAAAGCGCATGCGGAAGCGGCCAGATACACCCGGCGCTTGTTTCCGTTGGGATTGAGATGCCTGTCGCTTTTCAGTGCTCTCCAGGCGTGCCCGAGTGTACCCGTCAGGCGTGCGGTCAACTGCTTGTCCGACGTAGAGAATGGACGTTCCCGCGTCTGCAGAAGTCCCGCGAATTCCGTACCGTCGGATAACGTAAGAGGCTGCCACAGGAAGTACTTGAACGGGTAGGTCTGCACTTCTTCGCAAGCGTCATCGCAATAGGCTGGAAGTGAGAACTCGACCGCCTCCGCAGTCTCGTTCTGCCTGCGCATTTCACCGACAAGCCGTTCGATCCACCGTATCAGCGGTGCATCTCTTTCGACCACGGCAAGACTTGAAACGGTTTTCACCTTGAAGTGCGAACTGCCGTCGGCATGCAGCACGAACGATTGCCGCGTACCGGTCAGTCTGCGCAAATCGTTGGCGGCAAGATAGCCGAGCTCGTCGACCGACTTGGCGGCTCTGAACCGCGCCTCCAAGGCAAGAATCTGTTGCAGTCCGCTGACGACGGCGTCGGTGGACACCGCCTGCCCCTCTCGCGCGCCCCCGCTTCCTGGAGCCTTTCCCGGCGCTTTGACGGCAAGCAACGGTTGATTGCCTTGACGCATTGAGAATTTGCTTTCCGCTGTCATCGGTTCATCCGTTACTCTTCTGGCCGTCTGCCAGCGACGACATTTTCTCGAAGAGCGCCGTACCGCTCATTCCAGGCAGCACATCTTCCGGCAATTCCTTAAATTCGCCTTTGACTCTGATTGTTTGCGAAACCGGATCGACTTCGGCGTTGATCGTACGAATCCGTGCCTTATACATTTTACGGGTTTCGTCGAGATCGAACATGAAGCTGTCGCCGTTCCGCAGCCATGACAGCCACTTGGAAGGTACAATCAGTTCAATTTCGAGATTCCGATCGTCGACGATTCTGAGAAGAGGTTCGTTTGCCCGCGGAATCTCGAATTCGTTCACGACCTTTTCCACGATCCTGCCGGAGAAAGGAGCGGCGATGACGCACTGGCTCATCCGGATTTCGAGAGCCATCGCCTGCGCCTTTGCCTGCGCGAGCTTGGCCTCGGAAATTTCGAGTTCGTTGAGCCCGACGGCCTTGTGCCGGCGCAATTCGCGGTTTTCCTTGACGCCCAACATCATCGCCTGCTCTTCCGCCCGGGCTGCGGCAAGCTCCGCCGCATAGCGCCGGCAGTCGAATTCGAGAAGGGTATCACCGGCTTTGAAACGCTCGCCGTCCTTGAACGGAATCTTCGCGATCCGCGCGACGAGTTCCGAACCGATCACCGCCTTCGAGCGGGAAACGACGACGCCACGCGGCGCCTCGACAATCTCGAAAGCGGTTCTATCTGCGGCAAGCGCACTTGTGCAGCACGCCACGAGAATTGCACTCGACTTGAAACTCATTAGAAATTTTGACACGACGACTCCAGACCATACGCTTTACAATTTCTGACTGGTCACCCTCCTGGATAAGCCATTATAGTTTACACCGAATTTATGGATTCCATGATCTGTCAGTTTGCGTGCTAATTTCACAAGGTGCGCCTGCAAAAATGAGCGGTAAATGTTTCCGGACTGCCAACAGCTGTCCCGGGAATCGGAATCAAATTAACAAATTGGAAAGCATCGCCATTCTCGACCGGCGGCACGAACTGGGCCATCGACATCAATCAAGCAGCGCGAGCGGCAGGTCCGGTACAATGCACTCGGCGATCGCATCCGCCTCGAAACTCGACAACTCACCAGGAGAGTTTTCAAACCTAACACCGAACCGGCCCTGCGCCCGCCAACGGACCTCACAAGCATAATTGCCGATATTGCGCAGCTCCACGCTCACCCTGTCGCCCCTGTCGACCGCCGCCTCGCACACAACCCGCATCCCGCCTTTGGACGCATCGACCACGACGGCATCACACGACGTCCCGTCGTTCAGCCGCACAATTGCAGCCCAGTGGCAGCTTGCCCGCGGACTACTGCGCCGCTCGTCCCCTGGCATGGCGGTGGGGCCTAGATCACAAATATCGCTCGGCAACATGTGGGCCTCTGCAAATGTCAAACAGGTATTCTTCACTCAAAAAAAGGTCCACAACGACGGCAGGCGACCCAACACGGATCGCAACAAAGAGCTCCTTACCGCGTGAGGGTACAGACCGCGACTTGCTGTCAACTCGGACATAAGATGCAGCCGGCGGCCATAAAGTTCGCGCATCCGGCAAAAAATATTTTGCGGTTTTTGGCACATGCTGATCATGGAACGCAGAAATCCAGCGTCAAATCATTGAAATAACGTTGGTTTTAGCCCGATGGGCGGCACAACGATTGACTCGCTCAGTTGACAGCGCCGGATTTATTCATCCTCATTGAACTCCGGCCTGCTCTCACGGTCCCTCGTTGTAACATGTACTCCCAAAGCCCCTTCGCGCGGCTGATAACTCGATTTTTCGACCAGGGCCGACCGCTGCCCGCCCGAGCCGGGCCCTGAGGATTGCAGGGCAACTCCCTTACTAAAGGGGCCCAGCCAATGCCAGGATAGGCCAACCGACGACCCTGAAAATTCCTCGACATGGATGGAACACGCGCGATGGACGAAAAACTGGCAGCAGCGGCCCTCGATTATCACCGCTTCCCGCGGCCCGGTAAAATTGCCATCACGCCAACCAAAGGGCTCACCAACCAGCTCGACCTTTCGCTCGCCTACTCTCCGGGGGTCGCGGCAGCCTGCATGGCGATCCACGACAATCCCGCCGAGGCGGGTTCCCTGACGGCACGCCAGAACCTCGTCGGCGTCGTCACCAACGGCACCGCTGTACTGGGGCTAGGTAACATCGGGCCTCTGGCCGGCAAGCCGGTGATGGAAGGCAAAGCCTGCCTCTTCAAGAAATTCGCCGGTATCGACGTCTTCGATATCGAGATCGCCGAGAACGACCCCGACAAACTCGTCGAGATCATCGCCGCGCTTGAACCGACCTTCGGCGGCATCAACCTCGAAGATATCAAGGCGCCGGAGTGCTTCATCGTCGAACGGCAGTTGCGCGACCGCATGGGCATCCCGGTCTTCCACGACGACCAGCACGGCACTGCCATCATCGTTGCCGCGGCGATCACCAACGCATTGAAACTCGTCGGCAAGGACATATCGAAAGTGAAGCTCGCCGGCTCCGGGGCCGGAGCCGCTGCACTCGCCTGCCTTGACCTGCTCGTCAACCTCGGTCTCAGACGCGAGAACATCACGATCTCGGACATAGCCGGCGTCGTCTACGAAGGCCGCGCCGAACTGATGGACGATTACAAGAGCCGCTTTGCCCAAGACACGCACATGCGCACGCTTGCCGAAATTCTCGACGGCGCCGACATCTTCCTCGGACTCTCGGCCGGAGGGTTGTTGAAACCGGACATGCTGGCGAAGATGGCCGACCGGCCGATCATCATGGCGCTCGCCAATCCGGAACCCGAAATCCTGCCCGAGTTGGCCAAGCAGGCCCGCCCCGACTCGATGATCTGCACCGGCCGCTCGGACTACCCCAATCAGGTCAACAACGTTCTGTGCTTCCCGTTCATCTTCCGCGGCGCCCTCGATGTCGGAGCAACCGGCATCACCGAAGCCATGAAGGTCGCCGCCGTAAACGCCATCGCAAGTCTCGCCCAGGCAGAAGCCTCCGACGTCGTCACCAAGGCCTACGGCGCCGAGCAGAAATCCTTCGGCCCGGAATACCTCATCCCGACGCCATTCGACCCCCGCCTGATCGAGCGCATCGCGCCCGCCGTTGCCAAAGCCGCCATGGAATCCGGCGTCGCCACCCGGCCGATCGAAAATATCGAAGCCTACCGTGAAAGCCTCAGCCGCTTCGTCTACAAGTCTGGTCCGGTGATGAGGTCGGTCTTCGACACCGCCCGCCGTGCCCCCAAGCGCGTAATCTTCGCCGAAGGCGAGGACGAGCGGACCTTGCAGGCGGCGCAAATGGTCGCCGACGACGGCATCGCATTCCCTGTCCTTATCGGCCGCGATTACGTCATCAAGGATCGGATCAAGAAACTCGGCCTGCGGCTGGTGCCCGACGAACATTTCGACATCGTGCACGGTGTCTCCCACCACCAGCACCGCGATCTTGAGCAGGAATATTATGGCCTTATGTCGCGGCGCGGCGTCACCATGGCGATGGCACGCGAGGAAATGCGCGCCCGGCCGACGCTGATAGCTGCCATGCACGTACGCCGTGGTTACGCCGACGCCATGATATGCGGCCTGCGCGGCACCTACCGCGAACACCTCAATTACGTCCGCCAGGCGATCGGTGAACGCCCGGGCGTGCACACGCTGGCAGCCATCAACATGCTGATGTTACCGGATCGCCAGATCTTCATCTGCGACACCTACGTCAACACCCACCCGAGCATTGACCAGATCGTTGAAATGACGCTGCTCGCCGCCGATGAAGTTCGCCGGTTCGGATTGACGCCTTCTGTTGCACTGCTGTCCCATTCGAGCTTCGGCAGCTCGCAATCCTACGAAGCCGTCACCATGCGCGAAGCCGTCAACGCGATTCTCGAGCGCGCGCCCGACCTCGACATCGACGGAGAAATGAGGGCCGACGCAGCTCTCAACAAGGCGATACTCGACGAGATACTGCCCGGCTCCCGCCTGAAGAATGAGGCCAACCTGCTGATCATGCCGTCCGTCGATGCCGCCAACATCGCCTACAACCTGCTCAAGATGACGTCGAGCAACGGCATCACCATCGGTCCGATGCTGATCGGAACCGCAAGACCCGCCCACATTCTCGAACCGACGGCGACCGTCAGGCGCATCGTCAACATGACCGCCCTGGCTTCCGCCGAGGCCGCGAACTGGGAGAACTCGAAGACCTAACTCGCGGCCGTCGCCAGCTTACTTCGAACCGGTATTGAGTCCGATAGGAAGATAGACCGGACAAAACCGAACAAGAGCGGTCAGCATCAACACGGCTCCCACAGCCAGTGCGCCATAGTAGAAGACCGGGTTCGCCCAGTACTCGAGATCGGGCATGGCAAACGGCAGCGCAATCAAGACGGCGCCGACGATAAAGCGGAGAATGCGATCGACCCCACCGACATTTGGCTTGAACATATTCGTCTCCTGGAAAAGATGCCCGCAGCAAGAGCGGGCGATGACACATTCATTGTTTTGAATGCGACAACTCGATTGGTAGCCTGCGCCGCACCCGAGACGCAAGGTCAAAACCATGCCCAGGGCACAATCGCCGCATCACGAGAGTGTTCTGGGCCGATCGCTTGTTACCGGGCAGAGGTCGAGAAGCGTTTGCCAATCCAGAACTCCCACAACGAGTCTCCTCGTGTTACGGCGATGGCGCACGGCAACCAGGCCTCACAGCTTGAACACCAGCAGGACCCGCATTTTTTGAAACTTTCCAGTCGTCCTGGCATTGATAAAACTCAACGCGGGTGTCCCCTGCGTCGGCACACAAAGAAACGCCAAGAGATTAACCGGAGAGCGCCGTGACGCATCGCATCGTCGACGCAAATTCTGAAAACGGCGAGCCGTCGCAGTCAGGCGTCATCGCACTGCTGGCCAGGCCCGAAACACATGACGGCAATCCCGTCGTACGCATCGACACCCCGATCTCGCACGTCTTCATTGCCGGACCGAAGACCTACAAGCTGAAGCGCGCCGTGACGCGCAACTTCGTGGATTATTCGACCCTTGACCTGCGCCGGCGGCACTGTCTGCGCGAAATCGAAATCAATTCGATCTACGCTCCGCAAATCTACAGGGGCATCGTTGCGATCAATCAAACGGCAGATGGACTCATCCTCGGAGGCGATGGCGATCCCGTCGACTACGTCGTCGAAATGGCCACCTTCGACAAGGATAGGACATTCGACCGGCTGGCCGAATCCGGCAATCTGGAGGTCGATCAGGTTCGCGAACTGGCCGACATCATCGCAACAATGCATCAAGCCGCGCCTCAGTCGGCACAGTTCGGCGGCAGCGGCAACCTCGAAATGACCATCAAGCAGGTTGCCGATGAAATCTCGGCTTCCCCCATCGCAGACCACCTCGGGCCGCAAACCACCGCCTGGAAGAACGCCGCCCAGATTTCTCTCATCGAACACGCCGCGCAGATCGACGCACGTCGCCGCCACGGTTACGTGCGCCGCTGCCACGGGGACTTGCACCTTGCCAACATCTGCACATTCGATGGCAAACCAACTCCATTCGACGCGATAGAATTCAGCGACGAAATTGCCTCCGTCGACATCCTCTACGATTTGGCGTTCACCTTGATGGACCTCAGCCTTCGCGGCCTGAACGTCCACGCCAACACACTGCTGTCGCGCTATCTCAATTTCACACGTGATTATTCCGGGCTCTCGTTGCTCCCGGTGTTCGTGTCGCTGCGCGCCGCCGTCAGGTCGATGGTCGCTGCGAACGGAGTCGACAAGTCTGAAGCGATGAGCGATGCCGGTTCGAAGCTTAAATTCGCCACTCGCTGCCTTCTCGACCCAGAGCAACCAGGCCAATCGCGCCAGCCGATGCTGATCGCCATCGGCGGTCTATCCGGCTCCGGCAAATCGACACTGGCAAAAAACATCGCCCCCGACATTCCCGGCATCGCCGGAGCGATTACCATCCGTTCCGACATCTGTCGCAAGCGACTTTTCGGTGCAGCCCCAGAACAGCCGCTTCCTGAAAACGCTTACACTCCAGAGGTAAGCCAGCGCGTCTACACGCTTCTGGTGCGCGATGCCGCCCGCGCGCTGAGAGCCGGTACATCTGTCATTCTCGACGCGACTTTCATCGAAGGTGGGAAAACCACCCGTCTCGAAAAAATCGCTGGATCTGCCGGCGCCTCCTTCATCGGACTCTGGCTGTCTCTTGATCTTGCGTCCTTGCAGCAACGCATTCTCGCGCGCGGAGCCGATGCCTCGGACGCGACGCCTGAGGTCGCCGCAGCCCAATGGCAAAGCGTGCGCGAGAACCCCGCCTGGGTGAAGCTGGACGCCAGCCGCACTCCCGAACAGGTCGCCGCCGAAGCCCGCGCCGTCATCGGCATCTGACACGGCAGACCTTGAACGTATTATTGTCGATCGGCATCGGGCGAACCCGTCTCCAACCGGAAATGAACCACATCGGGATCCTCATCGCTGAGGCTTTCCGAAAAGCCGAGATCCCGGCATAGCCGCAGCATCCCGTCGTTCCACCTGAGCACATCCCCGTAAAGCGCGCCGATCCTCTCGCTGCGAGCGTAATCCATCAAGGTCGTCATCAGCGCCCATCCAATCCCGTGCCCCTTGAGATCGCTTCGCACGATAACGGCGAATTCCGCATCGGTGTAGTCGGGGTTGGCCGCCAGCCGCGAGACTCCCATCAATTCGCCGCTTTGCGGATCTATGGCAACGAACGCCATAGCCCGCGCATAATCGATCTGCGTGAAACGCGCGATCTGATCGTGCGTCGGCTTCGCCGTCAGCCCGAAGAAGCGCAACCGGATATCCTGCA
Source organism: Alphaproteobacteria bacterium (assembly GCA_018830445.1). Classification (GTDB taxonomy): domain Bacteria; phylum Pseudomonadota; class Alphaproteobacteria; order Rhizobiales; family Hyphomicrobiaceae; genus Filomicrobium. The sequence goes on along the minus strand of JAHJSN010000073.1, from coordinate 3,963 downwards.
GCGTCAATTTTCCGATGAACGTTCCATAAAGCGCCTCGTCCTCCGGCCGGATCGGCCGCACGATCACCGTTGCACCCTTGACATCGAGCGTCTTTTCCCATGCCGAAGGATAAGGCCGCAGCGCAAATCTCGGATTGCCTCCCGGCTGTACCGAATCGCACGCCGACACCGCGATTCGTGCATCGAGCGCAATGACGCCGTTCTCGTCAGCCAGCAACGGATTGATGTCGAGCTCCCGGATCTCCGGCATGTCGGCGGCAAGTTGCGAAAGCCGCACCAGCGCCAACGCGATCGCCTCTCGGTCCGCTGCAGGCCTGTTGCGATACCCGTTGAGAAGCCGCGAAATACGCGTTTCGTCGATGAGGTCCTGGGCCAGCGTCATATCAAGCGGCGGCAAACCGACAGCCTTGTCGTGCACCGCCTCGACCGACGTCCCGCCCGCGCCGAACACGACAACCGGCCCGAAGACGGCATCGTCGGCAAGTCCGAGGATCAATTCGTGCGCTCCCGGCCTGTTGATCATCGGCTGCACGACGACACCTTCGATGCGCGCTTCAGGAACCGCCGCCCGCGCCTGGGCCGTCATCGCAATCGCGGCGGCGCGCGCTTCCGCGGCACTCGCAATGTTGAGACGCACACCGCCGACGTCGGACTTGTGTGTGATGTCGGGCGACAGAATCTTGAGAACCACCGCCGCATTGTGTTGCAGCATCTCGCCCGCGATCTCTCCGGCGTCCTCCGCGGAAGCTGCGATCCGCGTTTCCACAGTCTCGATACCATAGGCCTTGAGCACGCACTTCGCTTCCGGTTCGCTGAGCCAGCGCCGCCCGCTCTGCAACGCATCCGCCATCTGTGCCCGCGCCGTTTCCCGGTCCGGCTTGAAGTCGCCGGGAATGCTCGGCGGTGTGCGCATCAGGGACTTCTGCACCTTCACGTGCCGCGCCAGATATGCAAATCCATTTACGGCTTGCGCAGGCGTGCGATAGACCGGGATGCCCGCTTCCGACAATTTCGCCGCTCCGATCTCGGCCGTCGCCTCACCGAGCCAGGAGGCAAGGATCGGTTTGGAGTGCGGCCCGGCCTTGTGCGCCTCCCTCTGGACCTCGACGACCGCATCCGCGATATCGGCCGACGAAGCCAGTCCGGTCGGACAGTTCATCACCAGCACGGCATCCGTCTCACGGTCTTCGAGCAGGATGCGCAAGGCCGCCTCGTAACGCTGCGGACCGGCATCCCCGATGATGTCCACCGGATTGCCGTGCGACCATGTCGACGGCAGCACACCATCGAGCCGTTGCATCGTCTCGGGCGTCAATTCGGCAAACCGCGCACCCGTCGTTGCCAAAGCGTCCGCGGCCAGAACACCCGCCCCGCCGCCATTGGTCAGGATCGCCAGCCGGTCGGAGATGAGTGGTTTGTGCCGCGCCAGGACTTCCGCAGCGTTGAAGAGTTCTTCGAGATCCTCGACCCGCAAGATACCGGCACGCCGCAAGGCCGCGTCGTAGACCGAATCCTGCCCCGCCAGCGCCCCCGTGTGCGACGCCGCCGCGCGCGCAGCCGCCTGCGATCGACCTGCCTTCACCGCAATCACGGGCTTGCCACGCGCCGCCCTTCGCGCCGCCGACATGAATTTGCGCGCATCGCTCACCTGTTCGAGATACATCAGGATCGCACTGGTACTCGCGTCACCGGCGAGTTGATCGAGAAGGTCCCCGACATCGACATCGGCCATGTCGCCGACCGACGCGACCACTGAAAATCCGATACCGCGCGCTTCCGCCCAGTCGAGCAGCGCAACGACGAGTGCACCGGACTGGGACAACAGTGCGAGCTTCCCCTTGCGCGCCGTGAGATGCGAGAAACTTGCATCAAGCCCGATCCCTGGAACCTGCAGCCCCAGGCAGTTCGGCCCGAGGATGCGAAGGCATGTGGGTCTGGCAGCGTCCAGCATTTTCTGGCGCAGTCCATCCTCCTCGCCAATCCCAGCCGTGATAACAACCGCTGCGCGCCCACCAGCCTCTGCCAATTCGCTGATCAGTCCCGGAACGGTCTGCGGCGGCGTCACGATCACCCCGAGATCGATCGGCTCTCGAATATCTGCAAGCCTTGCAACACAGTGTCGGCCATCGATCTGCTGGTATTTCGGGTTGACGAGATGGATTGTGCCTTTGAACCCCGCTAGGTCGAGTCGCTTCAGGACCGTCGCCCCCATGGAACCCGGCAGTGAACTTGCGCCGATCAGTGCCACCGCCCGCGGCGCGAGAAGCTTGTCGAGATTTCTGACGCTCATTTGGCCATCCTTCGGAAATTGTTGCAAACCCCAGTCCAGCCACCGGCCAATGCCGATAGTGTAACCGTCGTTGAATCCCACCAGCTCAGCACAACTCGAAACTACTGCGGCCCGGCCCGGCGATCTTGATCCGCGTCAACCCCCACATCACATCATTTCCAGTACTGTTTTACGAAAGCAGTTCACCTCAACCTGAACTCTGGCTCGGAAAAACCCATGAAAAATGTCAACACCTGGATACTCATCGCCGACGGCGGCAAGGCTCGCGTACTGGTTAGCGAGGGCCGCGGCTCAAAACTCAACGAGTACGAAAAGATGAGAATGCGGGCCGAAGAACTCCCCCACGCCCAGCCCGGCACCGAGCGCCCTGCCCGTGTCCATGAATCGGCAAACCCCGCGCGCCACGCAATCGAGCCTCGCATGACGCCCAAACGCCATATCGAAAGCGATTTCGCGCGCGAAATCGCCGATCGCCTCGACGGCGAACTTTCCAATTACGAACGCCTCGTCATCGTCGCCGCCCCGAAAATGCTCGGCGATCTGCGTGACTTCATGTCTTCAGCCGTAGCAAAGAAAATCGAGGCGACGGTTTCGAAGGATCTGACAAATACTCCGGACAATGAAATCCTCGATCATCTGAACGACGAAGTTAAACTTTGAATCAGTACTTTGACCGGCGTCAATGCCTGCTGTCGGCAAACCTTCAATAAAGCAGTCAACCCGCAGATTGCGTCCCCCACCCCGCACCTTGCGCATAGCCCATGGAGGTTCGTATGGCACTGCCCTCAATTCTGCCGCCATTCTGGCGCGATCCGAAAACCAACGACAATGGTTTCGAACGGCTGCAAAAGGAAGTCGACCGCGTATTCGAGAACTTCTCAAGAGGCTTTCCGGTCCCCGTGATGGGCGGCGAAGGCGCCTTCGCCCTCGGCCGCTTCGCCCCGAAGGTCGATATCACCGAAACGGACAACCAGATGGAAGTCGCCATCGAACTGCCCGGCGTCACCCAGGACGATATCGCCGTCTCGCTGACCGATGACGTCCTGACGATCAAGGGCGAAAAGAAATCCGAAACGGAGGACAAGAAAAAGGACTATCATCTCGTGGAACGCTCTTACGGAATGTTCCAAAGAATGATACGCTTACCTTTCGATCCAGGAAATGCGGAACCGCATGCCGAAATGCGCGATGGCATCCTTCGCATTACGATTGCCAAGCCGCCAGAAGCAGCTTCAAAAACGCGGCGGGTCGAGATTAAATCTGCTGGCTGAAACAGCGCGTGCCGATAATTTCGGCGCGGAAAATTCGCAATTCCTCTATCGAGGTGCGTCATGCTCGCCAAAACCAACGCAAATGTCGGCCTCACCGACCGTTCCATCCGAACTCTCCTCGGATTGGGACTGTTGGGCTTCGCCGTTTCAGGTGACCGGACAGGTTTCGAATGGCTCGGTTGGATCGGGGTCATCCCGCTCGTCACCGGCCTCGTCGGGATCTGCCCGCTCTATTCACTGCTCGGCATCAATACGCGCGGTATCTAGTGTGGCGTCGCGCCTTAATTGACCTGTTGGTGCCGCACAGGAGTTGTCAATTGAGGCGCGCTGAACGCCACACTAAGCCATTGTTTTCGCTAGTGGCCTTCATGTCTCGCCTAAATCGTCAGCGGTTGCGGCCAG
>JAHJSN010000072.1 GCA_018830445.1 Alphaproteobacteria bacterium | reverse complement strand
GCTTCTGCATGGGGGCCTAGAAACCGGCAATTCGAACGCTCCAGTCCACCAGGATGCCACGGTCCAGCAAGGCGTCGAACTTTGCATAGAATCTTTTTCTACGACCGGTCTCCAAAGTCGACTATCTGGACTGGCTCCTAGCGGCAAGGGTCGTGTGATGAACGTGGAGGGATAACAATGTTCGACTCTTGTTCTTGTAGAACAAATGGGGTACTAACGATTCAGTAAGTCTCGTGGACTTGATGTGCAACACATGAGAAATTGGGAATCGCGCTATGAGCAAGCCGGAACTTCGTGTGGTTGATGGGGGTGTCATGGATAAGCAACGGGCGTTGGAAGCGGCTCTTGCCCAGATCGATAAGAATTTCGGTAAAGGCTCGATCATGCGCCTGGGGGAAAACAACCATGCGCACGATATCGAGGCGATTCCGACCGGATCGCTGGGGCTCGACCTGGCATTGGGGATCGGCGGTTTGCCGCGCGGCCGGGTGATCGAGATCTATGGTCCGGAAAGTTCAGGCAAGACGACGCTGGCGCTGCACGTCGCGGCCGAAGCGCAGAAAACGGGCGGGACGTGCGCCTTTATCGATGCCGAACACGCCCTCGATCCGGTGTACGCCAAGAAGCTCGGGGTCAAGGTCGAGGATCTTCTGGTTTCGCAGCCCGATACCGGTGAGCAGGCTCTCGAAATCGCCGATACGCTGGTTCGCTCGGGCGCCATCGATGTGCTGGTGATCGATTCGGTGGCGGCGTTGACGCCGAAAGCGGAGCTTGAGGGCGAGATGGGAGACAGCCTGCCGGGGCTTCAGGCGCGGCTGATGAGCCAGGCTTTGCGCAAGCTGACCGGTTCGATCTCGCGTTCTGGCGGTATGGTCATTTTCATCAACCAGATCCGCATGAAAATCGGCGTGATGTTCGGCAACCCGGAGACGACGACCGGCGGCAATGCGTTGAAGTTCTATTCCTCCGTTCGGCTCGATATTCGGCGGATCGGAGCTATCAAGGACAAAGATGAAATCGTCGGCAACCAGACCCGCGTCAAGGTTGTGAAGAACAAGGTCGCGCCGCCGTTCAAACAGGTTGAATTCGACATCATGTACGGGGAGGGCATTTCGCACACCGGCGAACTCATCGATCTCGGGGTAAAGGCGAATATCGTCGAAAAGTCGGGCGCCTGGATTTCCTACGACGGTCAGCGGATCGGACAGGGCCGCGAAAATGCCAAGGCGTTCCTGAAGGACAATCCGAAAGTCGCGAATGCCATCGAGAGGGCGATCCGCGCCAATGCCGGTCTGGTCGCCGACCATCTGCTCGTCGAACCTGACGAAGAGGAAAAGGGTGGGGATAGCGAGGAAGCAATCGTTGCCCTCGCGGAAACCTCATCGTCAGACACGGGGGAGGATGAGCCGGCGACACCGCAGGGCAAACGGGCGCGCCGCTGACTTCGAGGCTCTTTGGTCCAGTCCCGCGGGGGCTGGGCGGCGCATGCGAAATAGCGCAGACAAGAGAAATGGGTGGGCAGTTGGTCCGCCCATTTGTTTTTGTCCAACTTCTCCGCTTTCGAGTTTCTGCTAGTGCTCCGACTCTGACATATGGTTCCCTGCCGGGAACCTGAATGTCAGCCCGGAACACTCAGCCCAGAAGACTAGGCAACCTTTTGATTGTGTTCTGGATTCAAAAACATTTGACGACCTCCACCCGGGAATCAAATGTTTGATCCAGAACACTAGCGCTGGTGTGGCACCCGCGACGGGCCTTGTTGCGGTGCACCGCGTCGTCGAGGAGTTGGGTGGGTTACTGGGGCTGGGCGTCCTGACACGTAGACAGTGGTGAGGGGCGCCGGTAAAAGGGCGTGGCGCGGCGCCGGGCGGTTCTCGAATCGGGGCGCCGCAGTATTGCGGTTGAACGTTCCTGCATGGGAATAGCCGATTGCCGACCCCCGAATCCGGTGTGGGACAGGGCGCCGCCACGGTTCGATCCGTGGGTTTTGCGCGGCCTGGCCGGCGTCCTTTGTGAAGGGGGCTTTTTGCGAGGCCGAGAATGACTGGCGTCAATGAGATCCGCCGAGGGTTTCTGGACTATTTCGTGAAGCACGGGCACGAGGAGGTGGCGTCTTCACCGCTGGTGCCGCGTAACGATCCGACGCTGATGTTCACCAATGCGGGCATGGTGCAATTCAAGTCGGTGTTTACCGGCCAGGAAACGCGCCCCTACTCACGTGCGGTGACGTCGCAGAAGTGCGTGCGCGCCGGCGGCAAGCACAACGACCTTGATAACGTCGGTTATACCGCGCGCCACCACACGTTCTTCGAGATGCTCGGCAACTTTTCCTTCGGAGACTACTTCAAGGACGACGCGATCGAGTTTGCTTGGAAACTCATCACCAAGGAATTCGGTCTCGACGAGAAGCGGCTCCTGGTGACGATCTATCATGATGATAACGAAGCCTTCGGACTGTGGAAGAAAATCGCCGGCTTGAGCGACGACAGGATCATCCGCATCGCGACATCCGACAATTTCTGGCAGATGGGGGATACCGGGCCTTGCGGTCCTTGTTCGGAGATCTTCTACGATCACGGCGAACACATCCCCGGCGGTCCTCCCGGGTCGCCCGGCGAAGACGGTGACCGGTTCATCGAGATCTGGAATCTGGTGTTCATGCAGTTCGACCAGATGGAGGGTGGTGAAAGGCTTTCGCTGCCGAAGCCCTCGATCGATACGGGCATGGGGCTGGAGCGAATTTCAGCGGTCCTGCAGGGGACGCATGACAACTACGAGACAGATCTGTTCCGGGCGTTGATTGCCGCTTCGGTCGACCTGACCGGGGTGGAAGCCGAAGGCGAGCACCGGGCAAGCCACCGCGTCATTGCCGACCACCTGCGTTCAACGTCGTTCCTGATCGCCGACGGCGTGCTGCCGGGTAACGAAGGTCGCGGTTACGTGCTGCGGCGGATCATGCGCCGTGCCATGCGCCATGCGCATCTGCTTGGTGCGCAAGAGCCGCTGATGTACCGGCTTGTGCCGGCGCTGCTGCGGCAGATGGGTGATACCTACAGCGAGCTTAACCGTGCGTCGGCGCTGATCACGGAAACCCTGCGGCTTGAAGAAACGCGTTTCCGCAAGACGCTTGAGAAGGGCCTGGTCCTGCTGGGCGATGCAACCGACAATCTTTCCGGCGGGGACGTGCTCTCCGGTGACGTCGCCTTCAAGCTTTATGACACATACGGGTTTCCGCTGGACCTGACGGAGGATGCGTTGCGCGCGCGCGGCATCCGCGTCGATACCGACCAGTTCCGGACGGCGATGGAGAAGCAGAAGTCGGATGCGCGCAAGGCCTGGAAGGGATCGGGGGAAGCTGCGACCGAGGCTGTCTGGTTCGATGTCCGCGATGCCGCCGGGGCCACAGATTTTCTGGGTTACGACACCGAGACGGCCGAAGGTGAAATCCGCGCCATCGTCAAGGACGGCAAAATCGTCAAGTCGCTGAAGACGGACGAAGAAGGGCAGATCGTTCTCAACCAGACGCCGTTTTATGCCGAGTCGGGCGGCCAGGCCGGAGACAAGGGCGTGATCCGCGGCAGCAAGGGTGCCGTGTTCCGCGTCAGCGATACGTTGAAGAAGGTCGGCGACCTGTCCGTGCATTTTGGCAGCGTCGAGAAGGGGCCGTTCAAAGTCGGTGATGCGGTCGAACTGGACGTCGATCACGGCTTGCGGACGGCGACGCGTGCGAACCATTCTGCAACCCACCTGCTGCACGAAGCCTTGCGGCAGGTTCTCGGCAACCACGTCGCGCAGAAGGGATCGCTGGTTGCGCCGGAGCGGCTGCGGTTCGATTTCTCCCACCCGAAGCCGATGACGGCGGAAGAACTCAGCGATGTCGAGGCGCGCGCCAACGCCGTGGTTCTTTTGAACGCTCCGGTCACGACGCGGCTGATGGAGATCGATGAAGCCATGGAGTCAGGCGCGATGGCGCTGTTCGGTGAAAAATACGGCGATGAGGTCCGCGTGGTGTCCATGGGCGCGGCGGACGAGACCAGCGTCGGTGAGGATGGCAAGCAGAAGGCGGCCTGGTCGCTTGAACTGTGCGGCGGTACGCATGTTCGGCGGACCGGCGATATAGGCGTCATCCGAATCGTCGGCGAGAGCGCCAGTGCCGGCGGGATCAGGCGTATCGAAGCGCTCACGGCGGATCATGCGCGCGAATTTCTGGCGGCTCAGGACGAACGGCTACGTGAAGCCGCCTCGGTACTGCGCACGCGTCCGGAGGATGTGGTCGATCGCGTGCGGGCGCTTATGGAGGAAAAGAAATCTCTTGAACGCCAACTGGCGGATGCCAAGCGGCAGGCTGCGCTTGGTGGCGGTGGCGGCGGCTCAGAATCGGGCGGCCAGGAGCTGATCCGTTCGATTGGAAGCGTAAAGCTGTTTGCGCGAAAGGTCGAAGGGCTGAACCCGAAGGATCTGCGTGGCCTTGTCGATGACGGCAAGAAGCAGGTCGGTTCAGGGGTCGTGGCGATCGTCGGTGTCACTGAAGACGGCAAGGCAGGACTTGCGGTTGGTGTGACCGACGATCTCACCGACAAGCTGAGTGCGGTCGATCTGGTGCGGGTGGGTGCGGCGGCGCTCGGCGGCAAGGGCGGCGGCGGGCGCGCCGACATGGCGCAGGCGGGAGGGCCGGACGGAACGAAGGCCGGGGATGCGCTGGCCGCCATCGAAGCGGACCTGGCTGGCGGAAGCTGAGATTGGGAGCGAGGCCCGCTCCGCAGTTCGGCAGGTGTTCGCGTCGATCGTATGTGGGCCGGGCCAGTCCGAAGCGTGGCAGACCTAGTACCCAGAATCACTGATCCGCGAAACAGGGCTTGAGGCGTTTCTGATGAACCTCGGACTTGGTCCACACGAACGGCTTGGCATCGACGTTGTAGGCGGCGATGAAGGCGTCGATGTGGGCCATCAGCTCTTTGC
>JAHJSN010000071.1 GCA_018830445.1 Alphaproteobacteria bacterium | reverse complement strand
CTGGCCGCAACCGCTGACGATTTAGGCGAGACATGAAGGCCACTAGCGAAAACAATGGCTTAGTGTGGCGTTCAGCGCGCCTCAATTGACAACTCCTGTGCGGCACCAACAGGTCAATTAAGGCGCGACGCCACACTAGGCCGTTGGCCGGGATTCGCCGGCGAATCAATTGCGGTTCCTGCGGCTTGCTGCCCCGTACCGGAATTTTGGCCGTGCTATTCCGTTGCCCGGCGCACGCTGACTGCCGCGAGCAGGCTTACTGCCGTGAGCAGGCTGGCTGCAATCATTTCACCGCCGTCTTCGACGATCCCGCACAAATGCAACGCGAGCGGGGATTGCAGAGCCCTGATCTGTATATGGACCAGATCGATGATGACCCCGCAGAATATCAGCAGGCCCAACCAGGGCAGCTGACGTAGCGTAAACCTGCGTGCGCTGGACCCGGTGCCCGCGCGCCAATAGAAAAGCGCCATCAACCCGAGCAGCAGTGCGCCGACGACCGCGCAGACCACGACCTCTCCGATATCCTGGGCGCGCACCAGGAATGCCGGCGCCAATTCCAATGCGAGCACGGCTTGCGTGCCTAGGCGCTCGTGGACCCGCAGGCTGTCGTCCAGAAGAAAATAGAAAAACAACGCTGACCAGACGAGGAACAACTGCTCCCGGCTGCGAACGAACGCAACTGCGCAGGCCGCAGCACTCAAAGCCCACTTCAAATAATTGTACAGTTCAGGGATGCCCTGATCGATTTCGATATCAAAGGCACGCCTGCCGAAAGCGCCGCCGCTGGCCCATATCAATGAATGGATCGCAATAAATACGATATCGATGGCGACAAGTATAAGCAGCATTGAAGGCGTCGCAAGCTGCGCGCCACGCGGCAATCTATCTTGAAACGCGAGTGTGCCGTTGGCACTGAAGGGCCGCATGCCGACCAACTCTCTTACAAACTGATTATCGATCCAGCGGTGCGTGCCCGCATGCCTGCCGTTCCGTACCATCAACCTCAAGACGGTTCCGATCGGTTCGCCATTCCTCGGCACCACCCGTCAGCACTGATTTGAGGCGGAAGTGGCCGTGCCGCCGCCTTGAAACTTTGAAGCGCTTTTACGCCTGCATCGGGCCAGCACGACATTGTCCTTCCCGACGATCAAAAATCCTACCACCAAGGCCACCAACGGCAAACGACGATTATTTGGGTCGCGGCACATGCTAAATTGGGACGGCGCGCCATGAACGGGAGGGTAGCGCAACATGGCGGAATCGCCATTTGACCCACCCCAGGCAGCCCCGACGATAGCGCATCCAGGCGGTTGTGCCACCGGCCCTGCATCACCCGGCTCGCCAAAATCACCGCCGTTGCCGAGGCGGACCCTCCGGCCAGGGAATTTATCCCGGATCGCTGTAGTCAGGCCTCCCGAATTGACGATTTTGGGCGAACGCCCACATCTCATTGCATCGGATCGGGTATACTGCCGCCTGATTATCGAACGGTTCCGCCTGGAAACAGCATGACTCTCAAGTCGACACTTCTAGCTTCCATAGTCGCGGTTGCGCTGGTCACCCTGCTGTTTGGCGCGTCGATCAGCTACTGGCACGCGCTCTCCAAGGTCGAGGCAGAGATGCAGGCCGCGATCGCGGTCGGCTCCCGCATCGCCGCCAATGCCGTTGACGATGCCGAGGAATCTGCCGATCCGAGCCGCCGCCTGCATCTGCTGATTGCCGACTTCAACGGAGACCGTCACCTGCGCGCTTTCTGGCAGGACACCTCCGGCCGTGTCATCGCCGCCTCCCACCCATCAACGTCCGCGCGCGCTGTACCCGACTGGTTCCATGAGATCTTCCGCCAGCCCGAGCAGATGATCGCCGTCGATCTGCCAACCGCTTTCGACGGTCTTGGCAGCTTCCACCTGCAAACCGATTCCAGGAACGAGGTCGCCGAAGTCTGGGACGACATCTGGAACACGCTGAAGATTTTGGGCGTCCTGTGCATGCTCGTTCTTGGCTGCGTCTATTGGCTGTTGAACCGCGCCCTGCAACCGCTGAGCGCTTTGGCCGGCGCCCTCAATGCCATTCATAAGTCCTCCGATGCGCCCCGCATTCCCGAAACAGGCCCTTCCGAGTTCGTCGAGGTTTACAGTGGCTTCAACGCCATGGCCGAACGTCTCCAGCAGACGGAGGCCAAGAACCGCCGCCTGACCGAACAGCTTGCTGCCGTCCAGGAGGAGGAGCGTGCCGATCTGGCCCGCGACCTGCACGATGAAATCGGTCCTTTCCTTTTTTCGGTTGATGTCGATGCCACGTCGATCGCCCACTGCCTGGATAACGGCAAGGAAGCCGAGATACCTGCACGCGTAAAAACCATCAGGGAATCGGTCTGGCACATGCAGCGGCACGTCCGGGAACTGCTCGGCCGATTGCGCTCGGACGGCTTCGTCGATATCGGGCTTGTCGATGCGATCGACAACCTGATCGACTTCTGGAAGACACGCTATCCTGCCGTGTCGATCGAGCTGTCGGCGCCGTCCCATCCGCTCGGCAAGGAGCTCGAACAGACCGTTTTCCGCATCATTCAGGAATCGTTGAGCAACGCCATGCGCCATGGCAGACCCGCGAAAGTCGAGATTGAGATCGACCACAGCGTCGAAGGGATCCTTGTCGAGGTTCGCGATGACGGCCTCGGCATGAACAGCGAAGGCGGTGCCGGCGGTTCGGGTTTCGGCATTCCCGGAATGCGCGAACGTATCGATGCACTTTCAGGTGAGTTCGAGGTCGGCCCGAGAACAAGTTCGAGCGGCGTCATCGTCCGGGCGTGGCTGCCGGCGTCGGGTGCCGCGGCTGCCGACAGGACTTCGCAGCAACAACAAAATACCAAGAGGATAGCTGCCGATGCGCAAGCTTAAGATACTTCTCGTCGATGATCATTCCGTTGTCCGCGCCGGCGTCCGCCGTCTGTTGGAGGGCATCGAGGGATCGGAGATCCTCGAAGCCGAAACCGGCCACGAAACGCTGGGGCTGTTTCGCGCCGAGAAACCCGACCTGGTGCTTCTCGATTTGAACATGGAAGGCGTCGGCGGCCTCGAACTGCTCCGCCGGCTCATCCTTGAGGACAAGAAGGCCCGCGTCATCGTTTTCACGATGCACTCCGAGCCGATTTATGCGGCCCGCGCGCTCAAGCTCGGAGCCAGAGGCTACGTAACCAAGAGCGCCAGCGCCGATGAACTCGTCGCAGCCGTCAAGCAGGTTGCCGAGGGGCGCCACTATATCGAGGCGGATCTGGCCAGCAAGCTGGCCATCGGCCAGTTCGATGGCGAGGACCCGTTGCATCAGTTGACAACCCGCGAAGTCGAGATCCTTCGCCTGCTCGGCGACGGCAAGAGCCTGACGGCGATCGCCGAAACACTTGGCGTCTCCTACAAGACAGTGGCGAACACCTGCAGCCTGATCAAGAACAAGCTCGGCCTGCAGCGGACAGCGGACTTGATCCGCATTTCACTTGAACACCTGCATTCCTGAGACATCCAGCACAGCACAGCACATGACAGGATCCTGGTCCGCTGTCCGCTACTGTATCCACACTTCGACACGCCGGTTCAATTCACGTCTTTCAGGCGTGTCGTTGCAGGCGACCGGGGCAAGTTCGCTGTAGCCCTTTGTGATGGCCCCCGAGTAACCGGCCCTGCGCAGCGCAGCCTCGACGGCAATGGCGCGCGCCTCCGATAGTCTCAGGTTCGGTTCGTAGGCGCCCACGGCGTCCGCGAAGCCAAGCAGCATCACCTTGCGGCTTTGGAATTCGGGCCTCTGCAACAGCTGCGCGAGACGCTGCACATCCTGCAGCGCCTTCGTGTCAAGGGCGAACGAGCCGATCTCGAACCTCAGCGTCGTCGACAACCTGTCGGCGGCGGCCACATCCTTGATCAGGCCCCGCATCGCCTCAATGTCGAAGTCCTCGTCCGCGGCATTGAGCGCATAGGCGATCCGGGCCCCCTGCTCCTTGAAGCTCAACAGTTCGGGCTCCTGATCGACGAAGTTCGCCGCCTTCAAAACCGATTGGATTTCAGGCGACAGCGCATGCGTCAGCAGCTCCCGGCCCAGAACCGATTTCGGTTGCCCTCTGGTGTAGAAGTATAGGCGCCGCGAAAGCGGGAATTCCTCGGTTTTGGCGGAGAAGTATGTGGGTCGCGTGATGAGGCCGCACTCGGTGGCTATGTTGAGAGCTTTCGCATTGCGAATATAGCCGATGAAGTTGAAGCTGATTCCATTGGGGTCCGCTGCCACCTTGTCGGACCACTCGACCACCGTACCAAGACGAATGGCGTCTGCCATCAGCGACAGCCCGCGCGGCGTCAGGATGGTGTTCTTGAAGTGCATGAGCATACCCATGCCCTCGACTGGCGCGTAGACATTGATCTTGCCGCCCGGCAGCCCGAGTTGCGCCCAGTCCGTGATGCGCCCGGAGTAGATCCCGGCCAGGTTGTCGACCGAGATCGAAACCGCCGGATTGTCTTGCGAAACAAGGGCCACCATCGAATCGAGAGCGAACACGTGCTCGTTGCCTTCGACCCTCATGCCGCCGGCCCCTGCCGCCGTGAATGTCGCCTGTTGGGCGTCCGTCATCCTGGCGCTGGTCCACACCAGTTCGACTTTGCCATCGATCAGGTCCTTGTACGCTTCGCTGACGCCATGGCGCAGCACATTGAAGGTCCCGACCTTCTTGCCGGTATTGTCTTCGAGGTTGAAGATGAGATCGCGGTTGTCGGTACCGATCGTCTGCTGAACGGTCAGGCCGCGCGAGGCCGCGTATGATTTGACGAGTTCCGGCATGAAGTTGGTGCCGATGCCGCTGCCGCCCATCCAGCTTGTCGTCCCCAGATCGCCGACTGGTGCCGCAGCGCGCCCGCCTCCGACGAAATCGGGGTCTATCGTTGGCCTCGTCGGGCAATTCTGGCTGACGCACTCGAAGCGTGCCCCATCGACGGTCATCATCCCGAAGATCGGCGACTCGACGATGTATTTCTTGCCGTCGTAGACCTTGAGTTCACCCGTGATCTCAAACCCGCCACCCTTCATTTCCAGGCGGACTTCTGCCGCTTGTGCAAGCCCGCACCAAAGTCCGGCTGCGGCGACGGCAAGCCCGAAGACACGAACAAATCGTTTAACAGATCTCATCGGCTCGTTCCTTCCAGATATCCTTGCCTTGCGCATGTTGCACTTCCTACATCAGCGCCGGATTTGCAAATCGTTTATGGTGTCGGGGTTGTACCGATCCGTTTGGGCTAGAGCCTGACCGCATGCCACCGACCGTGACTCGCGTCTCTCACGGCGGGCCGTGCCATGCGAATGCAACTCGATGGCCTCGAACGCGATCGCGGCGAGACTCCCGTTGCCGCACATTTCGCCGCTTGGGGTGTCGCCCCGCGTTTCATAATCCACGAATGTTGTGATGACGCCAGAGCGCTGCTGTGGCGCGCGAACGAAAGTGTAGACCTCGACCTTGTCGCCGGCCGGCTCGTTACCAGCCACGCTGCTCATGTACCCGCGCCCTTTGCCGCTGGCAATTCCGGCGGAAGCGGTCTGGAATGTCGAACTGCTTCCTGCCCAGACGTGCCCCTCCCCAGAGGGTGACGCAAGATACTCGAAAGCGTGCAGATCCAAATTGACCGGTGCCTTCCAGACGATTGCCACTTTCGACAATCCGCTCAAATCGACCGCAGGCAGGTTGAACGGTACCCGCGATCCGTCATCGAGCACCACACCGACAGCCTGATTGGCCCCGAGGAAGAGATCGAGTTTGAAGTTCGCCGAACCGGCTTCGTCGAAACGTCTGACAAATTCATATGGGCCGTAGGTAATCTTGAAATCCTGCCCCCTCGCGCACGGCGACTGGATGTCGAGGTTTACGATACCGCCGCCATCTGCGCGTGCAGCTATTTGCGGCGGCTTCCCGCCGGTGCAGCTTTCCGCGGCTTCGCGGCCGATCTTTGGAGCCGCTTTCGCTGATGCCCGCTCGGCCTTCCGGGCTTCTGCGGCCGCCCGCAATTGGGCCTCGGCGCGCTTGCGTGCGGCTTCGCGTTCGGCAATCTGCTTTGCCTTCTCGGCGGCTTCTCTGGCCTGCCGCTGCGCTTCTGCTTCCGCCTTGCGCTTGGCCTCAGCCTCAGCCTTGCGGCGCACTTCTTCAGCGGCTGCCGCCTGACGCGCCTTTTCGGCTTCGGCTTCGGCTTCTGCTTCCGCCTTGCGCTTGGCTTCTGCCTCTGCCTTGCGGCGCACTTCTTCAGCGGCTGCCGCCTGACGTGCCTTTTCGGCTTCTGCTTCTGCTTCCGCTTCCGCTTCCGCCTTGCGCTTGGCTTCTGCCTCTGCATTGCGGCGCACTTCTTCAGCGGCTGCCGCCTGACGTGCCTTTTCGGCTTCTGCTTCTGCTTCCGCCTCGGCCTTGCGCTTGGCTTCCGCCTCCGCCTTGCGGCGCTCTTCTTCGGCCGCTGCCGCCTGACGTGCCTTTTCGGCTTCGGCTTCGGCTTCTGCTTCCGCCTTGCGCTTGGCTTCCGCCTCCGCCTTGCGGCGCTCTTCTTCG
>JAHJSN010000070.1 GCA_018830445.1 Alphaproteobacteria bacterium | reverse complement strand
GTTGGTGCCGCACAGGAGTTGTCAATTGAGGCGCGCTGAACGCCACACTAAGCCATTGTTTTCGCTAGTGGCCTTCATGTCTCGCCTAAATCGTCAGCGGTTGCGGCCAGCACACCGATTTAGGCGAGACAGGCCACTAGGCGCCACACTGTAATTCATCGGATAGTCCGGCCGCATTGGCCAAAATCAATCAAGCCGTACTTCGTGATCGCATCAATGCCAAGCGAGCCGCCCGACGCCTCGCCGCCGTCGTACAATCCACTTGAGAGCTCAGGCTCGCGTGGAGCGAATCCGTAGCCTCTTCCGGCCGCAGCATAGGCCAATACCTGAAGGAATAATCACGATGTGACGGATTACCGCCCCGTGGAACGAACCGCCCGCGGCCAGGCAACGGCAATCACCGCGAATGCCAGGAACGCCACTGCCGCCAGCACTTCGCCCAATCCGAGTGTCCACAAAGTCAGCGCGGTGAAACTCATCCACAACAACGGGATGATCGCCGCCACGAAGCGCATCCGTCCGTCGACAAGTGCAAGCCCCGCCAGGCTCGCAATCGCCGTCGGGTCCGGGGTAATGGCGAAGACCTGGGCTCCGCGAACCGGCGATCCAGTTGCCAGATCAAGCAGCGGATAGGCCACCAGACCGGCCGCCAGCAAGACCATTCCCAAGCCAGAAACAAACCGGTTTTCACGCCGATCAATCAACCTGAGCCGGCCCATGAACGCCAGAAGTATCAGCAGCACCCCCTCAAGCCCGGCCACCGCAGCAAAGCTGCTCCCCAGCCAGTTGATCGCCTGATAGCGCCCAGGGAAGAAGACGCCGCCAATCGCGAGCCATGCGGCTCCCAGCAACACCAATAGCGCCCGCCCACTCCAAGGCGCCCCTCGAGCAACCGCCATAAAAACCAACGCCGCGACCCCCAGGACGACAGGTTGCAGCGGCCACAAGTCTTCGTTGTTGAGGACGAACATGCGCTGATAGACCTGCGGTGAGAACAGCAGGAAGTCCGACAGCGAGTAGCTCGACCAAGTACCCATCTTTATAGTTGCTCGATGTAGCCGAGCATCTTCTTGCGCATGCCTTCGTCCGGCAGAGGCCCCGACGCCGCTGCAAGGTTCTCCCTCACGTGGTCGACACGCGTGGTCGCGGGAATCGCACACGTGATGGCCGGATGCGAGATGACGAACTTCAGCAGCAATTGGGGCCACGAGCCCGCATTGATTTCCGCCGCGAACCCTGGCAGCGGCTTGTTCTGAAACCGCTGTATCAGCCCTCCGCGCTGAAACGGCCGGTTGACGATCACCCCGATACCTCGCTCAGCCGCCATCGGAAGCAGGCGCTGCTCCGGCTCCCTGTCGTCGACATTGTAGGTCAGCTGCACGAAGTCGATCTCATGGCTGGCCATGATCGCTTCGAGTTCGCCGTGACGCCTGCCATGCGAGGTCGTAATGCCGATATAACGGATTTCACCGGCTGCCTTTTTCGCTTGCAGCATTTCAAGATGCGCCTGCCAGGCCAGCAGATTGTGGACCTGCATCAGGTCCATGGTTTGAACGTCCCAATGCGAGCGTGTTTCCGCGAATTGGGAAGCCCCTTCCGTTTCATAGGATGTCCAGATCTTGTCCGCGGCAAACGCTGGTTTCGGATATCCGAGCTTCTTCAACGCGTAACCGATCGTCGCCTGCGAGGACCCATACATCGGAGACGAGTCGATGAGCCTGCCGCCGCCCTCGAAAAATTCCGCGACAACCTCCGCGCTTCTATCGAGAAGAAGCGGGTCGTTGCCGACATTGAAGGTGATCCAGCTGCCGAGACCGACAACCGGTAACATCTCACCGGTCGATGGAATTTTTCGCGCCAGCGGCAGCGGCAGCGGCATTGCCGCCCTCGCCGCCGGAGCTGTCCCGCCGAGCCCCGCGACACCGGCCAGGGCTGCGGCTCCTACACCTTTCAACAGGCTTCTGCGTGGCAACTCCATGGTCGAACTCCTGCGCCGGTTTCTCTGCGCCTGACGCGCGTTCCCGCCCAACGGTTGATAGCAGACATGCGGCGCATTGGTGAAGGCCACCGGCGACCGCAATCCCCATCACCAGCGCCGCGCCCGCCTTCCCCCACCGCCGGCGTTGAACCTTTCGTGAACTTCGTGACCTATCAGGCTGTTGAATCCAGGCTTACTCCAACCCCATGAAACTGCTAAAGCACGCCCAGGACGCCGACCGGAGCGATACGATAAACGGAGTACGACATGACATTGAAGCGCGGTTTCAAGCAGCTCATCGATGAAGCCAACGAACGCATCGAAACACTCGGTATTGACGACGCAAAAGCGCTGCTCGACGACCCGAACGTGCAATGGGTCGACATCCGCGACCTTCGCGAACTTGAACGTGAAGGAATGATCCCCGGCGCGTTCCACGCCCCGCGCGGCATGCTGGAGTTCTGGATCGATCCCGACAGCCCCTACCACAAGGAAGTCTTCGACTCCGGCAAGAAGTTCTTGCTCTATTGCGGATCGGCCTGGCGCTCGGCACTCGCCACCGCAACCCTGATCGATATGGGCTTCGAAAACGTCTGCCATCTGGAAGGCGGTTTCTCCAAGTGGAAGAAGTCCGGCGGCACGGTCGTCGAACATCCCGAAAAATCCGCTTAACGGCGTCACCACTGCCGGGTATTAGGCCATGACCTTGCACCACGCATCTGCATCGAGCCGGATCCGCGTCACTCGCGATCGCGCGGTTCTTCGCATCGTGCTGACCCGGCCCGATAAGCTCAACGCGCTCGACTCCGATCTGGTTGAAGACCTGATTTCCGCACTTGACGATGCCCGCAGGCACTCTGTTCGCCTCGTGGCGATTTCGGGCGAGGGCAAGGACTTTTCCGGCGGCTTCGACTTCAGCGGCCTCGATGGCCAGAGCGACGGCGATCTTGCCCTTCGCTTCCTGCGCCTCGAACACCTGCTGCAGGCCGTCCACTACGCTCCCTTCGTAACGATCGCCCTGGTCCATGGGGCCTGCTTCGGAGCCGCTGCCGATCTTGTCGCATCTTGTACGTTTCGTTTTGCCGCGCCCGCTTCACGGTTCAGGATGCCCGGTCTGCAATTCGCCGTGGCGCTGGGAACGCGCAGGCTGGCGGAAGTCGTGGGCCGTCAGGCAGCCCTGAAAATACTTCTGGGTTCAACTGTATTCGGAACCCAGGAAGCCATCGAGCTGGGCTTCCTGACCGGCATCTCAGAACGCCGCGAGTGGGACGCCAAACTTGCTGAATTGACCGAAACAGGCACCTCGTTGCCGCAAACGAGCTTCGAACGTTTGCTGCGCCTGACCCGGCCCGACCATCGCGACGCGGATATGGCCGAACTCGCCCGCTCGATTGCCGAACCCGGCCTGAAGCAACGCATCGAAGCCTATCTCGCCAGCATCAACTGAGCGCTCGACCGCTGGCACCCGGCCCTATGTCCAGCGGGTCTTCCGCACCTTGGCATATTGGTTCCAACAAGCTCGCAAAAGCGCTATGCTTAAACGAGTTATATCGATCAAACGCTTGGGCACCAGGTGTCGGAATCGGAACTCTATTGTGAAGGCGCCAAAGGAATTCTCTGCCCGGCATTCCACTCACCGAACTGACGCTATTCCCGCTAAGGTATGCGTTCCGGTTGACCAGACCACGTCAAAGGGCATCCGCAATGATCAATCCTGGACCATCGCGACACCAATGCCGAAGCTCGACGGTAATTTATGGAAATAGCGCCGCACAATTCTACTGGAGGCATTGGCCATGATCTTTTGACACTTCTGATCGCCAACCAGGGACTTCAACTTCTGGAATCGGTCGGCCGCGACTATCTCTCGAGTTCCGCGGAAGCCGAAAAAGCCGCCGAAGTTCTCCTTCCCGTTATTTCGGCCGCCATAAAAAAACAGACCGCCTCCAAGCAGGACCTGATCGACTTCCTCGATAAGGCCGACGACGCCACGCTTGAGCGCTACCTCAATGCCGCATCCACCGTTGATGCGTCATCGGTCGTGAGCGAAGGCGAATCCGTTCTGAGCAACATCCTGAACATTGCCGGCGATCGCTCCGGACTGATCGCCAGGATTGCTTCCAACTCGAACCTGCCTGCCATGGCGATCTCCCGCCTTCTACCGGTCGTCGCCACTCTGGCCGTCGGCGCAATAACCAAATCAGTGACGCAAGAGGAAAAGGCGCGCATTCGCCAAAGCCTCAATTCCCCTTCGGGTGGACGCGGTTTCTTGAGCATCTTCACGAGCATCTTCTCCCGGCCATCCGCCACGCATGCCGGCGCGCTGTTCCTTGGCAAAATGATAGAATCGGGTGTCAGCCACGAAGAGCCTTGGGTAAAACAAGCCTTCGAACAATGATGGAAGACTGGACTTCGGCCCCAGTTGCTGCCTGCAATTGACCATCGCCGCAACAATGGTGTAGGCACCCTTCGCTATTGGGCTCTCCAGCTATTGTCGCAACTTCGTGACGCGTCCGCACCGTTCTCTGCGAACCTCACGCGAGTCGGATTGCCGAAAAGCTTCCGGCGGCATCGGCAGCCCGTTACAGGTCGACTCGTGTCCCGGAGTTGAATAGTTTGGCGCAGTCGCGAATCATGGAAATTTGCAGCAAATTTCGGTGGACGCGGACGGCAGCGCGAAGGATTGAACGGAATGCAGGTTACGCCGCAGGAGCTTCCCGAAGTTCTGGAAATCGCACCTCGGAAGTTCGGCGACGCGCGGGGTTTCTTTTCCGAAACCTATAATGCGATGAAGTTTGCCGATGCCGGCATACTGTCCGTTTTCGTCCAGGACAACCACTCATTTTCGGCGACGAGAGGCGTCCTCAGGGGGCTACACTACCAGCTTCCACCGTTTGCCCAGGACAAACTGGTACGCGTCACCAAGGGCGCAATCTTCGACGTTGCCGTCGACATCCGCCAGGGTTCCCCCACCTTCGCAAAATGGTGCGCTCGCATCATCACTTCGCAAGCCTGGAACCAGCTGTTCATTCCCAAGGGTTTCGCGCACGGTTTCCTCACCCTCGAACCCGATACCGAGGTGATCTACAAGGTCTCCAACATCTACGCGCCCGAATACGAATGCTCGATACACTATAGCGATCCCGAACTCGCAATTGACTGGCCCCTGGATCAAATCGAGCCTCTTCTTTCCGCAAAGGACAGCGTCGCGCCGCTGCTGAAAGACCAGCCAGACCTGTTTCTATATGCAGGCAAAGGAACAAACCCGTGAAGATCCTCGTGACCGGCGGCGCCGGCTTCATCGGCTCGGCCGTCTGCCGGCATCTCGTCGGCGATCTCGCGATGGCGGTCGTCAACGTCGACAAGCTGACCTACGCGGCCAATCTCGACTCGCTCAAACCCATTGCCGGCCACCCGCTCTATTCATTCTACAAGCAGGACATTTGCGACCGCGAAGCGATCCTCGGCATCCTGCAAAGCGAGAAGCCGGACGCGATCATGCATCTGGCCGCCGAAAGCCACGTCGACCGCTCGATTGACGGCCCCGCGATCTTCATCGAAACGAACGTGATGGGCACCTACGCGATGCTGGAAGCCGCCCGCACCTACTGGATTGAACTCGAAGGCACCGCCAGGAATTCGTTCCGCTTCCATCACGTCTCGACCGATGAAGTTTTCGGTGACCTGCCCTTCGACGACAGCCTGTTCCTGGAGACGACGCCCTACGCGCCTTCCTCTCCCTACTCTGCTTCGAAAGCTTCCTCCGACCACCTGGTCCGCGCCTGGAACCACACGTTCGGCCTGCCGGTCGTGCTTTCGAACTGCTCGAACAACTACGGTCCCTACCAGTTTCCCGAGAAGCTCATTCCGCTCGTCACGCTGAACGCACTGGAAGGCAGACCGCTTCCCGTCTACGGCAAGGGTGACAACGTTCGCGACTGGCTGCACGTCGAGGACCACGCCAAGGCTCTTGTCACGATCGCCACCCGGGGCCGGATCGGCGAATCCTACAACGTCGGCGGACGCTGCGAACGCACCAATCTCGCCGTCGTCGAGGCGATCTGCGATCATCTCGATAAGCAGGTGCCGCGCGAAGACGGTACGCAACGGCGCAGCCTCATCACATTCGTCACCGACCGTCCAGGCCACGACCGCCGCTACGCCATCGACTGCTCCAAGATCGAAGCCGAGCTTGGCTGGACCCCCTCGCGCACCTTCGAGGAAGGCCTTGCCGACACGATTTCCTGGTATCTTGCGAACGACGAATGGTGGCGGCCCATCCGCGCAAAGAACTATTCCGGCCAGCGCCTCGGCACCGGCTCGAAAAAGCCCTGAACCTCAATCCAGCGCGCCAATCAGGATTGCAGGATAAGGGGGATGGAGAAAATCAGAGACAGCGTTCTCGCCAGCGGCTCCGGCCGGAACACATGCCTCATCCTCGGCGACAATTTCGACTACGGTCACGGCCTATCCGAACCCCGTGCACCGCGCGCTGCACCGCGAAAAGTCCGCCAGCATGTTCGCCTAACACGCCACCGGTCCGGAAAGACACGGCGTCATCGAATTGGCCCGCGCCGCCCTCGAAAGATTCGTTGCCGCCCTCGGCAAATCCGATTGCGGCAAAAGCCTAATCGACGCCGCGAACGCGGTGGAGCAGCAGTCTTCGTAGCGTGCGTTGAGCACTCCGGCATGGGCGCGCCCGATGTTGGGGCAACTATTGCCCACCTCACCGCCCCGCCGCCTCCAGCGCTTCCGCAATGGCAACCCCGTTGTGCCGCATCATCGCGATATAACTGTCCGCTTCGCCGCCGGCCTTCGACAGCGCATCCGAATAAAGCCGGCCCGCCGGCTTCAAGCCCGTCTCCCGCGCGATCTGCTCGATCAGCCGCGGGTCCGAAATGTTCTCGACGAACAGCGCCTTGATGTCGTGCTCGCGGATCTGCCGGATGAGGCCCGCCACGTCGAGGGCGGCGGCCTCCTGCTCCGTCGAAACACCCTCGGGCGCGATGATTTCCACGCCATACCGCTCGGCGAAATACCCGAACGCCGAATGCGACGTGATCACCTTGCGCCTTTCGGACGGGATGGCCGCCAGCCGCCCTTTGATCTCGCGATCGAGCGCCTGCAGCCGTTCGATGTAGGCGGCACCATTCGCCTTGTAGGTCGGGCAACCGCTCTTATCGAGGTTGCACAAACCGCGCGCAATGTTGTCAACGTAATGAACCCCGTTGGCGATGTTCTGCCAGGCATGCGGATCGGCAGCACGCAGGCCATGCTTGTCGCCTTGATGGTGCCCATGATCGTCGGTGTCCGCTTGGCTCAGTGGCGCCACGCCCTCGCTCGCGACAATACGCTGGCCTTTGTAGTCCGCGGCCTCGATCAGCCTGTCCAGCCATCCTTCGAAACCGAATCCGTTTTCGACAACCAGTGCCGCACGCCGTAACGTCACCGCATCCGCCGGCGTCGCCTGGAACACATGCGCATCGCTCCCCGGCCCCACCATCGAATGCACCGCAACCCGCTCGCCGCCAACCTGCTTTGCCATGTCCGCGAGGATCGAGAAGGTCGCGACCACAGCGATTTTCTCCGCCGCGTGCGCCGGCTTGATCGAAACCGCCAGAATCTCGCCCGCCAGCAGCGCGGCAACGAGGACGCCAATCAACTTCATGCAACGCCCCTCATGCCGCCCGATGCTTGTGCGGCAGCAGTTGCCACACGATGCCACCCGCCGGACCGGCCAGCAACGACCCAAGATATATCGCTCCGGCCGAAAGCGTGATGCATGGACCCGATGCCAGCCGCCAATGATACGAAACGAGAAGCCCCGCGATGCACGACAGCACCGCAATCAAGACCGCAACACCGATCATGCCGCTCAAGCGCCGCATCCAGAACCGCGCCGCCGCCGCCGGCAGAACCATGATCCCGACCGCAAGCAGCGTGCCGAGCGCTTGAAATCCTGCCACCAGATTAAGCACCACCAGCGTCAGGAACACGAGATAGGACATCGCCCCCGGCCCGCGCACGGCTGCAAGAAAACCCGGATCGACGAATTCCGCGATCAGCGGCCGCAGAATGATTGCCAGCCCCGCGATCGTAGCCGTCGCCGTTGCTCCGAGCACGATAAGTGCTTCGTCGTTGAGCGCCAGAACCGTTCCGAACAGGACGTGCATCAAGTCGACACTCGATCCCTTGATGCTGACGATCAAAACCCCCAGAGCCAGCGAGATAAGATAGAACGCCGCAAGGCTCGCATCTTCTTTCAGCGCCGTGCCGCGCGCCACCAGCCCAGCCGCCAGCGCCACGACCAGCCCGGCGATCATTCCACCGATCGTCATCGGCAGGATTTCGAGGCCGAACACCAGAAATCCGACCGCCACGCCCGGTAGGATCGCGTGCGAAATCGCATCCCCCATCAAACTCATCCGCCGCAGCATCATGAACACGCCGACCGGAGCCGCGCTGAACGACAACGCGATCGATCCCGCCAGCGCCCGCCGCATGAAGGAGAATTCGACGAACGGAGACAGCAGCCAATCGTAAAGGATCATCAAACCGCCTCGCGCTCGCACCAGGGCGCATCGTCGTCCCAGCATTCCGACATGTTGCGCGCCTTCAACAGGTTCGCCGGCGTGATGACATCGCACGTCTCGCCCCAGGCGATTTTCTCGCGCGCCAGCAACAGCGCATTCGGAAACCTGTCGCGCGCAAGATCCAGATCGTGCATCACCGCCACCACGGTACGCCTCTCCTTGTGCCAGCGCTCGATCAGGTTCATCAGGTCGCCCGCCGTGTTCGCGTCGATCGCGTTGAACGGTTCGTCGAGCAGGATGAGCGGGCTGTCCTGCACCAGCACCCGCGCGAAAAGAACGCGCTGCACCTGCCCGCCGGAAAGCGTATCGAGCGTGCGCTGTTCGAACCCCTCGAGGCCGACAGCCGATATCGCGCGCGCGACTCTCTCGCGCTCGGGCCGCGACACGCCGCCGAACGTACCGCACCGCGACCACAGGCCGAGGCTCGCCGTCTCCTCCACGGAGATTGGAAACGTCCGGTCGATGTTGGCCTGCTGCGGCAGGTAGCTGATGGCGTTGCCCCCCAGCCCATCGATCTCGATATGCCCGTGGATCGGTTTCAACAGACCCACGATCCCCTTCAGCAATGTGCTTTTGCCGCTGCCGTTGGGTCCGACGACAGCCGTCATGGACCCGGCAGGCATCTCGCCGCTGAGATGATGTACGGCCGGATGCCCTTCATACCCAAGCGTCAGGTTCGCAATCGCGATGCGCGGCGCCGCAGGACTTAGCTTGTTCATTGCGCTTGTTCGCTACACATGCCTGTCAGCTCCACATCGCCGCCAGGATCACCACCCAGACGGCGGCAATAATCACCGCAGCGTAGGCAATCCTCTCCACTGCGCTCATGTAGAGCATGCCGCCACTCCAGTTCGCTTTGATCGATAAGGCCCCGCCATCGCCAACGGTCCCGTCATCAGCCGGACTTTTCTGCACATACCGCGCACAGCCCGCGCAGCTCCAGCGTCGTCTGTCGCAATCTGAAACGGGCATTCTCTGCCCATCCCTGAAGGATGCCGGAAAGTTGCTTCGACTCGAACTCGTCCACCGTCCCGCAATCGTCACACACGGCAAAAGCCACCGCCTTGCATCGATGCGCATGCGAGCAGGCCACGAACGCGTTGAGAGACTCGAGGCGGTGCACGAGTCCGGCCTCGATGAGCTTCCCGAGCGCGCGGTAGATCGTCGGCGGCGCCTTCACCCCATCGGGCTTCAGGTCGTCGATCAGATCGTAGGCGCTCGCCGGCTTGCCGCATCGTCTCAGCGCGGCCAGCACCAGCTTCTCATTGGCATTGAGCTGCCGCTCCACAGTCATCTCTTTCATACTCTTCTCGATCACATCGATACTGCCCGTCACGTCACAACTTTACCCTCAGCACTCCGAACAGCTTTCGAGACCGCTCCCCGGCCCACCGACGCCCAATCGATGAATATTCAACGCCCCGGCGACGCAATCGTCGCGAAAACCGGGCAGCTCATGCGGATGTTATAATATCCGCGACCTGCGAAGCGCAAGCAGCCTTCGCGCACGGCTGCCTCAATCCAACGCAAGTTGATCAGTGACTTGGCAGAATCGCTTCCCCAGTTTGAACGAACGAATTCGCAGCCGCGAACCCCACATAACTCCGGACTCGGACTATTGTGGCCACCATACAACGTTGCACATTGTGGTTGTAGTAGTAGCGAGAATTTACTGTTGCGCTCTGAAATGTAGGGGGTCTACGCTCAAAATGGTTAATTCTGAGCGGAGCAGGCTATAACAAGCATCAAATAACGAATATTCAGACATCTGTTACGGCCTGAAAGCCGCTCTCACAACAATTTGGAGGGCGCACGATGCCACGCGTTAGGGTTGAAAGAACTCCAATAGAAGGTTTCATCGGATTTTTCGGAGGTGACCACCTACTCCTCACTTTCGAGCCTGCTTCATTCATTGATCAGGCCTATTGGTTCGGCATCGAGGGTGCCCGCGTGACCTTCGGCGGCAGCCCCACCCCGACCCTCGGCGTCCTGGGGGCCAACGGCACAACAACCCTCGCGACGTTGAACGCCATCTATGATGGAACAAGCTACCGCGCTCCAACCGAATCCGAGCTCGTCGGCATCATCGGCACGCCCGAACAGCGCGGCAGCCGCGCGCTCCCATTCGTCGATGCCGACGCCAGCTGGGCGACCATCGCCTCGTTCGCCGGCAGGATCGATGCGGCCGCCCACCCCTACACTGCCGTTGCCCTGCCCTTGACCACCAACTCCGCGCTGAACTCGACGTCCCTGATCGCATCTCTGTTGCACTATGCCGGCACCAATCTTTCCACCAATCTGCCATTCGGACTACGTCTGTCGCCGGGCCGCGAAACCCTGCTCGGGACAAATTCCGGCGAAGAGATGCGCATTGAGAACGGCTTCACCTCGCTGTTCGGCGGCGGCGGCACCGATACCTTCTTCGGCACCGACGACGTTTCTCAGACCGAACGCTTCTACGGCGGCAGCGGCGACGACACCTTCAACTGGTCGAAAGGTTCGCACGTCTACCACGGCGGCGTTCTCAACCTCCTTTATGTCAAGGACGGCATTGACACCGTAATCTACGATCAGATCGGCCCATTCTACATCCGGCTCCCGTCCATCGACCATATCGAGCATTACAACGCCCAGTTCGTCGTGGAACACTCCACCGGCGAAGACTCGCTTCTGTCCATCGAGCGCCTCGAATGGCGCGGCAACAACGACTTCATCAAGCTCGGCCCCGGCGTCGATCTGATCCGCCAGGGCCTTGACCTTCACCTCGGCTCGCAGTCCTCCGCCGCCCCCACCGACGACCAGGGAGACGTTGTTGATTTCGCCGACATTGAGGGCAGCGGGATTCTCGTCAACGCGGTGAACGCCAGCACGGTCTTCGCTCAGGTCACCGAATCCGATCAGAAAGGGCTGTGGATCGAGGATGCCGAATGGATCGTTGGAACCGAGTCGAATGACCGCATCTACCTGTCCGCGAACATGCGCGGCGCCGATGGCGGCAGCGGTAACGACCTGATCGATGGCCGCCTTGCCGCCGCCGGCTCCGGGACCACCGCTGACGGACACACCGCCCGCCTCGAAGGCGGCGCAGGCGACGACACGATCGTCTCTACAGGTGGCCAGACCCTCGCCATCGGCGGCACTGGCGCCGACACTTTCATCCTCTCCAGTCTCACCGCGACCCAGGATGCCATCGGCAACGTCGAATTCATCATCGATGACGCAGAGTCCGACGACCGGTTGTTCGTCGCCTACGACTTCTTTACCGGCGGCCAGGGCGTCGGCGAGTTCGAAGGTTCTGACCTCCTCCCCCTGCTCGGAGCGATGGGCACATACGCAGACCTTCACGACAACGGTTACGT
Source organism: Alphaproteobacteria bacterium (assembly GCA_018830445.1). GTDB lineage: Bacteria > Pseudomonadota > Alphaproteobacteria > Rhizobiales > Hyphomicrobiaceae > Filomicrobium. The sequence continues at coordinate 46,376 of JAHJSN010000070.1, read as the reverse complement.
GCTCAGTTTCGAGTGGCGGCTTGAAGACGACTTTTTTTTCGGCAACAATTTCACCGAAGGCGTCATCGATTTCGCCGGCTCGATTGAATACTGGCTCGACGGCGACGACCTGATCATCAATCTCTATCAGGGTGAAACCGAGGAAGTCCCCATCCTGGGTGAGAACGGCCAAGTGCTCTTCACCCAAACCCATCTCGTGATTCTTGATGATGAAACCACGATCCGAATAACCGATTTCCAAGTCGGCGACCTCGGCATTGAGTTCCACGACCCAGGTGAAGGGACCAACATTACCCTCTCTAACGGAGCCGGTGCGACGACCTACCCGAACTTCGACGCGGCCGTGAACTTGATGACCAATGGCGGCACAATGTTCGCTCCTCTCGATCCGCGCCCGCAGGCCCCCACTTCGAACCCCAACCACAATGATGAAACCGGCGGCACCGACCCGCAGATCGCCTCCGGCACCGCAGGCGATGACATCATCATTGCGGCCACCGCCGACGATCACGATATCCTGGGCGGCGGCGGCAACGATCAGCTGACCGGCGGCGACGGCAACGACTTGCTCGACGGCGGCACCGGTAGCGACACGCTTGACGGAGGCAGCGGCGACGATGGCTATGTCGTCGACAACGCAGGCGACGTCGTCATCGAGGCGGCAGCTGGCGGTCAGGATCGCGTCACCGCCTTCATCGACTTCACTTTGACCGCCAACGTTGAGAGCCTTAGCCTCGCCGGCGGCGCGATTTCCGGCACCGGCAACGCACTCGACAACACCCTTGCCGGCACCGACGCGGCCAACACCTTGAATGGTGCCGGCGGCGACGACACGCTGAGGGGCGGAGCCGGCAACGACACCCTCGACGGCGGCAGCGGCAGCGACACCTTCGTCTATTCTGCCGGAGACGGTAACGACGTGATCCGCGACACCGGCCCGGCAACGGACATAGACCGCCTCTACCTGCCCGGCCTGACCCAGTCGGACGTCACCATCCTGCGCCACGCTATGAACGCCGATGATCTGCATGTCCTCCTCGCCGACGGCAGCGACATTACTGTCGAGGACTACTTCTCCACGACATTGATCGGCGCAGGGATTGACGAAATCGTCTTCGACCAGGACCCGGCCCTCGCTCGCGCCGGGATCGACGCGCTTGCCGCGCTCGCCGGCATATCCTCGAACGCAGCTCCGCAGGCCGTCGCCGACAGCGGCCTCACCGTCTACGGCGACGACATCCTAGTTCCCGCGGGCATCCTCCTCGACAACGACCGCGACCTTGACGGCGACACCATGACCATCACCGCCATCGGCACGCCATCCCTCGGCACAGCGACATTGCTTGCCAACGGCGATATCAACATCGTCGTTCCCGCCGGCACCGAGGACATCGTCACCTTCACCTACACCGCGTCCGATCCCTCCGGCGCCACATCGACCGCGAGCGTTTCCTTGCTCGTCGGTCCGGCAAACGCAGCGCCTGTCGCGGTCGCCGACGGTCCCGTCGACATCGCCGAAGATGCGCCTTTTACTTTCCTCGCATCCAATCTCCTCGGCAACGACAACGATCCCGATGGCGGCAGCCTCGCCATTGCATCCGTCGCCGGCGCCACGAACGGTACCGTCACCCTCAACACGGACGGCACCGTCACCTTCACTCCGCTCGCGGGCTATACCGGAACGGCATCCTTCACCTACACCGCAACGGATGGAACCGACGAAAGCGCCAGCGCCACCGTTGACATCGTCATCAATGGCGTCAACGCGATCACCGGCACGGAATTGAACAATACGATCATGGGGACGGCCGGCTGGGATCACATCCTGGGCCTCGGCGGCAGCGACGAAATCTTCGGCGGTGACGGCCAGGACACCCTGGAAGGCGGCGACAGCAACGATGTCCTTCACGGCGGCAATGGTCACGACACATTGATTGGCGGCAACAATGGCGACGCCCTCTATGGCAACGCCGGCAACGATCTTCTCGATGGCGGCTCCGGGGTGGACGTCCTGTTCGGCGATGACGGAGCCGATATCCTGTTTGGCGGCAAGAGCGGCGACACCCTTGTCGGAGGCGCAGGCAATGACGATGCCTATGGTGGCGACGGCAACGACACCATCGACGGTGGCGACGGCGACGACCTCTTGCAGGGCGAATCCGGCGACGACTCCATCAACGGCGGCAACGGCAACGACTTCCTGTCCGGCGGCGGCGGATACGATACCCTCGATGGCGGTGAAGGCGCCGATCTCCTCCATGGCGATGCCGGCAACGACATCCTTTCAGGAGGGCTCGGGGACGATACGTTGAGCGGCGGCACGGGAACCGACCTCATCGACGGCGGTGCCGGTGACGACATCCTCATTGGCGACCAGGGTTCAGACACCTTCATCCTCGCCACCGGCGGCGGCCACGACACGATATTCGATTTCGAATGGGGCGTGTCGGGCTACGACAAGCTTGACGTATCCGCGCTGGGGCTGACGAGCCTGGCCGAAGTAACGGCACTTGCAATAGAAGAAGATGGAAGTACACTGATCACATTCGATATCGACAACAGTGTTCACTTACTCGGAGTGGCACTTGCCGATCTGCACGCGAATGATTTTGTATACGCCTGACCGCTGAGGCAGCTCAGGCGTATGAACGCGGATGACCAGCGGCGGTGCGTCATCCGCGTTCAAACCCTGCAGGCAGGTATTTATGCTTCGGCGCAGTGGAGCTAGGCGGCCATTGACCCGCCAACCGGGCGACGGCTCGACCGCTGCCCTTGTTCCTCCTATCTGCACCGCCAGTACCATTGCCGTGCTATTCCTATTCGCGCAGGCAGCCACTGCCGCATCGGCTGCCGCCGCCGACAGACCCGGGAGCTACCCATCGCCGCCAGGCCAATGCGGATTGAAGGGCAGTCCCACCAGCCCCGTCAGCGCCGTCAGCGACGCAGAAAATCTAATGCTGGCCGATGGTCGCGAAATCAATCTCGGCCTTATTTCAGCAAGCCTCGATGACGCCGCCGGCCGCCGCGCATTGCACGATCTGGTCGTCGGTCGCGCCGTCACGCTTGCCGCTCCCGGCGAGACCGCCGCCAAGACTGCCGATCGATACGGCCGGCTCCGCGGTACTGCCGCCGTCCGGATAGGTGATGAACTCGTTTGGCTGCAAGGCGCACTCGTATCCGGGGGACACGCCCGCGTCAGCCTCGACGCAGCCGGCGCTTGCGGCCACAAGGAATTGCTGCGGCTCGAGAACGAGGCCCGCCGCCGAGGAGTCGGCCATTGGGCAACAGGCGTCTTCACCGTCCTTGACGCAACCAATGCCAGCGAAGTGGCGGCACTGACCGGGCACTTTGCAATCGTTGAAGGCCGTCTGCGTCGCAGATCGAAATCCCGCAAGGGGATCTATTTCAACTTCGGCACGAACTGGCGCGATGACGTCACCATCTTCGTTCCCGGACGGCTTCTCAAACAGCAACGCGGAACGGCCGAACAATCCAAGGGACCAAAAAACCAGCAACGCCAAGGCGCAAAGGCCCCGTCGATCGCGGCAGCCTTCGATCTGAAAAGTCGCTTGCCGGCCGGCACACGGATTCGAGCCAGGGGTTGGATCGAAGAACGCGCCGGCCCAATGATCGAGGTCCAAAACCTGGATCAGATTGAATGGGCGGATTGACCCAGTGCAGCCTCAAACTCGCGAGCCATTTCGAACATGCTGCACCACACCAAACAAAGCGCCGGGAACTCTCGCTCCCGGCGCCTGGAATGTTCAGCCAACCTTGAACCGCATGGCTTGATCTCGGCTCGTTCCGATCAGGCCGCCTTGGAAGGCTCTCCGTCGCTCTCGGCCGCATCTTCCGCGGCCCGGCGCGTGCGAGCGCTCTTCGACAGCACGTCGGTGATCGTCTGGATCGCGCCACGCTCGTCGAGCTTGTAGACAACAGCAACCTCGCGGGCCATCCGGTCGAGCGCGGCTTCATAGAGTTGCCGTTCAGAATACGACTGTTCCGGCTGGGCTTCCGAGCGGTAGAGATCGCGCACAACTTCGGCGAGCGCGATGATGTCACCGGAGTTGATTTTGGCATCATACTCCTGCGCCCTGCGGCTCCACATGGTGCGCTTGACGCGGGCGCGTCCCTTCAGCACGTCGAGGGCTTTCGCGACAGTCTTGTCTTCGGAAAGCTTGCGCAAGCCGACCGACTCGAGCTTGCCCGTCGGCACGCGCAAAGTGAGCTTTTCCTTCTCGAAGTTGATCACGAACAGCTCAAGCGCCATGCCGGCGATTTCCTGCTCCTCGATACCGATAATACGGCCGACCCCATGCGCAGGATAGACGACATGCTCGTTCGTCTTGAAGCCGTGACGTTGACTGACCGACTTCTTGTCGGCCGCCCCGTCGAAGCTGATCGATGCCTTGTCGGCGACCGCCTTCTGCGACTTCACCGGCGTGATTGGCGAACTGATCTTGCGCTGTGCCGCTTCGGCAATAGAGGCTGCAACGGCCCGTGCCTGCGCACCGGTCGCAACGACAGCCGGGGCCGACGGAGCCAGTGGCACCGCTGCTGCCTTGGTTGACTTCGCCTTCCGCGCCGTCCCGCGCGTCGCCTTGGCGCTGGTAGCCGGAGCCATCGTGGAATTCGCTGCGGCAATTGGCTTCTCGGCCCGCTTGGCTGCGGCCTTTGCCGCCTTCGGTGCCGCTGTCTTGGCAGCCGTCGCCTTGGCTGCAGCGGGCTTATTGGCCGCCTTCGCAGCAGCAGCCTTGCCCTTTGCAGAATTAGCCGCCGGTTTGGCGGCTGCCGTTTTGCGTTTCGTCGCGCCTGAACTCGCAGCCTTGGCCGGAGCAGCGGACTTCTTGGAAGCAACAACCTTGGTAGCGGACTTCGATACAGACTTTTTCAAGTTGGTAGCTGCCTTTTTCGACTTCGTGGAAGCGGCCGATTTTGCCGTGGATTTTGCCGTGGATTTCGCAGTAGATTTCGCGGTCGCCGGGGCCGGTTTCGCCTTGACAGCCTTGCCCCTCGATGCAACGGATGATTTGGAAGAAGCTTTGGCCTCGGATGCACCGGCGGTCGACCTGCCAGCGGCACCGGATTTCTTCACCGGAGCGCTGCGCTTGGTGGAAGCCGATATGGCGGTCTTTGCTCTGGTTGTACTGGCCTTGGTTTTTGCGGACCCGGCCTTAGCCGGGCTTTTGGTCTTTGCAGCCATCTGAAGTCTCACCTCTTCCCACGCATACAATACTGACCGCCATCACAGTGACGGGGTCAGACCGGCCAGCTTGAGTGACTGGCCGCATAAACAACCGCCAGGCAGCAAGAACCGCCCGACGGAATCGAAAAGCGCTCCAATGCACCTCCCAATGAGGAGCCGCAAAGGTCGCACCCTATTCAGCTATGGCTATGCTGTCCGAAGTCAAATCCTCGGGCGAGTACGCTCTCAAGCGCCGGTTCAAGTTCCGCTCCAGCCTTCACGAGACGGTCGGACCCCCATATGTTCGCCGAAGTTCTGCAAGTGTTCAGCTACGCCACTCGTTGCTAACATAACACAATCTTCACGGAAATTGAAGAGGTGTTTCAATTGCTGTATTTACATGGTTATCCAGCGGCGTTGCCCGGTAACACAAATTGAGTCACCGGGTCGGATAGAAAAAATACGACTGCCACGAATCGAACCCTAGTCGCCCTCCCCGGGATTTTCGGAGAAGTACTTTTCAAACTTTCCTTCTTCCTCCCGGTACTTGTCAGCGTCTTCGGGAGCCGGTTTTTTCTGAGTAATATTTGGCCATTTATCTGCAAAATCGCGGTTGATCTCCAACCACTTCTCCAGACCAGGTTCTGTGTCCGGTTTGATTGCATCGACAGGGCATTCTGGTTCGCACACACCGCAATCGATGCACTCGTCAGGGTGAATGACGAGCATGTTCTCACCTTCGTAGAAGCAGTCCACGGGGCAGACTTCGACGCAGTCGGTGAACTTGCACTTGATGCAATTGTCATTGACGATGTAGGTCATTCGCTCTTCAGCTCTCGATTATCCCGTGGCTCTCGGACACGGATATTTCTCGCTTGCAACCACATCCGCAAGCATGCGCCACAAGCAAAAAGTTTTTGTTCATCGCGCTCGCAGCATATGTGCCTAGAACCGGCCGCACGCGCAAGAGGCTGACGCCGATAGCCCCCATCGGTATCTCGACGCGATACGCCTGATCGCGGAAGGCGAAACGACAATCCCAGCCGTATCAGCGATCCTGCCCCTTGAGCCGGACGATTTGGCGGCGCTCTTTCTTGCTCGGTCGGCCGCTCCCGGTGTCGAAAACACCGCCCACCGGCGGCCCGCTGGTATTCGATTGATCCCCCGATACAGCCCCCCCCGCAGAAGGCCCGGCGATTTTGACCGGCGAAAGATCCTCATAAAGTGTCTGCGCCTCGCTGGCAGGGCCCCTGCGCGTGCCGGGTAGGAGAACCTTCAAAACACGCATATCGCGACTAACTGACGCTGTGATGACGTCGCCTGGCTTGACCGTCTGACTTGGCTTCTGTATCCGCTCCCGGTTAACCCGCACCCGTCCCCGCGTAACCAGCGCGGCGGCCAGCGAGCGGGTCTTTACCACCCGCGCATACCAAAGCCATTTATCAAGTCGCTGCGCACCGCCGCCCGGTGGACGTTGCGCAACATCCTCGCCCATTGGCGTCGCATCATCATCTGGATCGGGCAATCCTGCCCCCTGGTCAGATCGGCTCAGCCGTCATTCTCGCCACGTTCCATCGCCGCTTTCAAGGCACTTAGAGCGGCAAAAGGTGAATCTGGATCCATGCCACCGGATTTGCGCGGGCCCGACGAGTGCACTTCCGGCTTGCGGGAACGCCCCGGACCACCGGGTTTACCGCCGCCTTTGCCCTGCCGGTTCGGCCTGGAGGACTGATCCTTGCCACCCGCGCCGCCAAACTTTCCTCGATCCCCCTTCGATCGATCCCGTCCCGAATGCCTCCTCCCCCGGCCATCATCCGGACGATTGGCAACGTCTGTACCATCGCTTGAAGTCGGAGCCGCTGCAGCCTCGCTGCCGGCAATCGGAACTGCCTGGGCCGGCACGGTTGACCCTTGCGCGCCCCCCCGGCGACCCCGACCTTGATTCCTGCCGCGGCGCTGTGACCGCTCCCCGTCGCCACGATGCTTGCGCGGCCTCCAGATTTCGATGAACACCTCTTCGGCATCTTCGGCAGCCCCGGCTTGGACTGCTTCACTGCCGTCGGATTGCTCCGCCGCAGTCGAGATTTCCGCCTCCGTGGCGATTGTTTTGCCCGCCTCCGGTGGCGGCGCTTCCCGGTCCGCCGCTGTAGTCTCAGCGCCTACGCCAACATTACCCGCTGCCGCCGGCTCCACTTCGCCGGGTGCGTCGACCGTGCCCGCCGCCGCCGGCTCGTCGACCGCCGGCGCCGACTGTGCGGTGATTGTCTCTGCCGCCGCTTCAAAAGCAGCCACTACGGCTTCGCCCGAGCTGTCTTGCGCCACTGTCGCGTCGACCGCCTCGCTTATCTCGCCAACACCGGTTTCGGCTTCGGCTTCGGCTTCGGCTTCGGTTTCGGCAACCGCCACCTCCTCCGGCTTCGGCGCGGGCTTGCGTTCCACCCGGAAGCCCAGCGCCTGCAGGACATTGCCAAGCTCGGCCGGCGAGCAACCCAGGATCGACATCATATCCGGAACGACCGTGAACCCGCCATCGCCCGTTGAGCCCTTTGGCGGCTCCTTGCCGCCCGCCTCCCTGGCCCGCCACGCAACAAGCGGCCGGATGAGGTCGGCGAGCCGCTCCAGTATGTCGAGGCGAACGGCGCGTGGTCCGCACAGGTGGAAACCGAAGGCACGGTAATAGGCTTCGGGGGTCGCCGGATCGGTGGCTACCGAGGTCAAACCGGCACGCGGCGGCTCCGGCAGTTGACTGAGATCGAGGCCGTGCGCAGCGCCATGCTTCAGCACCCACAAGGTTGCGGCAAGTTCGGCGGGCGCAGGCTTCAGCAGCAGCGGCAGATAGATATTGAATGCGCCGAAGCGCACGCCGTATTTGCGCAGCTGCGCGCGTGACGGCTGGTCGAGTGACTTCACTTCATCGGCAACCGCCTCGCGACTGAGGATGCCGAAGTTCTCCTTGAGCTGGAAAGCGATACCGCGCGAAAGTCCCGAGACGTCTTCGGCGGCCGAGAGATCCTTCAGCGGCTTCAGACGCTCGGCAATGATTTCCTCGATCCACCGGTCAAGCCGCGCCTGCACCTTTTCCTTGTCGGGTTGCGAAAGGTGCTCGTCGCAAAGCAGTGTCACGCTGGGGCGAAGCGGGTCCTCGCCGGCTTCCACCCGGCCGATCTCTTCATCCTTCCACAGCACCATTCCGTTGCGTGTCAGCTTGAAGGCTTCCGGCTTGGCAGCGGCCACGCGCCGGGCCCGCATCGAGAGTTCACGCGACAAGACCTGCGCGGCGGCATGACGGGTCGCCTTCCCGTCGAGACTTTCCGAATGGGTCTCGGGCGCAAACCTGAACCCCTTGAGCCGCCCGACATAATGATCCTCGACGCTCACCGAACCGTCCTCGCCAATTTCAGCACTAAGCTCTTCCTTGTCCCGCATGCCCTTCATCAGGGCGCTCGTTCTTTTATCGACAAATCGCTGCGTCAACCTTTCATGCATCGCATCTGAAAGCGCATCCTCGATTTCGCGCGTCCTCATCTGCCAATGCTCGGGGTCCTTCAACCAGTCGCGCCGGTTCGAAACGAACGTCCATGTACGGATATGCGCGATACGGTTCGCCAATGTATCGATGTCGCCATCGGTACGGTCGGCGAAGGCCACCTGCTTGGCGAACCAGTCTTCGGGAATGAAGCCGTCCTTCATCAGGAATTTGTAAAGCGTACCGATCATCTCGGCGTGGCTGGCGCTCGAAATCTTGCGGTAGTCTGGCACCTGGCAGATTTCCCACAGCCTTTCGACCGCCGCAGGGCTGCCCGCCATGTCGACGATCTCTTGATCGCGGCACAGCGCCTCCAGCGTTTCGACGTCGTCGGCGGTCCGCGCGCGGGTAAGGCGCGGTTCGTTGGGAAGCTTGCGCAGGCTTTCATGCAGCGCATCGAGTGAGGCGAAGCTGAGATTCCGGTTACGCCATTGCAACACGCGGATTGGCTCGAAATTATGCGTTTCGAGCCGCTCGATGAGATCGGAATCGAATGGATCTGCCGAGCCGGTGACTCCGAACGTTCCATCGTTCATATGGCGTCCGGCTCGGCCGGCGATCTGGCCGAGTTCCCCCGGCGTCAGGTTGCGATGATTGAGTCCGTCGAACTTGCGCACGGCGGAAAAGGCCACATGATCGACATCGAGGTTGAGACCCATGCCGATCGCATCTGTCGCGACCAGAAAATCGACGTCGCCAGATTGATAAAGTGCGACCTGGGCGTTTCTGGTTCTTGGGCTGAGTGCGCCGAGAACGACCGCCGCCCCGCCGCGCTGGCGCCGGATAAGCTCGGCGATGGCGTAGACTTCGTTCGCCGAAAACGCCACCACGGCTGAACGCGTCGGCAGCCGCGTGATCTTTTTCTGGCCCGAGTACGTCAACCGCGAAAGCCTCGGTCTCGAGATGAAGTTGGCGCCGGGAATGATGTCCTGGACCACGTCCCGGATCGTCTGCGCACCCAGAAGAAACGTTTCCTGGCGCCCACGCGCATGCAGCAGCCGGTCGGTGAAGACGTGACCGCGTTCCGGATCGGCGGCAAGCTGCACTTCATCGATCGCCAGGAAATCGACGTCGATGTCGCGCGGCATCGCTTCGACGGTAGAAATCCAGAAGCGGGCCTTCTCCGGCTTGATTTTTTCTTCCCCGGTAATCAGCGCGACTTTGTCGAATCCGATCCGGTTGCCGATCTTGTCGTAGACCTCGCGCGCAAGCAGCCGCAGCGGCAGCCCGATCATACCTGTCTCATGGTCGAGCATGCGCTCGATCGCCAGGTGCGTCTTGCCGGTATTGGTCGGCCCCAGCACAGCCGTGACATGACGGATGCGGGTATCGAGATTACTGCCCATGAGAGGAGCCCCTCCAGTTTTCCGGAGCCGAAAGAATCGCCTTCGAACTTGGCATAAGGTTGGTAGAACCTTTGAATTGCGCAGCCCCCGGCATGCGCAAAGTTAAAGTGCTTACGTAGAAAAGCACCACATGGCGGGCCAAGGGCGGCACATCCCTTGATTGACCGGACAACATCGTCGATCGAGCGGCCTCAGCGGCGACTAAGCCAGACACGCCCGTGCTCGATTGCCCCAGAGCGTCGCCAAGATCAAGTCCCGTCCACACTTTGGCTTCAAAGAGCAGATGGGAAGGCACCACTCAATCACACACTTCCCGCAAACGGCAAATGGCGGACCTCGATGGAAGCCCGCCATCTGGCGATAGTTCGCAACTTCCAAGCCCGGCCGGTTCAGCGCGCGTCCAGCAGCGCAACCCGGCGTTTCGAACCGTTCGTGATGCTTATTTTTTCCGCAGTCAGGATCACGCTGCCCATTCCTGTTGGAATTCGCACTTCCTGCGGCACAGCGACATTCGCACTTTCGACCGGCAGCATGGAGATTTCGATATCCGTCGACTTTGCAAGCTGCTCGGTCTGGGCCGTCATCCGAAACCCTCCGAGTGGCCGGTAATCGACGGCGCACACCACACTCGTTCCCCGCGAACGCGTTTCGCCGGGAAACGTCTTTGCCGCGCGAACGCCGCGCTTCTTGAGTTGCAGATCGAAGCGCTGCTTGCCGTCAAAGATCGCCAGCTTCTGACCGCAAGGATCGCTGGCCGATCCAAACGTCAGGGCCATGACCGCCGTCAATGGATCGAGCGCGCCGCTGAGGTGCTTGCGCTGAAGCGGGATTTCATCGGATGCCACGGGAAACGGCGGCACAATCGACGCCGAATTGACGCCCTTGCGGTCGAAACCGACCTTGATCGAACCGCTACGGCCGGTGCCATCGAAAGCCAGTGTATAGTCTTCCGGCTTCGGACCGCTCTCGGCCACCCGGCCTGTAGCGCGCGAGATACCGCGCCATTTGAACGCGCCGAGTAGCGCTGAAAGTTCCGCATCCCCGTTGAGCGTGTAGGAGTTTCCATCGACGGTTGCTTCGAAGGTGAAGCTGCCGATGTTGAACCCGTTGAACGAGATCGAATAGACCGCATCGACCCTGTCAGGCGTGCGCGCCGTCTCGCTGGAAGCCTTGTGGGTGAAAAACGCCAGAGCCGCGAGCGCCAGCACCGCTGGCAACAGACCAACCGCCGCAGCCCGCCGCAGGGCGGATAAAACCATAGCTTTCGAGAATGAACGACCGACGCTTTTAGACATTACGCAACTTCCCGTAAACGCGGGCCCCAAACGCGGGCCCAAACGCGGACCCAAACGCGGACCCAAACGCGGACCCATGACTGCCGGTGAGGCTGTCAGGGGATTGAGACAACTGAGAGACTGCCCAAAGGCTACCCCGCCTTGGTTAATAATCCGCTTACTCCTGTCCGGTTCCGAAGCAACTTCGATTTGCCGCCTGATGTCGCCCTGCTTGCTGCTCCCCCCTTGACGCCACGGGCCTCTGTCCGGTAGAACCCGCCTCACATGCCCGCTGGCCGCGCCGGCGGGCTATTCGTTTTGATAATCGACACACCAGAACCGGCGCGCGCCCTTGCAATCGGGGGCCTGCTGCGCCAGGAGAGACAAGAAATGACCAGGCAATGCGAGCTGACGGGCAAGCTCCCGCTTTCGGGCCAGAACCGCAGCCACGCCGAAAACAAGTCGAAGCGCAAGTTCAACCCGAACCTGTGCAACGTCACGCTGATGAGCGACACGCTCGGCCAGAAGTATCGCCTCCGGGTTTCCGCCCATGCGCTGAAGACGGTTGAGCACCGCGGCGGCCTCGATGCCTTCCTGATGAAGGCCAAGGACGCCGAGCTTTCCGGCCGCGTCCTGAAAATCAAGCGCGACGTCAAGAAGGCCCGCAAGACCGAGGGCGAGGAAGTCGCCGCCTGACGTCGAAAGAAAGCCAACAATAAGAAACGATCTGAAAAATGCGCGCTGGGGCAACCCGGCGCTTTTTTTATTCCCGAACCTGCCCCTTGACCGCCAGCGGGTGATGTTTTTCGACGAGCGCCTTGAGGCGTTCCTGCAGAACGTGGGTATAGATTTCCGTTGTCGAGATGTCGGCATGCCCGAGCAGCTGCTGCACCGCCCTGAGATCCGCCCCCCGGTCCAGCAGATGGCTCGCGAACGCGTGCCGCATCACGTGCGGACTGACCCGCTGCGGGTCGAGCCCCGCCTCTTCGGCCACTTCTTTCAGATCCTGCCCGAACCTCTGCCGGGTCAGATGCCCCTGCGCGCTTTTCGAGGGAAACAGCCATCTGGTCGCCACCGTCTCGCTGACGTCGTCGTCCACCGATTGCCCAAGTGACAGGAAGTCGTGGAGCGCTTTGACCGCTGAACCCGACAGCGGCACCATGCGTTCGCGCCCGCCCTTGCCCTTGACGGTCAGAACCCTCGCGTCGCCCCGCAGCACGTCGCGCGGCAGCGACACCAGCTCCGACACGCGCAGTCCTGTCGCATAAAGCACCTCAAGCAGACAGTAGAGCCGCACCGCTCGATACCGTTCCCCGCCGCGGCAGCGCGCGCACCGCTCCCGCGCTGTTTCGATCAGCCGGTCGACTTCGCCGATCGATAGCGTTTTGGGCAGCGAACGCGCTTTTCTTGGCCCCGCGAAGCCGTGGCACGGATCCTCCTCGATCGTCCCCTCGGCCACCAGGAACCGATAGAATTGGCGTAGAGCCGACAGCTTCCGCGCCCGCGTCGCCGCTGCCAACCCGTCTTCGCCCAGTTCGTTGAGCAACCGCGAAACCTCGGCTGGAGCTGCCGTTTGGAGACTGGATCCGGCACGCCGGAAAAACTCCCCGGCATGCTCCAGATCGCGCCGGTAGGCGGCAAGCGTGTTGGCTGCAGCACCACGCTCGGCTGCAAGCATGTCGAGAAACATCTCGATCAGTCGCTTGTCGGATATCGCGGCAGTTGCGCTCATTTCGGCCCCGGGTTTTCGTAAAATGATCACGCGGAACGACGCAACCAAAGACCGGTTCGATCTGTGGACCTGGAAGATGCAATCGGCAGCATCCCCTCGACCTGCTCAGCCTTGCGCCGAGCGCGGCCAGGAAAGAAACAACGCTTCAACCCCCAGGCGCCGCGCTTCCCGGTCCATGCCGATCCGCTTCAAGGCGCGGATCGCGTCGCCCAGCGCAATCATGTGCGCACCTGCCGGCCCATCCGGACCGATGGCGCTGGCGACAAGAAGAACCGTCTTGGCATGCTCGCCCGATTTGGCCGCCTGCTGCAACTCCGAAAGAACACCGGTTGGCGGAAGATGCCCGTCGGTTGGCTGCGGAGTACGGCTTGCCGCCTCCCACAACGGAATCGGCACCTGATAATCGAGCGCATCAAGCACCGTCGCCAGCCGGTGCAGGTCGGCCGGCCTGAAATCGCCGCGCAACGCCATCCTTTCGAGCGACGCCAGGCTGTCGCCCCGGCGCGCGCTACGGCTGGGATCGGCAATGTCGACAAGCGCCGCCCAGTGGGTAAGGGCACCCGGCCCGCGCGGATCGGCATCCTCGGCCAGCCTCAGCCATTGGCGCGCCGCATCGATGCGTCCCCCGATCAAGAGGGCTTCGATGGCGGTTTCGGCAAACCAGCCGATCTCATGCACCGGCCTGATCTGCGCCACCGTTTCGCTCATGATTTCAAGCGCCGCAATACTGAGCCCGACCTTGGCGCTCTGATCGAGATAGCTGCGCACCAGCCGGACTTTCCTCAGCGGTGTCGGCTGGCGTGTCGCCGAAGTGAACAAGTTGGCGCGTTGCAGCACCCGATTGCCCGTATCAGCCTCCCGCCCGGACGGCATGGCTTCAATGTCAGCCCCGGGCGGGGCTGCTCCATAGGACTTTGCAAGCAGATCAGCAGGAGCGATGAACGCCGCCGCCGACTTCTCCGCTGCTTCGATCCGTGCTTCCGCACTCAACGTCGCATCGTGCGGCATCGCCGCCAGCAACGCGGCGTCGGGCACCGCCGCAACCAGCTCCGAGGGGTCCGCGCCTGCCTTATGCAACATCCGGTAGGCCAGCGGGGACAGCTGCAACGAAGCTGGAATGCGGGGGCGCGAACCGCGTGCCAGCGCCTCAAGCCCGGCAAGCCCTGCCGGATCGAAGCCCGACCGGTCGCGCGCCACGTCCGCCGCCAGTGTGACCGCCGCCGAGGTGTTGGCAAGCGCCCCGCAATACCCGGAAAGCGCAATCGCCAGATCCTTGTCCTTTGCCGGCAGTCCGTCGGCCACCGCAACGATGTCGCGCGCATCCCGGCATGCATCCTCGCCGCGATCCAACGCTGCGTTCGCGACGGCCTTGCGCAGCGCAAACCCCGCCCAGTCGGAGCTTTCGCGATTTAATCCCTGAGGAACTGGAAAGGCTGCGGCCTGTTCGACAAAGCCAAGCCGCAGTTGCGCGTCTATCTTGGCGGCCGCCGCAGCCTCCGCGTCGCGACCGTCCCCGGATGCGCCACCCGCCATAACCGGTCCGAGCAGGTCGCGCAGCGTCCTTGATTTCGGTGCCCCGCTCAGCGACTTGAACAGCCGCGCCTCATCCCGCGGATCGATCCGCCCTTGTTCGGCAACCGTCGCAGTCGACCATGCCGACCCATTACGCCCCGGTTTCGAATAAAGGTCGGCTGTCCCCCCCGATGGCGGCGGGGCGACCTCGCGTTCCGTTCTACCGAAACCTTCACGTGCCGGCTCCGCTCCAAAACCGCGACCATCCCCCCGGCCCTCGGTCCCATCGGGCCGATCCTGGCCGCCGGCAGGCGGCGCTGCGGGTTCCAGAGGTTGCAGATCAACCCGTTCGACTGCCGGCGGAGTCGCGAAGGAAGAAGACCCGCCGCCGTAGCTGTCCGTCGCCCCGTAGTTGGCACCGTTGCCATATGAACCCGGCGCGGTCCCGGCTCGCGGATCGTTGAAACCCGGCGCAGCATCCATCGGCGGCAGCGCGTCCTGCGAACTTCTCGCCGGCCCTGGATCGGATTTGGAAGGGCGTTTTTCTTCCTCCCACGCGCTATAGGGCCAGCCATCCTGCGCAAGCGCAGGTGAAGCCATTGCAGCGATCATGGCGAGCCAGCAGCCAGCACACGCGCTCAAACCGAAACCGATACCATTGGCGTTCAACCGCCGCTCCTTGTTGCAGCAGAAAACTGGGCGAACCCGGTCAGTCTCCCTCCGGAACGCGCTCCACCTGGATATCTTCCAGCCGGTAGGTGATTTCGCGCTGCTCGGGCTCGAATTCGGTGGCAAGGAAATAAAGTCCGGCAAATGCCAGCCCGGAAAGCGTCCCGACGACGAAAAGAAATCGAAAGAGGCTGGGCATATTTCCTTGCTTCCGCTCAGTTGTGTGTCGTTACTGAATATATTGGCTGCAGTATGTCCGAATGATGCAGCCCCGACGGCCCGTGGCGCTGCCTGATGAGAGCTAATCGCCAATCGGCGGGTTGCGCGAACGCGATGTTTCGACCAACGTCTGCTGTGCCGCCATTTGGCTGCCGCGACGCCATGGACGGTGTTATGAAGCAGCCGCGCGATTCTATCAAATCTGCTGATGGCGCAAGCATTACGTTTTAAGCAGCTCGGGCCGGAGCGAGATAGACTGGAGCGGACCAAATGATACGTTTCGGTTTCACCCGGCGGGCGCGCAAGCCGGCGCCACGCGAGATCATCGCGGTGAAGGAGCTCCTCGCCGACAAGTCGATCGTGCTGGTCGGCCTGATGGGCTGCGGCAAGTCTGCCATTGGCAAACGTCTCGCCGCCGCCCTCGATCTGCCGTTCGTCGATGCAGACGACGAGATCGAGAAAGCCGCCGGTAAATCGATCAGCGAGATCTTCGAAGACCACGGCGAAGCGGAATTTCGCGAAGGCGAGCGCAAGGTCATTGCCCGTCTCCTGACCAACGGCCCCCAGATCCTTGCTACCGGAGGTGGTGCGTTCATGGACACCGAAACCCGCGCCCGCGTCGCCGAAAACGGCATTTCGGTATGGCTGAAGGCCGATCTGCCGGTCCTCCTGCGACGTGTCGCCCGCCGCGACAACCGGCCGCTATTGAAGAATGGAAATCCAGCTGAGGTCATGGAAAAGCTCATGCGCGAGCGTTATCCGACCTATTCGGAAGCCAGCATCGTCGCCGAAAGCCGCGATGTGCCGCACGAACAGATCGTCACCGAGATCATCGAAAAGCTTTATGATCTGAGCCCAGACGAGAAATGAAGCTCGCGGGATGCTAACACTCCCTCCAAACCGAAGAACACGATTGCGATAGACCCGACCCATGCCAACCATAGTCCATTCAAATCTCGCCCAGGCGGGTACTCACCGCAAAGTCGACATCGCCCTGCCCGGCCATGAATATGAAATCCTGATCGGCACCGGCCTTTTGCACAATGCCGGCCGGCTGGTGGCCCAGCACCTCGGCAAGGGCAAATGCGCTGTCGTGACCGACGCCAACGTGGCCGCCCACCATCTGGCAAACCTCGAAGCAGCCCTGAAGGCCGAAGGCCGCCACAAGGGCTCGATCATCCTGCCGGCCGGCGAAACCACGAAGTGCTTCTCCAAGCTCTCGGAGCTAAGCGAAAACCTGCTGGAATTGGGCCTTGAGCGCGGCGATTTCGTTGTCGCGTTCGGCGGCGGCGTCATCGGCGACCTTGCCGGCTTTGCAGCTTCCATCCTGCGCCGCGGCGTCCGCTACGTGCAGATCCCCACTTCCCTTCTCGCCCAGGTGGATTCCTCCGTCGGCGGCAAGACCGGCATCAACACGCCCCAGGGCAAGAACCTCATCGGCACCTTCCACCAGCCCAATCTGGTTCTCGCCGACACCGATGTCCTGAAAACCTTGCCCGATCGCGAAATGCGCGCCGGCTATGCCGAAGTCGCGAAATACGGCCTGCTTGGCGATGCTGAATTTTTCTCCTGGCTCGAAACCGACTGGCAGGCGGTCTTCGCTCACGATCAGGCGGCCCTGACCCAGGCCATCGAGACCAGCGTCCGCGCCAAGGCGGCAATCGTCATCGCCGACGAAAAGGAAGCCGGCGTCCGCGGCCTGCTCAATCTCGGCCACACCTTCGGCCACGCCCTCGAAGCCGCGACCGGCTACGGCGGCCGCCTGCTGCACGGCGAAGCCGTTTCGATCGGCATGGCGCTCGCGCTGGAGCTTTCCGAACGGCTCGGCCTCGCTGAAAAGGGCACCGCTTCGCGCGCCGAAAGCCACCTTGCAGCCGTCGGTCTGCCGACCAGTATTACCGAAATTCCCGGGCCAGGCTTCAGCGCCGATGAACTGGTCCGCCTGATGGGGCAGGACAAGAAGGTCCGCGACGGCCGCATGACGTTCGTTCTCGTCCACGGAATCGGCGAAGCATTCCTCACTCAGGATGTCGATATCGAAATCGTCCGCGCGATGCTTGCCGAAAAGTGCACGCGCGCATCCTGAATTCGCCGGGCGCCGCGAGGAGCCCGGCTTGCAGCATCAATTCCGAACGTTAACGCCGCGGGCCCAAAGTCACGGCTATAATGGGAGTTGCGCGCGATTTAATAGATTGCGCACGACCCAGGACCCGGACGGTCCTGCGGCACCATGGATGCCAGATCTTCACTTCAATCCGAAGTCTACCCGGCACCCGTAATGACGCCGCCGGCGAACTTTGAAATCGGGACGCGAAAAACAAATGGATATTGAGATCCTAATGACCGTCGCAGGAGTTGTCTTGCTGCTGGGGCTCTCCGCATTCTTTTCAGGCTCGGAAACAGCCCTGACAGCGGCGTCCCGCGCCCGCATGCACTCACTGGCTGAAGAGGGCGACAGGAACGCCCAGACCGTGAACCGGATGCTGGCGTCCCCAGAACGAATTATTGGCACCGTCCTGTTGGGCAACAACCTTGTCAATATTCTCGCTTCCGCGCTCACCACCAGCCTGCTGATCAGCCTCTTCGGTGAAGTCGGCGTCGCCTACGCCACCGTCGTCATGACGCTGCTCGTCGTCATCTTCTCCGAGGTCCTGCCCAAGACGTATGCGCTCGCCTATTCCGACAAGTTCTCTCTTGCGGTTGCCCCGATCATGAGCGTCTTGATCGTGCTGCTGCGACCGGCGACCATCGCTGTCGAAGTGATCGTCCGCGCCATCCTTTCGCTGACGCCCGACACCAGGGACGACGAGGCCAATTTCCTTGCTGCCCATCGGGAAATCCGCGGCCACATCGAATTGCAGACCAAGGAAGGCACGGTCGCGCGCCACGACGCCCACATGCTTGGCGGCATCCTCGATCTCGGCGATCTGCAGGTCGCCGACATCATGATCCATCGCACCAAAATGGAGACGATCGACGCTGGCGATCCGCCCGCCGAAATCGTGGCCGAAGCAGTCAAGTCGAAACATTCCCGCCTTCCGATCTGGAAGAACGAGCAGGAAAACATCATCGGAGTTCTCCACACCAAGGATCTCTTGGCCAGCCTTGCCGGCTCCGACTGGGACATCGGCAAGCTCGATATCGAGACCGTCTGCAAGGAGCCCTGGTTCATTCCCGATACGACAAGCCTGAAGGAGCAGTTGAACCTGTTTCTCCAGGCTCAGATGCAGATGGCGCTGGTCGTCGATGAATACGGCGAAGTGCAGGGCCTCATCACCTTGGAAGACATACTGGAGGAAATCGTCGGCCAGATCGTCGACGAACACGATCCGCAGGATATGGCGATCCGCCCGCAGAACGACGGCACCGTCAATGTCGACGGCTCCGTTCCGATCCGCGACCTGAACCGCCAGATGGACTGGAACCTGCCCGACGACGAAGCAACGACCGTCGCGGGTCTCGTCATCCACGAAGCCCAGTCAATTCCCGAGCCCGGTCAGGTTTTCACGTTCCACGGCTACCGTTTTGAGGTGCTGCGCAAAAACCGCAACAAGATCTCGGCCTTGCGCGTCAAGCCGCTGCAAGCCGCATCCTCGACCGCCGGGCCGCAAGAGTTGGCCAAGCCCTGACCAAAACCACCCGACCCCTGACCCCGCAGAACAACATATCCAGGCCGGCGTTATTCGAACGCCTCTCCGGGGGCGTAGGTCCTTAGCGCCAGTGCGTGAATCCGCCCTGCCAGTTCCTCCGCGAGTGTTTCGTTGACCATCCTGTGCCGCTCGACCCGCGGCTTGCCAGCAAACCTTGGCGACACGATCAGCATCCGAAAGTGACTGTCCCCCGTCCCCGGCGAGGAGCGGTGGCCAGCATGCATTTCGCTTTCATTGAGGATGTCGAGCCGGATCGGCTCCAGGGCGATCATCAATTTTTCGCGCATTTGTTGTTCAATACTCAACCTTTTGTCTCCATATTCTTCCGCTCTTCGCGAGTCGCCGAGGGGCAACGGGCTCCGACAACAGTTGCTGACGTGTTTCGCATCGGCACGAAACTCGCACGCCTGCCGTTACAACGCCATTTTGAATGCGACCTATGTCATCGCCGCAACGCCGAGGCGCTGCCATCGAACCATCGGCTTGTGTAGCTCAGTCGGAGGGATCATACTTCACCGCATGAAACTTGAATCGAAATACTTTGACTCGATCCGCGTCGCCGGCAAGCGAGGCCGCTCGTCCAAGTCCACCGCCAAGAACGAGCGCTCCGACGGTTCTCTGACGTGCCAATGGAAGGGTTGCGACAAGCCGGGCCCGCACCGTGCGCCAATGGGCCGCGGGCGCGACGGCGATTATTTCTGGTTCTGCGTCGATCATGTCCGCCAGTACAATAATTCCTACAACTACTTCGATGGCATGTCGGACAATGAAGTCGAGACCTTCTTGAAGGAATCGATCACCGGCCATCGCCCCACTTGGAAAATGGGTGACGGCAAGGACGCCGAACCCGAAAAAACCGCCACGGGCTCGGACGAGGCGGTACGTCGCGCCCGCGATCCGCACGGCTTTTTTGCCTGGCGTGCCAAACAGGCCCGCGACGACTTGCGCACCAAGAAGCGTAACCTCAAGCCGTTGGAACGCAAGGCGCTTCAGACCCTTCACCTGAGCCCCGAAGCAACCAAGGAAGACATCAAGGCGCGCTATAAGGCCCTGGTCAAGGAGCACCATCCCGATGCCAACGGCGGCGATCGGCGCTCAGAGGATAAGTTGCGCGAAATCCTCCAAGCCTATAACTACCTGAAGCAGGCAGGCCTCGTTTAATCGGCCGGGCCGGCGTGTCGTGCGCCCAGATCAAGGCTGGCGCGCGCGCGCGTATTATACGCCGCGTACGGACACACATCCTTCCACACCGAAAGCGTGGCCGGACAGGCTTCGCCGAAAATCTGAAAGATCATCCTGAAGCCATGGCGTCGCAAACCACCAAGGCCACCAAGGCCGCCGAGGCAGGACTGCCCGACATCGAGGTCTCCGCCCGCCAGCTGTTCGGCATCGACAGCGACATGAAGGTTCCGGCTTATTCGCAATCCAACGAGCACGTGCCGGACTTCGATCCCGATTACCTGTTCAACAAGGACGTGACGCTTGCGATCCTCGCGGGCTTCAAGCACAACCGCCGCGTCATGGTGCAGGGCTATCACGGCACCGGCAAATCGACCCATATCGAGCAGGTCGCTGCACGGCTCAACTGGCCATGCCTGCGCATCAATCTGGACAGCCACGTCTCCCGTATCGACCTCGTCGGCAAGGACGCCATCGTCCTCAAGGACGGCAAGCAGGTCACCGAGTTCCGCGAGGGCATATTGCCCTACGCCCTGCAGTCGAACACCGCCCTCGTCTTCGATGAATACGACGCCGGCCGCCCGGACGTGATGTTCGTCATCCAGCGCGTTCTCGAAGTGTCGGGCCGCCTGACGCTCCTCGACCAGTCGCGCGTCATTCGCCCGCACAAGGCGTTCCGTTTGTTCGCCACCACCAACACCATCGGGCTCGGCGACACTTCCGGCCTCTATCACGGCACCCAGCAGCTGAACCAGGGCCAGCTCGACCGCTGGTCGATCGTCGTCACCCTCAACTACCTGCCGCACGACGACGAAGTCGGCATTGTCCTTTCCAAGGTCAAATCCTTCGCCAAGAGCGAACACAAGCGCCAGGCCGTATCCAACATGGTTCGCGTCGCCGACCTGACCCGCCAGGCCTTCATCAATGGTGACCTTTCCACCGTTATGAGCCCGCGCACGGTTATGACCTGGGCGGAGAACGCCGAAATCTTCTCCGATATCGGCTTCGCCTTCCGCCTCACCTTCCTCAACAAATGCGACGAACTCGAACGCCCTGTCGTCGCCGAGCTTTACCAGCGCTGCTTTGGCGAAGACCTGCCCGAAAGTTCCGCCAACGTCGCGCTGGCCTGAACGGAAAGGTCATGCAGCAACCCGCCGATAGCCCAAAGAAGGTTGCCGGACTCCACGAGGTCGGCCGCGTGGTCTCGCACCGCTACACCTTCACCGAGGAGAACATCCGCGCATATGCGGCGATGGCCGGCGACACCAATCCGCTGCACCACGATGGCGAACTGGCTGCGTCAAGCCGCTTCGGCAGCCTCATTGCTTCCGCCGCACACACCACCGGAGTGCTGATTTCTGTTGTCGCCGACAAGTTCGCGGCAAACGGCGAAGCTGTCGGTCTCGGTTTTGATCTAACCCTTCGCCGGGCCGTGAAAGCCGGCACCGAAACCGACCTCATCTGGGCAATTGCCGAAAAGAAATGGTCCGAAAAGCTGAACGGCACCGTCGTTACGCTTACCGGCGAGATCCGCGATGTCGCCAATTCCCTGACACTTCTGAACGCCACGGGCAGCCTCTTGCTGTTGACCCATAAGTCGGCTTCCCCGGATGATGCGGGATGACGAACAAGCGCAAGGAAACCCCAGTCGAACCCTTCAAGCGCGCGCTCGGCATTGCCGTTCGCACTATCGCCGGAGACAGCGAAGTCCACGTTGCCTACCACGCGGGCCAGCCGCTGCTGGTCGGCAAGAACGTCCACCTGCCCGAGCCCCCGCGCACGCCCACAAGACTCGAAATCGCTGTGCTGCGCGGCTGCGCCGATTCACTCTCGCTTCAGGCCGCGTGCCACGACAAGCGCCTGCACGAACGGCTTGCTCCATCGCACGGCCCCGCCCGCGATGCCTTTGAGGCGATGGAACGCGCCCGTGTAGAGTCCGTCGGGGCCAACCGCATGCAAGGCATGGCGCAAAACCTCAACGCCAAGTTGGAGGCGGCCTATGCGCACGGCCGCTACGCCAAGATAAAGTCCCGCCAGGAGGCCCCCCTCCCGGATGCGCTAGCCTTGCTGGTCCGTCAGCAGTTGACCGGGGCCGCCCCTCCGGAAACCGCCAGAGGCCTGGTCGAAGAATGGCGCCCATGGGTCGAGGACCGCGCCGGCGATCTTTTCGAGCGTCTCGGTGAAAACGTCGAGGACCAGGAGAAATTCGGCCGTCTGATGCAGGACATGCTGCGCGCCTTCGATCTGCTTCAGGACGCCAACGAAGCCCAGGGTTCCGAGCAGCAGGAGGAGGAGCCCGACGTTTCCGAAGGCGGTAGCGATTCGGCCGAGGAGAACGAATCCGGCGACACCGGCACCGAGGACCAGGAACCCCACGACGCCGCCGAACAGGACGACCTCGGCGAGTTCGACCAGCATGACGAACCCGCCTCCGCCGATGAGGACCACAGCGACGAACTCGAAGGCGACGAGTCGACCGAAACCTCCGAACCCTGGCGGCCCAATTCGTCCGTTCTCGATGACCCGGAACTGTTCGGCTATAAGGTGTTTACCCGCGCCCACGACGAGGAGGAAGCCGCAGAAAACCTCGCCACCGTCGAAGAGCTGGAACGCTTGCGCACCTTCCTCGACAAGGAACTGCACGGCCTGTCGAGCGTCGTCGCGCGTCTTGCCAACCGCCTGCAACGCCGCCTGATGGCCCAGCAGAACCGCGACTGGAGCTTCGACCTCGAAGAAGGCACGCTCGACACGTCGCGGCTGACCCGCGTCATCATCGATCCCACCGCCCCGCTCTCCTTCAAGCAGGAAAGCGACATCGATTTCCGCGACACCGTTGTGACGCTCCTGATCGACAACTCCGGCTCCATGCGCGGCCGTCCGATCCTGGTTGCCGCCACCTGCGCCGACATCCTTGCGCGGACTCTCGAACGCTGCGGCGTCAAGGTCGAGATCCTCGGCTTCACCACGCGCGCATGGAAAGGCGGCCAATCCCGCGAAGATTGGCTCAACGATGGCAAGCCTTCCAACCCCGGCCGCCTCAACGATCTCCGCCACATCGTCTACAAGACCGCCGATGCCCCCTGGCGGCGCGCCAAACGCTCGCTTGCCCTGATGATGCGCGAAGGCCTTTTGAAGGAGAACATCGACGGTGAAGCCCTCGCCTGGGCGCACAAGCGCCTTCTCGGCCGGCCCGAGCAGCGCCGCATTCTGATGATGATTTCCGATGGTGCACCCGTCGACGATTCCACCCTGTCGGTGAATTCGCCGCATTATCTCGAACACCATTTGCGCCAGGTCATCAAGGAAATCGAAACCAGGAGCGCCGTGCAATTGATCGCGATCGGCATCGGTCACGACGTCACCCGCTATTACCGCCGCGCCGTCACCATAACCGACCCGAGCGAATTGGCCGGCGCAATGACCGACAAACTTGTCGAGCTGTTCGAAGAGGCCACGCCCGAACCACAGCGTACCGGCATCCCCCCCAGGCGAAGGGGTGGCGCAGCCGGCCGGCAACTGCATTGAAGGCAGCCAAGTTGAGTCATACCAGCCCGCAGCATCGCCGCTTGCCAGCCCCGACGAGGCCGAGCGGTGGTACTCTCAACCGCCGCGCGCTGACACTCGGTCTTTGTTGTGCTGCGCTCTCCGTTTTCGTGCCTGCCGACAGTACCTTTGCCGAACCCAAGCCCGACCCGAAGCGCCTCGGCGTACGCACGATCGCGGTCAACGCCACGCCGATCTCGTATTTCGACCGCACGGATTCCGCCAGGCGCCGCTTCGGCAAGTTGACGTTTCTCGGCGGTCTCAAGCTGTCGAGCGAGGAAAAGACTTTCGGCGGCTGGTCGGGCATCGCCGTTGATCCGGATGGACGCGGTATAATCGCAGTGTCCGATGCCGGGTTATGGATGACGGCACGCCTCGGCATGAAAGGCGAGATTCTCGCTTCCTTCGACGACGCCCGCACCGGCCCGCTGAAGGCGATGAACGGCACCCCGCTGAACCGTGAACGCGACCGCGATGCCGAAGCCGTCGAACTCGTCTCCGGCACCACGAAGAACGGCACCTTGCTGATATCCTTCGAGCAGAACCACCGCATCGGCAGGTTCGATATCGGCCCCGGCGGAGTTTCCCCCCCGCGCTCTTACGTCCGCCCCGACAAGAGCCGCGGCACAATGAGCGGTCTACTCGGCTTCGAAGCGATGACCCTTCTCTCCAAGGGCCGCTATCGCGGCTCGCTCATCGCAATCGCCGAGCGCATGCATGACTCTACGGGCCGTCATACCGGCTGGTTCTGGACCAACGGCAAGGCCAATGCCTATACGCTGAGCGACATCGGCGGTTACGACATCACCGGCATGGCCTCCCTGCCCGACGGCGATCTCATCATTCTCGAGCGCCGCTTCAACTGGCTCGAAGGCATCAAGATGCGCCTGCGCCGCTTAGCTGTGTCCGACATCAAGCCCAACGCGAACATCGAGGGAGAAGTCCTGCTCGAAGCAACCATGAGCCAGGACATCGACAACATGGAAGGCCTCGCCATCCATCAGGATCGCTCTGGCGCCCCGGTCCTCACCCTGATTTCCGACGACAACTTCAATCGCCTGTTCCAGCGCACAATTCTGTTGCAGTTCCGGTTGGAAGATGACAAAGCCTCCGCGCGAACAGAACCGCTGTGATCAGCGGTAGCGCTGTAAGACGCGCCCGCCTTCGCGAATGATCTGACCGCCCGCGACCGAGAAGTCGAGCGTCAGATAGGAAACCCCGCGCCCGCGCGACCTCCGCTTCGCAGACCGGTTGTCGAACAGGTACTCGAAGGTGACCTCGACGATTGGCTCGCCTCCGGAGGTGCGTTCAACGCGAAGCGTATTGGGCGCCAGCAGGAAACTGCGATCCGGCCACTTGCGGTAATATGATTTCTGGTCGCGGATTATTGCCACGCGCGACTTCCGGCGAGATCCGAAATAGTCGACGACCGGCGCATAGAGCACGGTCAATTGCTCGTCGGATTGGTCTTCGCCGGCAAGGTAGAAATTTTCGACGAACTTCACCATCGCCGCGCGCAGTTCGTCATCGCTCATCTCGGCAAGGGATATCAACTCACCCTCCGGATTCGCAGCGCGGACTTCACCCTCTGGCGCGGCCGCAGCCGGCTGCCATCCGCCTGCTGCAATCAGCCCAACCGCCAGCAACAATCCCGCAATCAATATGTTGGGTGGACGCATCTTTCACCACCACGGCCGGCTTGTTGCCCCGAACCATCCGACCAACAAGCTCCTGTCATCGTTGATATCGTATCTCCGTAACCCGAGAAGCACGGCCGCGAATCGCGAAAACGGGGGTGACTGTTCCACAATTCGCAGCCGGGCTCTCCCCGCTGGGACCCAATCGAGAGTTCAGCCCCGCCGGGCCCGCCGCACAGCCACGATCTTGCCTGCACTGCGACGAAGGCTGCTCCCCTCTGCTTTGGCGACGGTTATTGCGCCGTGATCACGGTCATGACGAGCTTGCCATCCACCTTGACCGGACCGTCTTCCTTGGCGCCGAGCGTGTATTCGAAAATGCCCGTCTTGCTGCCACCGGCTTCGCCGTGGAGCATCAGCATCAGCATTTCACCCTTTTTCACCGGCTCCGTCAGGATCGCAGCCACTTCAACGTTCTTGCCCGACTTCAACGGCGCATGGCCGACGACGGGGCCCGGCTTCATCGCCGCATCTGTGCGGTGCACGACCAGCCAGCCGTTTGCGCCGGCGCCAATTTCGGAAGCCGTGACGGTGCCGCCGGAGACGTCCTGATCGCTTGCCTTCACCATCAGGTGCCCGTCGGCGTAGGCACTACCGGCGATGACAAGCGCGCCAAGAACACTGGCTGCGAAAGCTTGGATTTTCATGATTTTCATTCCCTTCATGGTTGACCTGGCGATCGGTTCTCGTTCGAGACCGCCGCTACCGCAGGGGCGTTTCGAAACCCTGCATGCGTTGGGAACCCCCCAGGGGGGTGGTTTGGATGCAAGGCATCGTGAAAAAACTGGCAAACCCGTGGGAAATGCATCCAAATCGGGCATCAAGTGTGTATGCATAATTACGGCAATTCTGACAGGTTCGCGGCAGTTGAGGTCGAATGTCTTTTGATCATGGAAGAGTGCTTCAAGCGGTTGCGCGGGGTGACCGTGTTGCCCTCCGCCAATTGTATGACGCCGAGGCCGGTAGATTGATTTCGGTCGCTCAACGCATCGTCCGTCGCAGGGAACTGGCCGAAGAAATCGTGCAGGAATCATTCATTCAGATCTGGCAGCATGCCGCGACCTATGAGGCGTCACGCGGATCGGCGCTCTCCTGGATCTTTACCATCGTGCGCAACCGTGCCCTCAACGTCGTCCGCGACGGACGCCGCCTCGACCTCGTCGAGGACGACACACTGGATATGCTGCGTGACCGCGATGCCGTAATCGATGACGCATTCGAACGGCTCGACGAGGACAGCAGGCTGCGCCGCTGCCTCGAAGGCCTCGAAAGCGAACGGCGCAAGGGCGTACTTCTGGCCTACGTCGGCGGCTATTCCCATGGTGAGATTGCCGGCATCCTCGGCGTTCCGCTTGGCACGGCAAAGTCTTGGATTCGCCGTGCCCTGGCGGCACTCAAGGAGTGCATGGCATGAGCGAACACGATGATATCGATGTGCTCGCCTCCGAATACGTCCTTGGCTTGATGAGCGATGCAGACGTCGCTGATTTCGAAATCCGCGTTTCCAGCGATGCCGACACCCGCCGCGCCGTTGCCGGCGCACGCGAGCGGCTCCTCGAACTCGATTTGACGGCGCCCGCCACGCCCCCGCGTGAAGGCTTGTGGGATCGTATTGAAGAGGAACTCGATAAGCCCAGGCCTCAGATCGTCAACCTGTCGCAGCGCAGGCTCGCGGCTGGCGCAACCCAGTCCCGGCAGCAGCGGCGATCTTCATTCTGGTCGGGTTTCGCGGCTGCTGCAGTGGCGGCAATCCTCGCCACGTCGCTCGCCTACGTCTACTTGAAACCGCTGCAACCGCGCTTTATCATCGTCCTGCTCGACGACCAAGCCAAGCCGGTCTCCCTGGTCGAAGCCTTCGAAGGTCAGAAAATCCGCGTCATCCCGCTCGACGGCGTCGTCGTCCCTTCCGGAAAAACCCTTCAGGTCTGGACACTCCCGAACAAGGAAACCGGACCTGTCTCGATGGGGATCATGGACGAAGCAGTCGAAATCACGCTGCAAGGGCCGAGCCTTCCCGCTCCAAAGCCGGACCAGCTGTACGAGATCACGATTGAGCCCGAAGGTGGCTCACCGACCGGCAAACCGACCGGCCCGATTCTCGGCAAGGGGTTTGCGCGTATGCCCCAGATTTGATTTCCGCCGTGGCGATACGGCATGATCGCAAGTATCGCCGCAGGACAGCATCGAGGAACTACCACATGGCCTACACCATCGACCGCACGATCACCGGCGCCGGCTTCGACGAGGTCGACGCACGGATCCGCAAATCGCTCGCCGACAAAGGCTTCGGCGTCCTCACAGAAATCGACGTCAAGGCCACCATGAAGAAGAAGCTCGACGTCGACATGGAATCTTATCGCATCCTCGGAGCCTGCAATCCCGGCATGGCCCATCAGGCCATCGGCATGGAACCGCGCGTCGGCGCCATGCTGCCCTGCAACGTGATCCTGAGACAGGTCGAAGACGGCATCGAAATCTCCGCGATCGATCCTGTCGCCTCCATGGCCGCGATCGATAATCCCACGCTGAAAAGCGTTGCCGGCCAGGTTCGCGAGTTGCTGAGAGAGGCCGTCGAGGCCGCCTGACGCCGCATGTCGGCAACAGCGGCTCGGATAAGGTCCAGGCAAGCGCCGACTTCACTTCCTTTGTTTGACGCCTCAGGTACCCGGCGGCTATTGACGCAAACGTCGGCGAGAAAAATTTTACGAACACAACCACATTCGAAAGCGGCAGCCCAAGCGCACTTGTCAGCAACTCGCGTGGCTTATCGTTGCATGATAAACCGGTGTTCCCTCGCACTTGCTGTTGCCCCACTTTACGCTGACGGCAGAGCATCATAGCCGGGTCGCGAAAGCCAATTTCAATGACAGCGGCACCACGCGTTGCGACTGAGAAATTCGGCAGCAACCACGTCACCTGCCATGAAACAGAAAACTAATATGAGTTACACAGCGCTAGTTTTTTTCTAATTTATTCTATTCTTTCAAAAAAATTTGCACGCTCCGAACAAGTTAAGTAGTATTGCGCTCCAGATCATAAAAAGCACGGTCGGTCGCTCACACCAACTTGAGTGATCGATAAGATGCTTGGTGGGTAGGGAGACATCCATGATTTGCAGCAGGCGAAATGCATTGATTTTTTCCTGCGTTTTGATCGCCTTCGGCTTGCCTGCCGGATTCTCCACAGACGCACACAGCCAAACAACGCAGGCTTCGGAAGCTTTGTCCGAACAGCATAAGCTTCTTGTCACCCGCGGCACGGAAGTCTTTCAACGCTGCACCGCTTGCCATCGTATCGGACCCGACGCGGAAAATCGCATCGGCCCCCACCTCAACAACCTTATCGGCCGCACCGCAGGTTCGATTGCAGGCGCGCGCTATTCCGATGCCATGAAGAAGGCCGGTCAGGACGGACTGAAGTGGGACGCGAACACACTCGATGCCTTCGTCGCCGACCCGACGTCTTTCATCGAGGACACCACGATGGGCCTCGATGGTGTCGAGGATGCAGAGGACCGCAAAGCCCTGATCGCTTACCTTTCGGCCTTTGCCACCGGCTCCTCGAACATTCCAGAAACACCTGCTGCCCGCGGGCTTCCTTCAGCAGACCCGGGCATTCCGGCCGAAATCCTCGCGATCAAGGGCGATCCCGAATACGGCGAGTATCTGTCCTCCGAATGCCTGACCTGCCACCAGTCGTCGGGCTCGAACCGGGGCATTCCTGGAATCGTCGGTTGGCCGGTGGAAGACTTCGTCGTCGTCATGCATGCCTATAAGTCCAGGAAACGCGACAATCCCGTGATGCAGATGATGGCCAGCCAACTCGGCAACGACGAAATCGCCGCTCTCGCGGCATACTTCCAACAGAAGGGGCAATGACCCCGATCAGCCACTGAACGACGTTCGCCGCTCTACCAAGTAGAAAACCAAGGAGGACACTCATGTCGATCTCTCGCCGCCACTTCATGGTCGGAACCGCGTTGACGACTTCCGCGCTGGCAATACCGACGTTTCTGCGCGCTGCGGACAAGCCGAAGGTCGTCGTCATCGGCGGCGGGGCCGGTGGCGCCACGGCCGCACGTTACATCGCCAAGGACTCCAAGGGAGCGATCGACGTCACCTTGATCGAGCCGCAGCAGGCCTTTACGACCTGCTTCTTCTCCAACCTCTATATCGGCGGCTTCCGCACCTTTGAGTCGATCACGCACGATTACAGGACGCTGGAAGGGACGCACGGCATCAAGGTGGTCCACCAGATGGCGACCGGTGTCGACAAGGCGGCCAAGACGGTGACGCTCGCCGACGGCTCGAGTGTACCCTACGACAAGCTCATCGTTTCGCCTGGCATCTCGCTGAAATGGGACAGCTTCCCGGGCTACACCAAGGATGCTTCCGAAGTCATGCCGCACGCCTGGCAGGCCGGACCGCAGACGCAGCTTCTGAAGTCGAAGGTCGATGGAATGAAGGAAGGCGGCACCTTCGTGATGGTTGCACCGCCGAACCCCTACCGCTGCCCGCCTGGACCCTATGAGCGGGTTTCCATGATCGCCCACGTCTTCAAGCAGAAGAACCCGAAGGCGAAAATCATCGTTCTCGATCCGAAGGAAAAGTTCTCCAAGCAGGGTCTGTTCCAGGCCGGCTGGGAACAGCACTATCCCGGCATGGTTGAGTGGATTCCGGCATCCATTCATGGCGGCATCAAGTCCGTCGATGTCGCCACCGGAGAGATCAAGACTGATCTTGATACCTTCAAATCGGACGCCGCCAACATCATCCCGGCACAGGCCGCAGGTGAAATCGCCGCCACCGCCGGCCTCACCAACGACACCGGCTTCTGCCCGATCGTCCCTGGCAGCATGCAAAGCCAGGCAGACCCTAACGTCTATGTCCTCGGCGACTCGACCATCGCCGGCGACATGCCGAAATCCGGCTACTCCGCCAACAGCCAGGCCAAGGTCTGCGCCAACGCGGTTCGCGGAGAGTTGACCGGTTCCAAGGTCTTCCCGGCGAAATTCTCCAACACCTGCTGGAGCCTGATCGCCACCAACGACGGCGTCAAGGTCGGGGCAAGCTACGAAGCCAAGCCCGACAAGATCACCTCGACAGGTGGCTTCGTTTCGAAAACCGGTGAGGACGCTGCACTTCGCAAGGCAACCTTCGAGGAGAGCGTTGGCTGGTACGCCGGCATCGCCAACGACATCTTCGGCGCCTAACCGCTGCCGTGACACACAAACCGGCGGTATTCCTCAACGAGGACTGCCGCCGGTACGCCAGAAGAACATAGACCGCAGCCTCCCTGCTGCGGTCTTTTTTTTGTACGATGCTGCCCCGGCTGGGCAGCTTGCGATGAACGCCACATGAACGGGCAATCCACGCGCCGTTCAGATCCCTTCAGCCAGATTGCGCACAACTCGGATTGTGGCATTTGCCGGATGGGAGCTTCACATGCGGTTTATCAATCGCGCACTTTCAGGTCTCGCTTTGACATTCTCCACGCTGGCGCTGCTCGCCGCTGCCGGCTGGCACTTCTATTCCACGATGTCGGCAGCCGAACAGCGCCGCTCGCCGTCGGCCCGCGAACGTTCGTTCGCGGTTGACGCCGCCACATTGAAGGAAACGCGAATATCACCGGTTGTCACCGCCTACGGACAGGTCCTGGCGTGGAACAGCCTTGAGATCCGCGCACCTGCTGGCGGCCCTGTTACCGAGATCTCGACGAACTTCCGCGACGGCATGGCCGTCACCGCCGGCGAACTTCTCTTCCGCATCGATCCCGAACTGGCCGAGCGCCGCGTCGTCGATTCCAAGGCGGCTCTCGCCCAGGCCGAGACCGAGCTGAGCGAAGCCACGCAGAACCGTCGCCACATCGAATCCGAAATCGCAGCCGCAAAGTCGGAAGCCGATGTCCGCCAGGCCGACCTTGTCCGCAAGACGCGGCTTTTCGACAAGCAGTTGACGACATCGACCATCCGCGACGATTCCGTTCTCGCGGTTTCCGCCGCCCGGCAGAACGTCATCGCGAAGGAGCGCGAGTTTCTGGCTTTGCAAGGCCGCATCGACAAGGCCGAAGCCGGTGTCGCACGGGCCAGGCTGACCCTGTCCGATGCCGAGCGCGCATTGCACGACACGAGTTACCGAGCGCCTTTTGCGGGCCGCCTGAGCGAAGTCGCGCTGACCCTTGGCCGCCGCGTATCGCAAAACGAAAAGCTCGGGCTTTTGATCGATCCGACCGCTCTCGAAGTGTCCTTCCCTGTACGCAACTCCGACTTCGGCAATCTGCTCGACCCGAACGACAAACAGAATCTCGCCCCGCTCAAGGCCGTCGTGACGCTCGACCTTTCGGGCAAATCGGTAACCGCCGCAGCCGTCCTTGACCGTCCCGCCGCGATCGCATCGACCCAGGCAGGCCGCACGGTTTACGCCCGCCTCACCGGCGGCGAGATCAACGCATTGCGCCCCGGGGACTTCGTCAAGATCGACGTTGCCGAACCCGAGCTGGACCGAGTCGCCGTAATCCCCGCAGATGCCGCCACACTCGATGGCCGAATCCTGTTGATCGACGAATCATCGCGCCTGAAAGAGCACCAGGCACGCATCATCCGCCGTCAGGCCGAAACGCTGATAGTCGCCGACGTTCCGTTTGGCGCCACTTACGTCGAACGCCGCCTGCCATTTCTTTCGCGAGGCATCAAGGTCGATGCCCGCAACGTCAAGCAGCGCCCAACCAGCGAGGCCCCGGTTGCCTCCGCGGACCCATTGGAACCCACCCCGGCAGCATTCGACGAGAACCGCCGCCAGGCCCTGATAGCGTTCGTCAGGAACCGGCCCGACATGACAGCCGACCGCCGCGACAGGATATTGCGCGAACTCGAAAAGCCCTCCCCTGAAAGCCGCATCATCGACCGCATCGAGCGCAAGATGGCAAACCCGGAGAGCCGGTCATGAAATCCCCTGGTTCTCAATTGCCGGACCATAATCGCGGCATCCTCAGTTACTTCGTCCAGCATCGCACCGCAGCCAACCTGCTGCTCGTGTTGATGATCGTCGCCGGCCTGGCGGCCTCCACCCGTATCCGCGCTCAGTTCTTCCCCGATGTCGCCGTCGAGCAGATCGCCGTCAGCATCGCCTGGCCCGGCGCCGGCCCCGCTGAGATGGATGAAGCCGTCGTCGCCCGCCTCGAACCGCAGCTTAGAACCGTCGAGGGCGTCAAGGACGTAGCCGCCGTCTCACGCACCGGCTCGGCCTCCATAACGCTGGAGTTCAATCCCTCGACCGACATGTCGCAGGCCCTCGATGACGTCAAGGCGGCCGTCGATCAGGTCAGCGATCTGCCCGAAGACATCGATGAACCCGTCATCCGCCCGAACCGCTGGCGCGACCGCGTTACCGACGTTCTGGTTTCCGGCAATGTTGACGTCGACGCCTTGAAGCGGATTGCCGAGGAAGTGCGCACCGAACTGTTCCGCCAGGGCGTCACGCTGGTGGAACTCGACGGGATTTCCGCACCCGAAATCCGTATCGATGTGCGTCCCGCTGACCTCGAGAGATACGGCCTCTCGCTGAACGATATTTCCGAGGCCATTAAGGCCGAGACCGGCACCCTGCCGGTCGGTGAGATCGAACGCACCGGTGCACGCGTTCGCGCAGCTTCCAGGCCTCTCACCGCCGAAGCACTTTCCGACATCGCCATCCGTGCCGGCGCCGATGGCAGCAAGGTGCTGCTCCGCGACGTCGCCGATGTCGGCAACGAAGGCATCGACCGCGAAATCGCTCTTTACGAAAACGGCAAGGCCGCCGTGCTCTTGGCTGTCGATCGCGACGCTCAAGGAGATGCGCTTGCCATCCAGGCCAAGGTCGAAAAGGCTGTCGCCGCGATCCAGCCCACGCTGACCGCAGGCGTCGAAGTAAAGCTGGTCCATCCGCGCGCACAGGCGATCTCTGATCGCCTCGACATCCTGATCAAGAATGGTCTGTCCGGCCTCGCCGTGGTCATTGTACTTCTGTTCTTGTTCCTGTCGTCTCGAACCGCATTCTGGGTCACCGCCGGCATTCCGGTAGCGATGGCAGCGACCATTGCGCTGATGTATGCCTTCGGCTTCACCCTCAACATGGTCTCGCTGTTCGCGCTCATCATCTGCCTTGGCATCGTCGTCGACGACGCCATCGTCGTCGGCGAGCATGCCGATCACCTTGCCCGCAGCGGCATGCCGCCGGAAGAAGCCGCAGCCTCTGCCGCACGGCGCATGGCAGCCCCGGTGTTCGCTGCTTCGATCACCACCGTTGTCGCATTCGCGGTTCTCGGCCTGATCGGCGGCCGCTTCGGCCGCATGATCGCCGACATGCCGTTCACGGTGGCCGTTGTAATCCTGGCAAGCCTCGTCGAATCGTTCCTGATCCTGCCCGCCCACATGCGTCACGCCCTCGCCCACAACACCGGCCGCAGCCTGCTCGATTTACCGAGCACCTATGTCAACCGCGGCTTCGACTGGTTCCGCGAGAACATCTTCCGCCGCATTGTACGCACGGCGGTTTCGCTGCGCTATCCCGTCATCGCCACAGGCCTGCTGCTGTTGTCGGTGTCTGTCGGCGCCGTCGTCGACAAGACGGTCCGCTGGCAGTTCTTCTCCTCGCCCGAACGCGCCACGATCCGCGCCAACCTCGCCATGCTCGACAGCGCCTCGCGCGCCGACACCCTCGCCATGGTCGCTGAACTCGACCGCGCACTGAAGGCCGTCGACGAGCGCTATGCCGCCAAATACGGTACAGCGCCCGTGAAGGTCGCGATTGCCAAGGTCGGTGCCACGTCCGGCCGCGGCCTCAAAAGCGCTGACACCAAGGAGCCCGATCGGCTCGCCAGCTACGATATCGAACTGATCGATCCTGATGATCGCACCTACAGCGCTTTCGACTTCATCCAGGATTGGCAGGACGAGATCGCGCGTCACCCGCTGCTCGAAACGCTTGCCTTGCGCGGCGACCGCTCCGGCCCCGGCGGCGATGCCATTGACGTCCGCTTGAGCGGCGCATCGGAAACGACGCTCAAGGCCGCCGCCGAATCGCTCAAGGCCGCGCTTGCCAGGTACCCAGCCGCAACCGGCATCGAGGACGACATGGCCTACGACCGGCCCGAACTCATGATCCGGTTGAATGCGAAGGGCCAAGCCCTCGGGTTTACCACCCAGTCGATCGCGGCCGCGCTGCGTCAGCGCCTCGACGGCGTCGAAGCGGTCAAGCTCGCCCGCGACGACAGCGAAGTCGTGGCCAAAGTCCGCCTGCCGAATAGCGAACTCGGCGCCTCTTTCATGCATCAGGCCACCTTGCCGATGCCAGCCGGTGGATTTGTCGCCCTGACCGAAATCGCGACCTTCGAGGAGATCGAAGGTTTCTCCTCGATCCGCCGCGAAAACGGCGAGCGCCGCATTCAGGTCAGCGGTGATCTTTCCGACGACCCCGAAGCCGCCGCAGAGACGATGGCGGCACTGCGCGATACGATCCTGCCCGACGTCGCTTCAAGCTTTGGTGTGCGGTGGACGCTCGGCGGACTTGCCGAACAGGAAAACGAATTCCTTTCCGACGCAACCATCGGCCTTTTCGCGGCTCTGGTCGGCATCTACTGCATCCTGGCGTGGGTCTTCGCATCCTGGACGCGGCCATTGATCGTCATGCTCGTCATTCCGTTCGGATTGATCGGCGCCATCTGGGGTCACTGGCTGCATGCGACGCCGCTCAGCATGTTCTCGGTCGTCGGTCTCATCGGCATGGCTGGCATTATCATCAACGACTCCATCGTCCTGGTAACTGCCATCGACGAGAAGACCCGGACCCGCGATATGCTGTCATCGATCATCGACGGCACCGCCGACAGGTTGCGCGCCGTGATGTTGACGACGCTGACAACCGTCGGCGGACTGGCTCCGCTTCTCCTCGAAACGAGCCGCCAAGCGCAGTTCCTGAAACCGACCGTCATCACGCTGGCCTATGGTCTCGGGTTCGGAATGCTGCTGGTGCTGATTTTGACCCCGGCGATGCTTGCCATCCAGCATGACATCGCCATGCAGCTCAAAAGCTTCCGCCGCGCCCCCCGCCTGCGGGCCCGCGCCAAGACGATCACGACCGATGCCACGGCCATTTGATACCGCAGCGGATTGCTGTCCATTTGGCCCGATCAGCCCCGATTGCAAACCGTCAGTCGCCCTCGCGCACCCGGACCGATCGCCTGTGGCGAGAAAAACCATTCACACTGCGCCCTTGGCGCGCTTGACACTGTCCCGCCCGCTCGCTCTAACAGCTTGAAACCATTGTCACCTCGCGCCGATCGGGCGCGCCCACAGGCCTAAATGCGGATCCTGGCAGAACATGGCGAACACAGAACAGATCTCCGACGACCTCCCCCCCGACCGCGCCGCGGCCGTACGCACCTACCTGGATTTTGAAAAGCCCATCGCCGAACTCGAAGCGAAGGTCAGCGAAATGCGCGCGCTCATCGACGAGGACACCGAAAAGAGCCTTTCCGAAGAGATCAAGAAGCTGGAGGAAAAGGCCCGCGCGACGCTCTCCGACACTTATTCCAAACTGACCCCTTGGCAGAAGACGCAGGTCGCCCGCCATCCCGAGCGGCCGCATTGCCTCGCTTACATCAACCGGTTGTTCAAGGACTTCTCGCCGCTCGCCGGCGACCGCTATTTCGCCGATGACGCCGCAATCGTCGGCGGGCCCGCGACCTTCCGCGGCCGCTCCGTCATGGTCATCGGCCACGAAAAGGGGTCCGACACCGAAAGCCGCATCAAGCACAACTTCGGCATGGCCATGCCCGAAGGCTACCGCAAGGCGGTACGCCTGATGGAGATGGCCGACCGTTTCGGCCTGCCGGTCATCACCCTGGTCGACACCGCCGGCGCCTACCCCGGCATCGACGCCGAAGAGCGCGGCCAGGCCGAGGCCATCGCCCGCTCGACCGACTGCTGCCTCGGACTCGGCGTCCCGATTGTTGCCGTGATCATCGGCGAGGGCGGCTCCGGCGGGGCCGTCGCGATTGCCACCGCAAACCGCATCCTGATGCTCGAACATGCGATCTATTCGGTGATTTCGCCGGAGGGCGCAGCCTCCATCATCTGGCGCGATAGCGCCAAAAAGGAGGAGGCCGCGACCGCCATGAAGATCACCGCCCAGGACCTGGAAGAACTCGGCGTCATCGACGGCATCGTCTCAGAGCCCGTCGGCGGCGCGCACCGCGATCCAAAGAGCACCATCGACGCTCTCGGCACCGCCATTGCCTTGGCCCTTGCCGAATTCGATGCCATGCCCCCCGACCGCGTCCGCCGCCAGCGCCACGACCGCTTCTTGCAGATGGGCCGTAATCTTTAATGCCGACGGCTCATCCACACGTCGGCACACTGATCGTCCCGCTTTCTCCCGGCATTGACCGCACCCTGATAATCCCTGACGCATCGCTCGCGGCAAGCAACAGATCGCCAGTTGGCTAGTGTTCTGGATCAAACATTTGATGCCCGGGTGGAGGTCGTCAAATGTTTGTGAATCCAGAACACAATCAAAAGGTTGCCTGTTGTTCCGGGCTGAGTGTTCCGGGCTGACATTCAGGTTCCCGGCAGGGAACCATATGTCAGAGTCGGAACACTAGCAGTTTGTGGGGAT
This sequence comes from Alphaproteobacteria bacterium, assembly GCA_018830445.1. Taxonomy (GTDB): domain Bacteria; phylum Pseudomonadota; class Alphaproteobacteria; order Rhizobiales; family Hyphomicrobiaceae; genus Filomicrobium. The sequence goes on along the minus strand of JAHJSN010000070.1, from coordinate 9,193 downwards.
GATAGTGCGCCGCGAAATCCACCGAACCAGTTCGCGGATGCTGTGCCCCTTGCCGCGGGTTGCGCTGCGCTAACCCCGCCCTACCCTTTCTCGTGCCGCCGGATATGCCCTCTGCCAGATTGCGCCCGCCCCACCGAACGTCGCCGACCGCGCAACTCCCCCACGCCCAACATTTACCCTTTCGTTTCAATCAATTGGAGCAGATCCCCAGCGCGTCGAACGCCCCGACAACGCCGCATTCGCCTGCCAGATTGCAAATCAGGGAAAAAGTTGATCACCGAGGCTATCGCCAACTCTTTTTTCAGATGTTAACGTTTTGTTAACGATGCTGATTCGATTGTTGTTGGCGTTCGTTAAGGGGCACTACGAGATGAATTCGTTCCGCTTGGGACAACGGGGCCTGTCAGGCTTCCGTGCTATTTTGATGATTGTAGCTGCTGCCACCTTGTTGGCGGCCTGCGCTGGCGCGCCTCAACTGCCACCTTCAGAACAGCCGCTTTCCAAGGAATCCGTGATGCTGCTCGGCCGCAAGGGCATGCAGCCCGGCGCCCCGATGTTCATCCGAATCTTCAAGGAAGAATCCGAGCTAGAGGTCTGGAAGGCCCGCGACGACGGCCGCTTCTACCACTATAAGACCTACCCGATCTGCAACTGGTCCGGCGATCTGGGCCCAAAGGTTGTGCAAGGCGATAAGCAGGCCCCGGAAGGGTTCTACACGGTCGCCAGGCACCAGATGAACCCCAACTCTTCGTTCCACATAGCCTTCAACCTCGGCTACCCCAACGCCTACGATCAGGCGCGCAACCGCACCGGCGACTTCCTGATGGTTCACGGCAAATGCCGCTCGGCCGGCTGCTACGCTATGACCGACGCGCTGATCGAGGAAATCTACGCTCTGGCCCGCGAATCCTTCAGGAACGGCCAGGAAAACTTCCAGGTTCACGCCTTCCCGTTCCGCATGACCGAAGCCAACATGGAGCGCCACAAGAAGCACCAATGGTACCGCTTCTGGCAAACGCTGAAGGAAGGCTACGACCATTTTGAAGCCCACCGCATTCCGCCCAACGTCGTGGTTTGCCAGAAGAAATACGTGGTCAATGTCGCCTGGCCCTCGAACCGCTCCCTCGACCCTGCCGGCGCCTGCCCGCGATTCTCGAAGCCGAGCATCGAACCGTTCGTTCCGCGTCCCTCCGAAGAGCAGATCGCCTTCGAGACGATCAAGGCACCGGGTTCCAAGATGCGCACCGTCGCCAGCAACGGTATCCCGAAGCTGGTTCCCTACGGCCTCGGCATGAGCGATACAGCGACCAATCAGTCGCGCGCGCCCGCTGCCACCAGCAACCCGCTTGCCGCATTGGGCTTGTAACCGCGCCGCCCCTGCGGCCGCCCCAAACCTGACGCGTTCTTCCCCTCCTAATCGCGCCACGATTCGGCTGACGCGTGCCATCCACGCGTTGGCCCCGGCGTAACGCATTGGAAGGCAGTATGGCGGCAACAGGATTTAAACAGCGGGCCTCGGGTTTCCTCGCCTCGGTGGCGCTCCTGGCGATTGCCGCAGCCATGATTGCCGGCGCCGCACTGTTGGAATCGAAGCTCGAAACTCTGCTCGGCAAGCGGATCGGCGGCTTTATCGCCAGCGACGACAGCCGTCGGGTGGCGATAAAACGCCTTTGGCATTCGACCTATTGGGCGTTCGGCTGGACACTCCCGGGAACGCCCGATCTTGCCTCCTTGGACGACCGCCTCAAGACTGCCGGCCTTGAGCTTGGCGCACCTATCTTCATGCGCATTTTCAAACGCGAGTTCGAACTGGAGATCTGGCTGAAGAAGGACACGCGCTTCGTTCGCTTTGCCAGCTATCCGATCTGCCTGTATTCCGGCCGCCTCGGCCCCAAGTTGAAGCAGGGCGACCACCAGTCCCCCGAAGGCATTTACACGGTGACGAGGAGCCAGCTCAATCCGAACAGCCGTTGGCACCGGTCCTTCAACCTGGGCTTCCCCAATCTCTACGACCGCAGCCATGGCCGCACCGGTAGTTTCCTGATGGTCCACGGCGGCTGCTCGTCGATTGGCTGCTACGCCATGACCAACCAGGTTGTCGACGAGATCTGGAAGCTGGTCACCGCCGCCCTCGATGGCGGCCAGTCCCGGTTCCAAGTCCAGGCATTACCGTTCCGTCTGAGCGATTCGAATCTTGAGGAACGCCGCCACGACCCACTCTTCCCGTTCTGGTCGCAGTTGAAAGCCCCCTACGACCTGTTCGAAGAGACAGGAATTCCCCCTGAGGTCGATGTTTGCGGCAAGCGCTATACGGCCGCGCCGGGCAGTCCTGGAAGCGACGGCACCCATAGCCTCACGCGCAGCTGCAAGGCTGACAATTCCATGGTAACTAACTGATTTTACTTCTCAAAGTGGTGTCGTTCGGCCGCAGAACGAATACGTTGTAGTTTGCCATTAACAGCCGCCGGGAACATATCGACGCCACTTGGTAAACCTATGACAGGAAAAATCACGAAGTGTTCGCATTGCCGATTTATAATGCATGCGACGGCCTTGAGACCATACAGGACAGGACTTTGAACATATCCACCAAAGCCCTCTGGAGACGAATACGGATGCTTCGCGGCCCGCTCCAGCGGCGCGGCCTGCTCGGCTGCATGATTGCGCTTCTGGCGCTCGTCTCGGCCCACACCCCAGCGTTTGTCTTCCCCGCGCAAGCCCTTACGATTGAATTGCTGGACGCAGCGCCTGACCGTATCGAGCGGCAGCGACTGGCGGCTCGTGGCGCATTGCCTCTTCCCGGCACTCCCGAAATCGCCGAAACGGCCGCCCGGCTGGAAAAACTCGACCTGAGTGAAGGCAGCCCGGTCCTCATCCGCATCTTCAAGGAAGAATCCGAACTCGAGATGTGGATCCAGCGGAACGACCGCTACCTCCTGTTCGCGACCTACCCCATCTGCAACTGGTCCGGCACGCTCGGACCGAAGCTGGCCGAAGGCGACAAGCAGGCCCCCGAGGGCTTCTACACCGTCACCCGCCGACAGATGCACCGCTCCGGCCGCTGGCCGCGCTCTCTAAACCTGGGCTTCCCCAACGTCTTCGACCGTTCGCTGCTGCGCACCGGTTCCTACATCCTCATCCACGGCGGCTGCTCGTCGGTCGGCTGCTACGCGATGACCAACGACGTCATCAATGAAGTTTTCGGACTGGTGCAGAAGGCGCTGAAAGCTGGTCAGCGCCACGTGCCAATCCACGTCTTCCCCTTCCGCATGACCGAAGCGAACCTCGACAAGTACCGGACGAGCGAATGGGCGCCGTTCTGGAACAACCTCAAGCAAGGCTACGACTCCTTCGAGACCACCCGCCTACCACCATCGATCAGCGTTTGCGATGGCCGCTACACGATCTCGGACGGTCGCCCCCAGGAGGTGGGCCTGTCATCGCGCCCTTTAGCCGCTTGCGGGCAAACCGCCCAGCTTCTCGAAGTGGAGGAGCAATTACAAAGCATTGTCAGCCAGCCGTCCCGGTGGTCAACGCTGAGCGAAACCGAAAGAAGGCTCCTCACCCTCTTGAAGGCGCCGCCAAGACAGATCCTCCGCCGCCGCCAGGCAGCGCTCGCGCGAGCCTCTAGTTCAAAAAAATCGGGCACGCGCGGCAACGCCGCCGGTCGCGCTGAAACGGTTCCCAATGTTGGCGTAAAATGCAATCTGAGACTCGCCAGTTGCCGCAGGCACCTTGCCCTCAAACGCAAGCGCGCCTCGCGCGCCTACGCCGACAAGCAGCGACGCCAACGCAGCCGCCGGAGCGCTCACAACACACCCCGCTGATACCGGCCAGGATCAGATGGGCCCCGCCACGAACGTCCGCTCGGCCCAGTCTTGCGAACGTCGGTTGCGGTCGGTCACATAATGGTTGCCGATCGCCAGGACATCCATCCCCGTCCTCAGATAGCACGAGATCGCTTCGCTCGGCCGCGCCACGATCGGCTCATGCCGGTTGAAGCTGGTGTTGAGGAGAACGGGCACACCTGTCAGTTCGCCGAACTGAGCGATAAGGTCGTAGTAGAGAGGGTTCTGCGCCCGCGACACGGTTTGGATCCGCCCGGTGCCATCGACGTGCACCGCAGCCGGGATGACGCTCAGCTTATCTTTCCGGACATGCGGCGCCAGCGTCATGAAGGGATCGGGCTGCGAAATCTCGAAAAACTCGGCAGCGCGCTCTTCGAGGACCGCCGGGGCGAACGGCCGGAAGGCTTCGCGATGCTTGATCTTTGCATTGATCACATCGCGCATCTCGGCCCGCCGCGGGTCGGCCAGAATCGACCGGTTGCCGAGTGCACGCGGACCCATCTCGAACCGGCCCTGGAACCATCCGACGATTTTGCCGTCGGCCAGATCGCTGGCAACCCGATTGACCAGATCCCTCTCGTCAAGGCGCTCTGCTTCCAAACCCGCAGCTGCAAGCGCTTGCGTGATGTCCTGGTCGGAATAGGCAAGTCCGAAGGAGGCGTGCGTCAATTCGAAGCCGCGCGGTTTCCTCATCGTCTGATGCCAGTGCCACAGCGTGCTGCCAAGCGGCGCACCGGTATCCGATGCGCACGGTGGAACCCAAAGCCGCTCCACGTCGGTATCTTCGAGCACCCTGGCGTTCGCCACGCAATTGAGCGCCACTCCGCCGGTCATGACGAGATTGCGTGACGGCCGTGCTTCCAGCATCCCGCGGACAATATGCACGACAACTTCTTCCGTCATCGTCTGCAACCCCTTGGCAATCGCCATATGCCGCTCGTCGAGCTGGCTGCCGGGAACCCGCGGATGTCCAAAGACTTCATAGAACTTGGCCGACAGCGGCTTCAGCTCGCCGTACCTTGGATAGAGAAAATAATCCATGTTGACCGCATAGCGGCCGTGATCGCGAAGCCCGATCACATCCCGGAACCGCTCGACGAAGCGGTCGTCGCCGCATGCGGCGAGCGCCATGACCTTGCCCTCGTCGGAAAAGCCGCTGAATCCGAGAAACTTCGTGACGAACGTGTAAACCAGCCCGACCGAATTCAGAATCACTTCCTGGCTGTGCCGTACGAGCCTGTTGCCGCGCCCCGAATAGGTGCTGGTGGCCGCATCGTCGCCGAATCCGTCCATGACCAGAACGTTGGCGTCCTCGAAAGGCGAAACGAAGAAAGTTGCCGCATGTGAATCGTGATGTCCCACACACACGATAGGCGGCACCGCCGATGCGCCTTCGGTTATGCGTTTCATGCGCCGCTTCAGGATCGCACTCAGCCGCACGATCTCGTTTCTCTGCGGCGTATGCGAACCCTCGCGCAAGAGATGCAGGCTTTGTGGCAGCCCCCGCAATATGACCCGCGAGAAACTTTGCAGAAGCTTCTTCTCATCCCACGGCGCTGTAATGAGATCGACGTCGGCAAGCCCGGCTGCACGTGGCCCCATCGCCTCGATCAGGCAATGCCGGGGGAATGCCTTGGTGCGCTTTTCCCGGTTGAGCCGCTCTTCCTCCAGTACAAGCGTCGGCACGCCGTCTTCGAGCAGCGCCAGTCCACTATCGTGTGTCGCAGCAACCAGCCCCATTATTCGCAAGGTCGCTGTACCTCCATGCGATTCTCTCCCCCCGAGAATTGCAGCAAGCAACGCCCACCCCACCTGCGGTTCGCCGCGGCACGGCCCAACTTCCGGAATCCGTGGCCGGTCGCATGCGCCATGGCCGGTCTACCTAACCGTTACTGCCGTGGCAGTGCTTGTATTTCTTGCCCGAGCCGCAAGGACACTGCGCATTTCGTGAGATCTTGCCCCAGGTCGCAGGGTCCATGGGGTTGACCTTGTCGGCTCCTTTGCGGGTCTGCAAGGGAGCGCGCCGCTCGTCGCTACCGTCGTCGAAATGCGCGCGCCCCTCGATGACCGCATCGGCCATCTCGAATTCATCGAACCCGGTGGTCGCATCGATGTGGTGTGCCTCCATCGGCGGCAGTTCGTCGTGCTGCAGGAATTCTTCTTCCTGGTTTGGCGCCAGTTCGATGTGCATCAGCTGGCCGGTGACGGCTTCGCGCAGGCGGCCCAGCAGAGCTTCGAACAGCACGAAGGCTTCCGTCTTGTATTCATTGAGCGGATCGCGCTGCCCGTAGGCGCGGAAACCGATCACCTGCCGCAGATGTTCGAGCATGACGAGATGCTCGCGCCACAAGTGATCGAGCGTCTGCAACAGCACCATCTTCTCGATCTGCCGGAACAGCTGCGATCCGATTTCCGCGGCCTTCGCCGCAGCGCGCTCGTCAACGGCCTTGTTGATCCGCTCTTCGATTTCCTCGTCGGCGATGCCTTCTTCGTCGGCCCAGTCCTTGACCGGCAATTCGAGGCCGAAGACGCCCTTCACGGCTTCTATCAGCCCCTCGGTATCCCACTGCTCGGCATATGCCTTTTCAGGGATATGCTTGTTGACGAGTTCTGCGACCACTTGCCGGCGCAGATCCGCCACGATCTCCGACACGTCCTCGCTTTCCATGATCCCGAGACGCTGCTCGAAGATCACCTTGCGCTGGTCGTTCATCACGTCGTCGTATTTCAGCACGTGCTTGCGCGCATCGAAGTTGCGCGCCTCGACCTTTTTCTGCGCCATTTCAAGCGACTTGTTCATCCAGCGGTGCGTGATCGCCTCGCCTTCCTGCATGCCCAGCTTGCTCAAGATGCTATCCATCTTGTCGGACCCGAAGATCCGCATCAGGTCATCATCGAGCGCCAGATAGAATTTCGATCGGCCCGGGTCGCCCTGACGTCCCGAACGGCCGCGCAGCTGGTTGTCGATCCGCCGGCTTTCATGGCGCTCTGTGGCAACCACATAAAGGCCGCCTGCCTCAAGCGCCTTTCGCTTGTTCGCCGCGACGTCCTTTTCGATCTCGCTGCGCTTCGCGGCGATGTCCTTTTCCGAAGGTTCACGGCCCGCGCGCGCTTCCTCGTCGAGCCAGTCGCGCACCAGGAATTCGACGTTACCGCCAAGCTGGATGTCGGTTCCGCGCCCGGCCATGTTGGTCGCGATCGTCACCGCGGCGGGAACTCCGGCCTGTGCGATGATGTTGGCTTCCTGCTCATGGTAGCGGGCGTTGAGCACCTTGTGATCAATGAGCGGCTTGCCGGATTTGGCACTCTTCACCAGCCCGGCGAGATGCTCGCCGATCCCTTCCAGATGCGCCTTGTATTCGGCTTCCTTGGGCGACTTGAAGGTCTCGGCCTGGTCGAGGATCCTCTTGGCGAGGTCGCCGATGTATTTTTTGTCCTTGAGCAGTTCGGACAGATATTCCGATTTCTCGATCGACGCCGTACCGACGAGCACCGGTTGGCCGCGCCGCACGGCATCCGAGATCTCCATGATGATCGCGCGGTATTTTTCGGTCTGCGTGCGATAGACCTCGTCGTCCTCATCCACCCGCCCGACTGTGACGTTGGTCGGTATCTCGATCACGTCGAGGCCGTAGATGTCCATGAATTCGGCAGCTTCCGTCGCCGCCGTACCGGTCATCCCTGAAAGCTTGTCGTAAAGGCGGAAGTAGTTCTGGAAGGTGATGGAAGCCAGCGTCTGGTTTTCGGGCTGGATATCCGCCCCTTCCTTGGCTTCCAGCGCCTGGTGGAGACCTTCCGAATACCGCCGGCCCGGCATCATGCGGCCCGTGAACTCGTCGATGATGACGACTTCGCCGCCTTTGACGATGTAATCCTTGTCGCGCTGGAACAGCTTGTGTGCCCTCAGCGCCTGGTTGACGTGGTGCACGACGGTTACGTTCTCGACGTCGTAAAGCGTCGACCCCTTGAGCAGTCCGGCTTCCGCAAGCAGCCCTTCGATGAATTCGTTACCCTCGTCGGAAAGCGCAACCTGCCGCTGCTTTTCATCGATTTCGTAATGTTCGGGTTGCAAGCCCGGGATGAACTTGTCGATGGCGACATAGAGCTCGGCCTTGTCGTCGAGCGGACCGGAAATGATCAGCGGCGTGCGTGCTTCGTCGATCAGGATCGAGTCGACTTCGTCGACGATCGCGAAGGCATGACCGCGCTGCGCCATCTCCTCGGCGCTCATCTTCATGTTGTCGCGAAGGTAGTCGAACCCGAGTTCGTTGTTGGTTGCATAGGTCACGTCGCAGGCGTATTGCGCCTTGCGCGCTTCGTCGTCGAGGCCATGCACGATGCAGCCGACCTTCAGCCCCAGGAAACGATAGACTTGCCCCATCCATTCGGCGTCGCGGCTTGCCAGGTAATCGTTGACGGTGACGACGTGGACACCCCGCCCCGTCAGCGCATTGAGATAGACCGGAAGGGTCGCCACCAGCGTTTTGCCTTCACCGGTCTTCATCTCGGCGATATCGCCCTTGTTGAGCACCATGCCGCCGATCAGCTGGACATCGAAGTGGCGCTGACCGAGCGTCCGCTTGGCCGCTTCCCGGACCGTCGCAAACGCCGGAACGAGGAGGTCGTCGAGGCTCGCGCCGTTTGCGATATCCTGCTTGAAGATCTCGGTTCGCTGCCGCAGCTCATCGTCGCTCAGCGCTTCGAGTTCATTCTCGAGCCCGTTGATCGCCTCCACGACAGGTCGGAATTTGCGCACCTGGCGCTCATTGGAGGTACCAAAAAACCTGGAGGCGATTGTTCCAAGAGAGAGCATTAAAGTCCTCGAAAGGCATAAGTTCGGACGGGAACCCCCGCCGACGGTGATTGAGCAGCCCTGCGGCTGGCAGGACCCAGCCGGCTAACTGGCGGCAGCTGGGATTTCACTTGAATTCCGGACGGTGCGGCCGGAGAGTCTCGAGTGGAACGGGATGGGAACATAAGACGCACCATTCCCGTCAGTGAAACCCCAACGGCATCACGGCTGCACAGCAATAAGGAACGCTGACAACAATTGTCAACGCGTCGAACTGCCGGAGCCCCGCCAGACCGGACCCCCGCATGTCGAATTCTTCACTTGGCAGCAGGCGGCAGCTCTGGTCTAACGGCCCGCAGTTATGCCATACGCGCTTCGCTGGCGCCCGGGCGCACCCTTCTAGTGTTCTGGATCAAACATTTGATTCCCGGGTGGAGGTCGTCAAATGTTTGTGAATCCAGAACACAATCAGCAGGTTGCCTAGTGTTCCGGGCTGACATTCAGGTTCCCGGCAGGGAACCATATGTCAGAGTTCGGAGCACTAGCTGGCCCC